>NZ_DGNN01000005.1:29523-146268 GCF_002388965.1 Leisingera sp. UBA4491 | reverse complement strand
GACCAGCGGGGGGCAGGTCACCTGGCCTCTCGTTGTAGAGTTTATCCCCTGCTGCGAGATCTTGCACATCTCACAGTAGGGAGTGCGTTTCGCAATGTGTGTTACAAATTTGTTTCTCAAATCATTGAGGGTCGAGATCTAAGCGTCGGGTCACCGACGTTGGCCGGATGAAGCCAAGGCCCAGGCGGTGGCGGATAGCTCCAGGCTACCCTCGAAGCCATCGCCGCAGTTGACTCTGGCAGCCGGCTCGATGAACTCCTCTCTTAGAACTTCCAGCCGTTAAGTTGAAAGGCCGGTGCCCTTCAGGTGAGGGAAATATCCCATGTCGTTGCACAAGAACCCCAAGATGGGGTTCTTGTGCTTTTTGCTTCACGGTATGCGGTACAATACGCCAAATGGAAATCGTTAAAGTCAACCGCTAGTACAACGACCGCGATGGCAACCGCCAGGAAGCGACTGATTACCACAACATCGTTGTCTTTGGGAAAGTCGCGGAGAACTGCGCCCGCTACCTCCACAAAGGAGCACTTGTGATGGTCGAGGGCAGGATGGGTTGTAGTCAGCGGCCGCTCGTGTTCCAGTACAGGCGCAACGCCGCCATCGTCTTATGGAAGTCAGCCATGTTCCAACAGACGTTCGCCCCGTCTCGTATCAACCAGTGCAGGTCGTTGGCGCACGCTAGTTGGGTCGGGTCACAACTATCCAACCACGCCAGGCAGTTCTCGACCGTCTGTTGATACGTCCAGCTGAAGTTTTGCGTCGGCACGTTCCAGAGCATCCCCTCCAAGAAGTAGGAAAGGCTCCGGGAAATCAGACGCGATCCGGCACCTCTGTGAACTGGCCGGTCAGGACCACAAGGTGGTGGAGCACAACACCATCCGCAGCCTGGACGGCAGGCGTTTTGAGCTGCGCGGCGAGGCGTTTTCCACGGAATTTCTGACCGGCTCCGTGACTCGCTTTTGCCCTGCCTGCCTGGCCGAGGATGAAGGTGCCGCCAGCCGTCCCCACGCACGGCGGCGGGGGCGGCTGGAGTGGCTGCTGGCTCCGGTCAGGATTTGCCCGCGCCATCTGCAGCCGCTCATGGAGCGGCAGCGTGATGCCTGGGACGGCAAGGCCCGGGAACTGCAGCTGCTGGTGCCTGAAACCGGTGCTGCTCTGCAGGCGCTGGCGGAGACGTTATCAACGCTTTGGTGCAGCCCGCGGTGCTCCAGCACAACCACGCTCTGCTTTCTGAACTGCCGCTGATCAGTAACGTGATCAATGAAACCAAGGATAAGCCCCGCAGCGACGAGCAGAATGCCGAGGAAGACGGTGATCTGGGACCAGTAGACCGATAACCCGCCACCAGGGGCAGTCAGTACTGCTCGCACGACTACCAGAGGATCCTGCGCCAGCATGGGTTCCAGGCGTCGATTAGCAGGAAGGGCAATTGCTATGACAACTCCGCAGTGGAAACCTTCTTCAAGACCCTCAAGGCTGAATTGATCTGGCGCAGGTCATGGCCAACACGCCGAGACGCTGAGATGGCCATCTTCAACTACATAAACGGCTTCTACGATCCGCGCCGACGGCACTCTGCTTTAGGCTGGAAAAGCCCAGTCGCTTTCGAACAGAAAGTGGCTTAAACGAGCACATGGGGCGGCACTAAAACGTGACAGGTCCACTTTCAATTTGGACCACTCAAGTGGGTCTGCTCACGTCCAAACTCATCGAAAGAAACTATCCATCCGGCCTGATGCCAACGTCCAATGCTGCGGGTGGCGTCAAGGGAAGAAGGGCGCAGAAAGCGGGCTTCGCAGAATCCTGCATAACATACTTGATTGTCGCCTTGGGCCTGACCGAACGCCGCGGCGCAGCTTCGCCATTGCAGCCGTTCGTAGATCGCGCAGCATTTTTGAAGGCCGAAGGACAGCAGAGCGGGACCTTGCTGCCGTTCTCCGCACGTGCAGCCAGGACGCCCACACGTGTCCGCTATCAGCACCTGCAGGGCAAAGCGACTTCATGCGGCGGCAGGCTCCACCCGACGTCCGGAGCGGGGGAACGCGGCGCTGGATTGCCGCGTTGAGGTCCGAGACGAAAGGAGATTGGCATGAATAAGTTCTTTATCGGCAGCGCCGTGGCGCTCGCTCTGACTTCGACATCCCTGTCCGCTGCCCCGGTCCATGCGCAAGGCGGCATCGCAGGCTTCGGCACGGCGAACAGCGAGCAGATCTGGCTCGCCAAGGGCAACAACGGCAAGGGCAATGGCAACGGGCACGGCAGCATGAAGCGCGCCGAGAAGGGCAATGGCAACCCCGGCAACGGGAACGCCAATGCCGGCAATGGGCATGCCAAGCCGGGCCAGGGAAATGATCACGCCGGCAAGGGCAAGCCCAAACATGCGGGCGGACCCAAGCGCAAGCAGAACGGCGCCGGTGCCAAGAACGCACCGGAGGGGAACGGCGGTGGCGCCAAGGGCCGCCGGGCCTTCACCGCGGCGGAGCGTGAAGAAGCCGTCAGCCGCATCGTCTCGGCACCGGCCCCCGCGGGCCGCGACATGCTGCGCGTCGCGGGTGCGGCAGCGCTCGCCCTGGCAACGCCGCAGCTGCTGGCGTCCGGCATCCCGGACGATGAGCTGATCGTCTACAGCAATTGCCCGCCGGGCCTTGCAAAGAAGGATCCGCCTTGCGTGCCGCCCGGCCTGGCCAAGAAAGGCGTGACCTTTGACGAATGGGCCTCCTACGGCCACGATGGATACGATGAGATCTGGGCCAAGCGCCGCGACGCATGGCTCAGTGCTGAATCCTATGGCGATCCGGACCCCGGGCTTCTGCTGCTGCAGTCGGACCACGTTGCGACGCTCTTCGGTCTTGATCCCGCGCCTGAGGGCCAGCGGTATGCCCTGATCGACGGCATGCCGGTCCTGCTCGACGAGGAGGATTACACCTCGCTGCTGCTGGTGAACCAGATGGCACAGGTGGCAGAGCTGAAGGCCGGGGTGCCGATCGCCCCGACGGCAGCCCTGACGCAGGAGGAACTGATCAGCCTGTACCGTCTTCCGCAGCCGGGTGCCAATGAGAGTTACGCCGTGTTGAACGGCCAGCTGGTGAAGCTGAACGAGTCGGAATACGAGCTCCTGCAGATGCTCCGCATCGCGCGGGCTGTTCTGTAAGCCTTCGGGCTGACAAACACAGGCCCTTGGATTTCTCCCGGGCCTGAGCTGTGACTGGAGCAGCCGCCGGCCATGCGGCGGCTGCTTTCCTTTCTGGCGGAAAACGCGGCAGCCGCATGTGACGCCCGCACCCCCGTATTTCGCGCCTTGCGGGAAAAACGTGCCTGCCAATAACCCGGTGTTTTAAAACGGAACATGCCCTCCAGCAGGGTCTTCCGCCCTTGATCTTCCGGTTTTGTTAAAATTTTCCTTTTGTTTTTAACCTCTTATTACCCTATCCTGTGCATATTGCAGCTGTTGGCAGCTGCGATTTCAAACTGCTCTGCAGCTTCCTGGGTACTCAGTTAAACAGGATGACAGTATGACTTACAAAGTTTCCAGAATTGCGCTTTTCGCCGGGACATTGCTTGCTGCAGCAGGCTGCAGTGTTCAGGACAGAGCAAATGACAGCCTGAACGGAATGCACAGCACCCGGCTTCTGGTTGACGAGAGTGTGTCCGCAGGAGTGACCGGCAGCGCTGCGTATGGTGCAGAACAAACCATGAACGCATTCTTAACGGGCTACAGCTATTGGGACAATACCCCGCGCGGCTCGGCACAGATTGCCCGCCCGGTGATCCACCGGCAGGCAGGCGGGACCGGCACTTACGAGGACCCGGTGACGCTTGCGGTCGGGCATGTGAAACGGAACGGCCGCAGCTACATGGACTACCCGGCAGGCACCAAGTTCTACATCAAGAACCTGCAGCGTTACGCGATTGTCGAGGATCTGTGCGGTGACGGGCCGAAACCGCAGGCCGGACCGTGCCACAGCGGCTATCAGGGCCACGACTGGCTGGATATCTACGTGGGCGGCAAGGGCATCAATGAAAGCTGGGTCGACGGCTGCATGAACCGCATCACCGGCATTCAGCCGGTTATCCTGAACCCGAGGCCAGGTTACCCGGTGTCGCCGGGAGAGATTGCTGCCAGCGGATGCGCCACGTTTTGAGGCAAAGCTGTTGTGCAGACGGTTCCCATTCCGCGTCTTGCCGGTTCGGGCCAGTCAGCCTGAACCGGCAAGACGATGCGCAATCGCCTGAAGGATAACGCCGTTTGTGTTCAGATCCGTGTAGGCCTCGGTCGGCCGCCCGGTCTTCAAGTAGATGCTCGACGCAAAACCGTTTTTGGTCCGGGCAATATTTCTGGTGAAGCTGACCAGTTTTTCGGAGTAGTCATGCGGCTGATAGGCCGACCAGAGAAAGGCGGCCTTGCTGCTGAGAGCCAGGTTCTCTGCGCGGAATTCGGGCGTCCGGTACTCCGGCTCCTGCCCGACGGTGTCAAAGGCCCACGTGCGCTCTTGCGCATCCAGCTGCAATCCCTGGTAGAGGAACCAGGGCGCCTTGTCGATTGGCCCTTCCGAGACGCAGATGAGCCTGCCTGTTTCGCGGAAATCCTCCAGCTGCGCGCCGAACAGCACGTCAGCCAGATAGGCGCTTTCCTGCGACATCCCCAGTTCCATTGCCTCAAGCAGCAGGGGCTCTGCCCCAATCGGCCCGATCCTGGCCGCAGCTTCAAGCAGCGCCATCTGCCCGTCGGCTGCCGACCGGCCGGCAAAGACCTCATATGGCGATTTTGCGGACACCCCCCACCGCCGGAAGGCCAAGGCCGAATAATGGGCGCTGTGGGACACGTATGAGGTCTTCAATTCACCGTCTGTGACAGAGTGGATTTCGCCGTCAATGATCACCTTGCGAAGGTCCCAGGAGCCGACAAGCGCCTCCAGCTCCTCGCCGAAATTGCTGTGGCGGCGCAGGTTGTCCAAGGCGGCAAGCAGCCGGCCCGCGTCGGAGCCGTCAAAGTTCTTGTTGCCCCACTTGCGGCGGTCGGTCCGTATCCACCCCTGCGGCAAGTGGCGGCCCTGCGACGTCCGGCCCGCGATATTGGGCAGGATCTTGCGGATTGCGGCCGCAAAGTCCTCCTGGCTGATCAAGCCGATTTGCCTGGCTGCCAAAAGCCCGTTGATGTGGCTGCCGACATCCCACATCGTGACGGCCTCGTGATACCGCCCGCCTGGCGCGAAATCCACGGTCGCAGGGCACAGCCCGGTGCCAGGGTCAGTGAATTTCTCGAAATACCGCCAAGCCACGCGGGCATCTTCAAGCAGCTCCTCCCGCCCGGCATCGCCCAGGCGGGGGCGTGTTTTTATCAGCTCTGGCGCAGTGGCAGCCGTCTTCCGGTAGCGGGCGGGCAGCGGTCCCGCGGGCACGACAGTCCGGGAGAACGTTTCGAGCAGGAGAAACTGCGTCCCTTCAGCGGCGGCCATGTCTTTCAGAAGGCCTTCCAGTGCGCGCCGCTCCGGCGGGAATGCAATCGCGTCCGGCTTTAAGAAAATCACTGCATCTTCAGTTCCGGACGTTGCAGATTGAAATGCCTCCACCACGCCGCTGCCGCTGACAACGTGGCGCGGGAATTGCAGGAAACCCGCACGCCCCAGCCCCTGCGGTCCGGCCGCGTCCGCGGGAAAGGTCACGCCGATGCCTGGCCCCAGCGGCCGGGCCGTCCGGATTTTGGCGGTGCTCCGGTCTTCGATATCAATGGGGAACATGCCGGGCTGCCCGGCGTCTTCATTCTGAAAACCGGTCCGGACCCAAAAGCCGCTGCCGGCCCGTTCCGGATCTTCCGCCCCGGTCGAATAGGGGATGCCCGCCGCCTTCAGGAATTCCGTAAAGGCCGAATACGCGGATGCCTGATCGCGGTCGTCCGCCTGCGGCTGCAGCACATGCAGGCACAGCACACGCTTGAACCCGTAGCTGTCGCGCAGCTGGATGTCTGTGACCGGCAGCAGAGACAGATCCCCGTCCAGCTCCTGTTTCGAAAGCGCGCTGGCGTAGCGCTCCGCAGCTGTCTCCAGCTGGTTCAGATCGATCCCGGAGATGTCCTGGGCTGAAAGGTAGAGAATGTTCTGGCTGGCCGAAATGCCGGCAGCAGCCGCATCGCCGTGGAAATCCGTTAGCGACTGCACCGTGCCGCCGAAAAGCCGTACAACACCGTTTTCCCACGTCTCCGATCGAACCGGAGCCGACTGCGCCGGAACCGACAGGAGATTGAGGAAGCCAGCGGAACGCACCCCCCGGGGAGCAGCGGGGGCATCCTGATCCGCACACGCGATTGTCTGCATGAGGCGGTGCGTGTTTCGGGCAGACACCGCCGGCTGCAGCATGGTTTGCAGGGCAGAGCGGGCCTCATGGGCTGCCCGGGCTTGAAAATGCTCGGAAAGCGAGGACAGCTCCGGAATGTATGGCACGACATCCAAACCGTTCCTGCCGAGCATATACCCGTTCAGCACCTGTGCCAGCTTGCTTTGCGCAGGGTAGGGCCGGCCGTGCTCGTCAAAGGGATTGACGAGGCAGGCCAGCGGCATGTTCCGGTCGAGAAACGCATCTATCACCGTAATAAGATGCGGGATCGAGACGTCTTCGGTGATGTTTGTCACAACCGGAAACGCCTGCGCCGGAAGCTGCCACAGCGTGGAAGCAGCGCCCTTGCCCGGCAGCAGCGCCAGACCGGCCGCCGCCGATTTCAGAAAGGACCTGCGTTTCATGTGTTGCCGGCCACCAAACCGTAATCGCGCCCGTGACGTTTGACGCTACCCCAGTTGGCTAAACGTCCGGTTACGGCCCGCAGGATCGAGCGGATGACCGAAAAATACAGGAGCGGGCGGTACACCAGCCTTTGCAGCGGGAACAGCAGCAGGGACCAGTTGCTTTCGTCCTTGTCGGTGGTGATCGCAATGGCGGCAATCAGCAGCTCCAAGGCTGGCAGCGCCATAAAGGCCCAGAGGTATTGCATCGTTTGCACGTGCTGGGTGCTGCCAACATCGCCAGTCCAGCCGCCTGCCATGAGGTTGTAGAGCATAAAGATCACAAACAGATCTGCGATGGGGGCCAGCAGCGGGAAGACATAGCCGAACACGAACATGTCCGAAATGGACACCAGGCCGATCGGACGGCCCTCGAGGATCGCCCGTTTGTGCTTCCAGGCGCTTTGGAACATGCCCAGGGACCAGCGGAGCCGCTGCTTCAGGAGCTGGCCTACATTCTCCGGCACCTCGGTGTAGGCCTTGGCCTTGGGCTCGAACACCACAGTATAGCCCGCCCGGTTCACCTGAATTGTGAGGTCGGTGTCTTCGGTCAGGGTTTCTTCACTGAACAAGCCCGCCTTCTTCAAGGCTTCGACCCGCCACGCGCCAATGGCGCCGGGGACCACCAGAATACCATTGATCAGGTCGAAGGCTTTCCGTTCGACGTTCTGGGACGTCGCATATTCAAAAGCTTGCAGGCGGGTCAGCAGGTTCACGCGGTTGCCTGCGATGATCTTGCCTGCCACCGCGCCGGTTTTCGGGTCTGCGAAATGCCTGACCAGATGGGTGATCGCGTCTTTGCAGACCTGCGTGTCCGCATCGATGCAAACCGCAAATTCTGCGTCGGTGCTTTGGATGGCCCTGTTCAGCGCGCTCCATTTTCCCTGGTTCGGCTGCGAGATGAGGCGCACCTCGCTTTTGTGGCCGAACTTCAGGACCTCAAGCAGCGTGTCATCGGTCGAGCCATCGTCCACCACGATGATTTCCAGGTTTTTGTAACCGCTCGCCCGGACGCTTTCGACGCATTGGGCAATCACCTTTGCCTCGTTATGAGCGGGGATAACCACGGCAACCTTCGGCTGCCTCTGCAACGGCGTAAACC
Organism: Leisingera sp. UBA4491; assembly: GCF_002388965.1. Taxonomy (NCBI): domain Bacteria; kingdom Pseudomonadati; phylum Pseudomonadota; class Alphaproteobacteria; order Rhodobacterales; family Roseobacteraceae; genus Leisingera; species Leisingera sp. UBA4491. Next base: position 138,393 of record NZ_DGNN01000005.1, on the reverse strand, counting down.
GTTCGCGGCGGTTCAACAGCGCCAGGATCAGAATGCCGGCCGAGCGGAGAAGGCCGATTGCAAGCACCACCCAGAAGACAACCACGACCGCCTGTTGCGCCACCCAGACCATGGAGAACGACACCCGGTCGAAGGCCGGAGAGCCGCCCTGGGCCACAGGCATCAAGGCCGCGCGGTTGGTGCCCAGAAGATCCGCGAGCGTCGTGAACTCATAGCCTTTTGCCCGGAGCGACCGGATAATCGGGCGGACGGCTTCCACGGTCGCGGTGCGGTCCTGGCCGCCATCGTGCAGAAGGATGACATTGCCGTTTCCCTGCTCCACCTCGCCGATCACATAGTTCGCGATCTGCCCGCTGTCCCAGCCTTCCCAGTCTTTGGGGACAATTTCCATACCTGCAATGGTGAACCCGCGGGCTTCGGCAGCCTCCAGCGAGGCGGCACGTTCTGCGCTAATCGGTCCGCCGCGGCGCTGAAACGGCTCGCGGTAGAGCATGGTTTTCCGGCCGGCTGATCCAGCCAGGATCTTATCCAGAAGCGCAAATTCCAGATCGACACGGGTCTGGGAGATCTGGTCCATTCTCGGATGGGAAAAGCTGTGCGCGCCAATCTCGTGCCCTTCATCAACCATCCGGGCGACCAGGTCGGGTGAATTCATGACACTGGTGCCAACGACGAAGAAGGCGCCGGGCACCTGCTCTTCTTGCAAGATGTCCAGGATCTCCTTGGTGAACCTTTCGTGCGGGCCGTCATCGAAGGTCAGCACAAGCTTGCGCCGTTCTGGCTTGCCGTAAAGCTCGATCGAATACGGCTTGGGCAGCCGGCTGTAGCTCTGGTCCGTGACCAGCCCGGTCTCTGCCTCGAAGGTCACCTGACGGACACCGGCCGATGCGCGCTGATCGATGCGGATGAAGGCGCCCTGTCCCTTGTAATCGACAAAGTTGTTGAGCTCGGCAATGGCAAGTTCAGCTTCCAGAACATCCTTGGCAGCATTCTGATGCTGCAGAACTTTCCAGATGCCGGGGTCCTCCTGGCCGAGCGACCAGACAGCGACATTGGCAATGCCGAGCTCTTTCAGGCGGAGCAGCTGGTTGTGCGCGGATGCGGCATCCAGCATCCAGATCTTGCGCTGCTGCCCCTGTGCGTCACGGTAGCGGCTGAAGCTGTTGGAGGATTTTGCGCTGAAGCGCAGGTCCGCTCCGGCGGCGCTCATTCTCTGCATCGCTTCCGAATAAGACAGCAGCTCCGGTTTCGAGGATCCGGAGGTCCACTCAACGGCGAAATTTCCGATCGCGACAACCAGCTTTTTTGCACCGATGGCTTGCACCGCCTCAGCTGCCACATCCTCAATCCAGTTGTACGGGGCAAGCGGGCCAGGCACGGATTCCGCCCAGGGCTCCTGGAAGAGCTTCAGGATAACCTGATCAAACAGACCGGTCAGTTCCGCATCCTTCCACTCCGCCTGGCTGCCCGCAAGAATGGTGCATGCCGTCAGCCCGCGGGAGCGGAAGGTATCAGAAAAGCGCGCCATCAGCGGTCTGAGGCGCTGGAAGGCGTCGGGGTCCAATCCGGTGAAATCCAGGCACGCCCCCTGGGCGTTCAAGGCGGCCACAGCGGCGGCCATGCCTTCGGCAAGGGCCGGTGCTTGTGCCGCATCAGCGATACTGTCCAGAAAAGCCTCTTCTTTCCGCTTCTCTCCCAGCAAGACGGCCGGCAGAAGCTGCGGACGCACAGCGGCGCCGGACATGTATTCTTCAACAGAAATCCGGGTGTCCTTGCTGATCAGGGACACTGCAGGGCGGTCCTGTTCCTCGACGATGCTGATCCATTCCGGCACAACCACGCCCAGTTGGCCGCAGCTGTCTTCCAGCGACAAAAATGCCCCTTCAGACGACACGGGCACGTGGCCGAAGACCCGCGGGTCCCCTGGGTCTGCCATCGCCGAAAACACGGGCTGTTTGTGCCCTGTTTCGCAGGCGGGCGCTGCCTGAGGGACCGGTGACGCCGACACCAGATGGGTCAGCTCGTGCTGACCGTTGCTGTCCCCGGCTGGATGAACATGACTGCGGTTGTCGCGGTAGAAGGGGTTCAGTTCACGCAGCGCAGACTGCAAGGAGAACGAGCCGTCAAGGAACAGGATCGCCCAGCACAGGACAGCCGTTACCAAGGCGATGACCACAGCCCTGGCCCGGCGCGCCCGGATTCGTTTCGGGTCGTCGAACACTTTGCGGGACGACACGACTGTTTCCAGCCTGTCCTGATGAAAGGAAAACCGTTTCACTCAAGCCCCCTTCGAATGCAGCGGCACTGCATTTCGAGAGCTGGCAGGCACACACCTGCAAAGCACAAAACAACACTATCGTTTGCCACGGTCCCCCGACCCCCAAGCAGGCCAGCGCTGCTGTCTGATGTGCGCGAAAACTGTCCCCACAGCGGTTCCGCGCGAAAAAAGCAGAGCTGGCTACATGGCGGCCAATTTCCTGCGTGAAACCGGCTTTGTCAAAATTTCTTCAAATTTTTCCTGAATTTCCTTTGGAAGTGCCGCGTATGAGATAACAATCCCGTGGCCCGAGGGGAATTGTTGAGAAAACCTGATCCAACGAGTCGCTCTCGTGCTTAGCGTTCCGCCCGGACCCGCTAATGCGCGCAGCCGCTGAATGGCTGCTGAGAATCGAAGAAGCCGAGGAAATCCGGTGCTCCTTGCGGTCAAAACGCAGACCGGCCGCCAGGCAAAACGCGGCACGATTCTCAGGCCGCAGGGTCTCCGCTTGCGGTTCGCACACAGAACAGTTCAGAAGTTGGAAACAGTTTTGCCCGTCAGGCCGCTTTGGCCTCGAAAATCTATTCAAATCCGGCCTGCAGGCAGGATTTATTGAAAATTGATTGTTTTTCCCCGGTCCTGTTCTACCGGTATAAGCACGATGAAGTTTACACAGCAGAAAGACACATGCCATGGCTAACGCATTTATCGGCGGTTTAAATGGCGCGCCGACTCTGATCAGACTCCTGGCATTCGAAGATTTCGATGAGTCCGCGAGCACCGTATACGACAGCTTCTCGATCGAGATGACTGCCCTTGATGGCTCTGTTCTGACGCTGACAGGTAACTTCACCAGCACACTCCAAAGTGACTGGGAAATCTATTCCCTGTCCTATTCCGACGGTGACACGTCGCTCGTCTCGATTTCGGGTTTCGCACTCCCTTATGCGGAGTATGAGGCGATGAGCGCTCAGCAACTGATGCGGAGACTGTTTTCCGGAGATGACGACATTTCCCTGAACCTTGGCACCGGTCTCGAAATCCGGTCGCTGGGCGGAAGTGATGTTCTCCGTCTTGGCACTGGCAACGACACCGCATGGGGCGGAGCAGGCAACGACACGCTGGCAGGCGGGGGCGGCGATGACCGGCTGCTGGGCGGCGGCGGACGGGACCTGCTGCAAGGCGGAGACGGCAGTGACGAACTCATCGGCGGACGCGGGCGCGACAAGCTGGCCGGCGGCTCTGAAAACGACACCCTGTTTGGGAACAAGGGAAACGACAAGCTGTCTGGCGGCGCCGGCAATGACACCCTGCGCGGCGGCGGCGGGCAAGACACCCTGACAGGCGGGCAAAGCGATGACCTGCTCACCGGAGGGGCTGGCGCTGATGTCTTTGTGTTCAGACGGAACGATCACACAGACGTCATTACCGACTTCCAAATCGGAATTGACAAAATTCACGTGAAAAGCGGAGCGTCCGGCATGAATGGGGTGGATTTTGACCAGCAGGGCGAGGATGTGTTCGTCTACTTCGGAAATGTCACAATAACGGTGCAAAACACGACCGTCGAACAGCTCGACGACGGGTCCAACTTTCTGTTCTGAAGAGGCCATGTCCCGGCAGCGGCCTTGGCTTCCAAGGCAAGGACGCCATGCGGGGACAGGCAAGAAACACGCAAAATTCCAGGGCGGCCTTTGTTGACCGCCTGCTGTTAACCGTAGGAGATTTTACATGAAATTGGCTGCGAAACTCGCCGCAACTGTCCTTCTGGGCGCCCTTCCGTCGCTTGTTCTCGCGGATCCGAAACCTCGCAGCGCCAAGCCCGCCTCTCCGCAACGCATTGCGGGGATCTATGCCGGAAAGACTGACATCTGGGCCGAAGGGTGCGGCGGCGGCATTTACTATGCCCCCAACCAGCAAGCCCGCGCCTGGTGCGGCGAAAACAGTGAAAGCCTGGGCGCCGGGGAATGGACAATCGACGCTCAGGGAAGCGTCTGCCATCAGCTGTCCTGGTACTGGCCGAACGGCGATCAGGCAGGCAAGAGCCTTGGCGATCAGACCTGTATTTCCCATGTCGTTGACCGCTGGGGAACCGTTTGGCGCAGCTGGCCCAATGATCCGGAATGGTGGCCGCTGGCCGGAAAGAATTCTGGAATTAAAAAGTATTCCGGGATGAAAAAGGGGTACAAATTTCAATCCAATGTTTTGGGAGCCCGTTCGAAGCTGGGGTTGTAACAAAAGCCTTCCCGGTGGGCTTTAAACGTCTGAGTAACTCGCTTCCGCGCAGAGGGGACAGTGCTGGGTAATTTGACAAGGGAGGGCCGCGAGCGAGCTGCCCGCGACCTGCGCCCCGCCTGTCCCTCGTTCTCAGCGGGAGTCTGAGGGATTGTGCTCTGAGTCCCAGTGCTTTACCGCGGGGCGCTGGAGTTTCCCGGCTGTTTCACGATGACGGGCTGGCGACGCCATCGGGATAATGCATGGCGATCGGGATGTTATATCCGATCGCGCTGTGTGGTCTGTCCTCGTTGCAGTGCTGCTGCCAATCCTCCAGCTTCCAGACCATCGGACAGCCGCCAGACCGTATTCAGCACGGAAAGCTGAGGTGTCCGTCAGATCAAGTCTGAAGTTTCACACATCATACTTCCTTTGACAGTAGCACTTGCCCAAGTACTTTCGCGTTGACCTCAATCGGGCGGAATTTACACCGAAATCACATGTGGCACGAACCGTGAAAGGTCCTGAGTGATTTCGCTGGTGTCTTCGCGGATGCATAGCCCGCAAGCAGTATCACCAACAATTCAGAATCCGAGCATCGCATTGTCATCACAATAGCGGGCTGGCGGACAATAGGCCTAAGTAATACAGCCTTCGCTGCCGTAACCCCCTGGTTTGCTGAGGTCACCTTGATCCGTCATTCTGCCAGAGCCTTCCCTTCTTCGGTTACTTTTCCGGAACCTTCAGCGCCTCTCGCCGCCACGCCCGCTCGATACGTCCGTCACTGACAGACCAACCGGCCTCTCGCAGCAGCGCTGCGATCCTGCGGCAGCCATATCGGCCGTACTGCCGGGCCAGTTCGATCATGTCAGCCACCAATCTATCCGCGTCTGCGCGGCCTTGCGGGATACGCCGCTGCCTGGATCGGTGTTGTCCCAGCACGCGGCAGACGCGGCGTTTAGAGACGTTGACGGGCTCTGATCCCGGGGCGTCAGCTGGGCCCGCGGGGCGGGGTAAACCCTGGGCCGTCCGCAACCAGTTTCAACGCACTGGTTTTACGGGGAATTATTGGCTGCCCCTTGGCCTCTTAGGTCTTCGTTAAGCATATCACCGGACTCTCGTGGGGCATATCCATCGTTGCGAGGGCGCCATGAACGAGGTCATTTCTTCCACACTCCAATCCCCGTCCAAGGGGCTGCGGGAGGTATGGGGCTGGTTCGATGTCAGCCAGGACGACCGGGTCCGGGTGTCCGGCCTGCTGCCTTTGGCCGAACAGAATATCGAGGCGATTTTGGAGGAATTCTACAGCCGGGAGGGCGGGTACGACCGTCCCGGCGGCGACGGCCCTCCGCACGGCATGCAGGACGTCCGCGACGAGCAGCGGCGGCATCTGCTGGAGCTTTTTGAGGCAGGCCTCGACCAGAAATCCTTCCAGGACCGCGGGCGCGCCGGGCTGTTCAATGAAAACAATGGCATCTCACCAAGCTTCTATCTTGGCCTCTATACCTTTGCCATCAACCGGATCTGCGATCTGCTGCGGCAGGAGGCCGAAGACGAAGCCGGCGCCATGGAGACCGAGAAAGCGCTGCGCAAGGCGGCGGCGTGCCATCAGGCTATGACGATCGAAGCCTTCTCGGCCGCCCGGAGCGATGCGATCGAACAGCGGGAACGCCAGCTGAGCGAGCTGCCGACGCCGGTGCTGCGCCTGCAGGCGGGGCTGCTGCTGGTGCCTGTGGTCGGCGTGCTTGACAGTCACCGGTCGCGGCTTCTGACAATGCAGATCCTTGATGCAATCCGGGAGCAGAATGCCCGGGCGGTGGTGCTTGACATTACCGGGGTTGCTGCGGTCGACAGCATGGTTGCCAATCACCTGATACAGACAATGACGGCAACCCGCCTGATGGGCGCGCACTCCGTTCTGACCGGCATCAGCGCCGAGGTGGCGCAATCCCTAGTCAAGATCGGCGTGACCGGCGAGGCGCTGAACCCTGCGGGAGATCTTGAGCGGGGTGTTGAAACCGCGCGCAAGCTTCTGGAGCGCTAGGGTGGGCCGGCGTGTCCCCATCGTCAGCCAGGGCGACCTTCTGATAGCAGCGGTGCAGGAGGAGCTGTCGGATAGCGACATCCAGGAGATGCAGAACCACATCCTGCTTGAGGTTGCGCGCCTGTCGGCAACCAAGGTCATCCTGGATGTCAGCCTGCTGGATGTGATCGACAGCTTCGGCACCAGGATGCTGAGCGATATCGCGGCGTCGGTCTCGCTGCGCGGCGCAAAGATTGCCATTGTGGGCATCCGCCCGGAAATCGCGATGGCAATGGTGCTGCTTGGCCTCAAACTGGAAAACATACCCACAGCGCTGAACTTAGATCACGGCATCGCCATTCTGCGAGACGGTCCATGAAGGCGCCCGCAGCGGATCCCGCTGTGATGCTGCAGCGGGTCTCCTGTGACAGCGACGTGGTGGCGGCACGACAGCTGGCGCGCCGGCTCGCGGAAGAGCTGGAGTTCAGCAGGCCGGACCAGGCCCTGATTGCAACTGCCGTATCGGAGCTGGCCCGGAATATCGTGAATTATGCCAAGGAGGGAGAAATCGAGATCTGCACGGCCAGGGCCGGTGCAAAGACCGGTATCAAGGTGACGGCCCGGGACCGGGGACCCGGACTGGCCAATGTGGAGCTGGCTTTGCAGGACGGCTATTCCACCGGCAACAGCCTGGGCCTCGGGCTGCCGGGAACGCGGCGTATCGTTGATGAGTTCGATATCTGCTCGGACCCCGGCCAGGGCCTTGTCGTGACGGTGATAAAATGGCGGTAAGCGCAGACAGCGGCAGCATCGCCTTTGAGACGGGCGGCACCCGGATCGACTGGGCGGCGGCGCAGGCGCCGAAGATGGCGGGCTCTGTTTGCGGCGACGGTTATTTGCTGCGGCGTGCCGGCAGCAGGCTGATGGTGGCTTTGGCGGATGGCGTCGGCAGCGGACAGGGCGCCCAGGCCGCAGCAAACGCCTGCCTGGAGGCGCTTGCGACCGTCTCCGCCAGTTCAATTGCGGAGGTGTTTGAAACCGCGCATGAGCGTGTCCTGGGCACACGCGGCGCAGCGCTTGCCGTGGCGCTGATAGACCCGGAACTCGCCGCCGTCGAGTGGGCCGCGGTCGGGGATGTCGAGGGTGTCATCTGCGCGCTTCCACCGGATAGTGAAGGCAGCTCGGCCATCCTGCAAAAGGGCGGAACCCTGGGAGTGCAGTTCCCCGGGGTGCTGCCCCAAATCCAGCCGTTCCCGCCCAACCACATCCTGGTCCTTGCCTCGGATGGGGTATCGCGGCGGTTCCGCGACGCTCTCCCCTCCGCCCGCATGCCGCCTCAGGAGTGGGTCGCCTCCTGTCTTGCCACATACGGCAAAGACCATGATGACCGCACGGTTCTGGCCCTTTCCCATCAGCGGAGGAGCCCATGACCGGTGTGGACTGGCACCCGGCGAAAGAGACCTTGACGCTGGTGGCGCAGCGGTATCAGACAGCCTTGGCCGCCTATCTCCAAAGCGGGGAAGCTGAGCTTCTGGCAGAGGCGTATGAGACGGCGCGGTTTGCCCTGGAGGCGGAAGTGCCGTTGCCCGACTTCGGGCTGATGCATTTTGCCGGGCTGCGCGACAGCCTGCTGCCGGCGGGCAGCAGCGGCGCATGCCTTGAACGGGCAGAAGATTTTTTCCTGGAGGGCGTGGCAGTCTATGACATGGCGCTGCGCGGCTACGTCAGCGGCATGGCCGCCCTGAGAAAAGAAATCGCAGAGCGCCGCCGCGTCGAGGAGGAATTGCGCGACATCACCTTCGAACTGGCCCGCCAGCGGGACGAGCTGGACCGGGAGGTCCGCAAGCGCACGAATGAGATCCGCCTGCGCGCGCAAGAGCTGGAAAGCAAGAACCGGCAGCTGGTGCAGGCCAACCAGGACCAGTCGAATTTCACCTATGCGCTGTCCCATGATCTGAAGACACCGATCAACACGCTTTACTGTTTTCTGGGCGTTCTGCTGGAGGATTTTCAGGCGGATTTGAAGCCCGAGGCGCAGGAGCTGATCACGGATCTGATCGGCACCGCCCAGCGGATGCGCCAGCTTGTCGATGACGTGCTGGATTACTCCAACGTTGTCGGTCACCAGTTCACGCCGGAGCGCGTGGACCTGCAGCAGATGGTGCAGCAGATCCTCAAGGACATGGACGCTTTGGCCGCCAGCGCGCAGGCGGAGATCCATGTGGGGGCGTTGCCCGCGGTAATGGGCAGCCCGTTCCAGATACGGGTTTTGCTGACCAACCTTCTGTCAAATGCCCTGACATACGGGAGCGAAGGGCCGCGGGCAGAGGTCCGGATCGTGTGTGTGCCGGCTGAGACGGCGGGCAAGGTGCGGCTGTCTGTGTCCGACAGCGGGCCTGGCATACCTGAGGACATGCAAGACAGGATTTTTGAGCTGTTCAAACGCCTGCACCGCTATGAGCAATGCCCCGGTTCGGGCATCGGGCTGGCCCTGTGCAAGCGTGTGGCAGAGGCCCACGGCACGGTGCTTCAGGTCGTTTCGCAGGCCGGGAAAGGCGCGGCTTTCAGCGTCGATCTGGATTTGGAGGAGAATCAGGATGAGTAGCCGTGATAAAGTCGTTTACGTCATTGATGATGACAGGATGGACCGGAAGTTTGCGGAACGCATCATCAGCAGATCGCAGATGTTCGAAAATCTGGAGCTGTTCGACGGGCCTTTGGCGGCAATGCAATTCATCCAAGACGGCGGGCGGCCGCCGGAACTCATTTTCCTGGACATCAACATGCCGCCGATCAGCGGCTTCGAATTTCTGGAAAGATACGCCGATCAGATCCAGGCCATGGACCCGGTGCCTGTGGTGGTGATTGTCAGCACCACGGTCAATCCGGCGGATCTGGAGCGTGCGGCCAAGTTCCCCCTGGTCAAGAAATTCCTGTGCAAACCCTTGTCGCCGGACCACCTGACCGAAGCGGCGTCGCTTCTGCACTGATGTGCCGCGGGCCTTGCAGCCGTCAAGGCCGGCAGCGGTCCCCGCAGCCGCTGCGGCACGCGGCGGTTCTGGGCGGGAGCGGGCGTGGTGAGACTGCAACGCATGCTCGCTTGGGGCAGCGGCAAAGTGCTGCGTGCCATGAAGGAGGGCGCTGCAAGCGGCTGCATCTGCCCGGACCGTTTCAAATGGCCGCACAGTAACGGAAATTTTTCGCTTGAACGGCGGTTCCGGCCGCTGGCGGCGGGGCACAGGGCGGCAGCCGGGGCCGCCGTCGGGGCATAGCCGTTTGACCCCGGCGCCGGTGCTGCTATTGGTTTCGCCGGATCCGGCAATGAAAGTAACAGCACATGAGCACCGGCAGTCAGCACCAGAGCGCGGGCACGCCGCCCGCCGGCCCGAACGGGCCACAGGCGCCGCTGCTGCGCAAGCGGTTTGACGATGGCCTGGCCGCCGGCAGCCCGTTTGCGAAATGGGCCGCGGTTTGGAAAAAGATGCTGCTGGTGCAGGACGGCTCCGCCACGCTGATCTGCGAGACACTTGCGGACGGGCCGGTGCAGCTGGATGTTCTGCACCAGAACGTCACCGGGGACGTTCCCGCCGGGGTCAGGGCGCATTTGCCGGGCACGTCCTTTATCGAACGCCAGGTCTGCATGTCGCACCGCGGCGAGGTGATGATGGACAACCTGACCTATGTCGCGCTGGAGCAGCTCGACCCGGAGGTGCAGCGGCATTTGGAACAGGGGCTGTCGCCGATCGGGTATATCTTTGACATCAAGCTGACCCGCAAAAGGCCGGTGCCGTGCCCGGAGGGGGTTCTGTCCCGGCTGTGGCAGCGCTGCGGCGTGCCCGATCCGGAGGCGGCCAGGACGTATGTCCTGGAAATCGAAAACACCTCCTGCATGCTGATCACCGAAACCTACCGCTCCGGCATGCTGCAGGGGCTGCCGCTGGCCGGGCCGGGCGCGCAGCCCGCCTGACGGGACCGCAAGCGCGCCGCCAGCGTGGCCGGCGCGCGCCTCCGTCAGGCCGGGGCCGTTACATTGCTTGCGACACCTGCCGCGCAAGCTCCGCCAGCGCGCGCGACAGGGCGTCCGCGGCGGCTGCGGGGCCGGTGCCATTGACGGGTGCCAGAATATCGAACGGTTTGACGAATTCGCGCACGGTGCCTTCGGGTGAGGAGACCGCAAACTGGCCGGTCAGCGCGAATACCCCGTCGGCGCGCGCATAGGCCTGATCGACCCGCACATCCAGCCGCACGTCCGGGCCGGTGTTCAGCGGCCAGGGCTCCATCGCGGCGGCGGCGCCGGTGCGCTGGTTCAGCCCGCGCGCCAGGGCTGCGGTCATGCCGCGGGCAGGGTCATCCGCCCATTGCGCCCCGCCAAGGGCAAACAGCGCGCCGCCGTCGCCCTCGGCAACGATTTCCGACGCCGCGGCATAGGAGGGCAGCGAGACCAGCCGCACCTCGATCGTGCGGGAGCGCAGGTTCGCCACTTTCTCGCCCGGCGCTGCGGAGATCAGGTAGCGGGCCTCGTTGGAGGGGCCGCAGGCCGCAAGCAGGGCAAGGGGGGCCATCAAAGTCAGGGCTTTCAACATTTTATTTTCCAAACAGCAGGGAATTCGGATCGCGTTCAATCTTGCGGGCCAGCTGCGAGACCGCGCGGGCGGCTGTCTTGACCTCGCGCAGGGCGTCCAGCGTCTCGGAGTTGAAGCTGGAGCGGGCGCCGTAGGAGGCGATCAGCGCCTCGGACTGGGCGACCAGCCGCTCCAGCCGGGCGGACAGGGCCGGCAGGCCTTCGGCGGCAGCGGCCACCGCATCGGCGGCGCCGCGGGCGGAGGCCATGGTGGCGTTGGCATTGTCCACCAGCCCGCCCTGGCGCAGCGCCTCCAGGGTGCGGCGCACCTCATCCAGTGCGCCGGTCAGGGCAGGGGGCAGATCGCGGGCCTCCTCGGTGCCGATCAGCGCATCGGCGCTGTTCATCAGCCGGCTGGCGGAGCGGATCAGCTCTTCGGCTTCCAGGGAATTGGCCTTGGCCGCCAGGGCGCGGAAGTCGCTGACCAAGGCAGGAAGCTCATCCGATGCGGCAGCGAAACTGGCGGCGGCCTGGCTGCCTTGTTCCAGCGCGGCGCTCAGATTGGCGACCGCATTGCCCTGCTGCACCTCCGTCAGGATGGCGCGCAGCTCCGCCACGGCGGCGTTCAGCTCAGCCGGCAGGGCGCGGGTGCCGGGGTCCGCGACCAGCGCGCGGGTGTCTTCCAGCAGCGCCACCGCGGCGGCGGGAACCTCACGGGTGCTGTCGGCAGAGGCCAGGTCTTCGATGCTGGCCAGGGTGGCGATGGCCTGGGCCATCAGCTCCTCAACGGGCAGTTCGCTGATGCGCTCCATCGCGCCTTCCGCCGTGGCGGTGAAATCGGGCAGGTCGGAGGGGGCGCTGGGCAGCTCTGGGAAGGGTTCTGCGCTGCGGTCGAACCGCGCCGGAGCGGCTTCATCCAGGGTGACCAGTTCAACAATCAGTTCCGAACTCAGCAGCCCGGCCGCGGCCAGCCGGGCCCGCAGCCCGCCTTCGACCGCCTGTTCCAGGAAATCCAGGACCTCAGTTTCTCCTGCGCCGGGGGGAAGCCCCATCAGCGAAGGCTGAAGAAGCAGTTTGGCAATCAGCCGCACCTCGGGCTCGTCGCTCTGGTTCTGGATGGCGGCGTTCAGGGTGCTGACTTCGCCGACCTTGACGCCGCCCAGCCTGACCGCGGCGCCGCTGGCAAGCCCGGCCACCGACTCGTCAAAGGCGACAGCCACCGATACGCCTTCCGACTGCGAGCGCGCAAAAGCGGTGCGGCGGGCGGCGGCCTCGTCCTCATGAATGTCGAACACCGTGTCCTTGCCCACGGGTTTGCCGCCGTCGAAAACGGTGTCGAATTCGATGCCGCCAGCCACCAGCGAGGCGATGCTGTCCACGTCCAGCGACAGCCCGCTGGCACCGAAGGAAACTGAAAAGCCAGAGGTGTCCCAGAACCGGGTGGCGGAGTTGATGCGGCGGTCATGCGGCGCGTCGATGAAGGCATCGACAACAACGCTGTCGCCGCTGGACGTCAGGCGCGGCTGCTCCAGCCGGCCGACCTCGACGCCGCGGAACAGCACCGGCGCGCCTTCCGAGATCATGCTGCCACTAGGGGTGCGCAGGGTGATGCGCCGCCCGTCCCGGCCCGGCTGCACCAGCGGCGGCCCGTCGACGCCCTCAAAGCGGGTGGCGGCCACGCCGGGCTCCTGATCCCAGGTGCCTTCGATATAGACACCGGACAGTACGGTGCTGAGGCCGGATATGCCCCGCGTGCTGACCTCCGGGCGGACCACCCAAAAGGCGGCGTCCTGATCCAGGTAGGGGGCAATCTTCTTGTCGATGCGGGCCCAGACGGTGACCTTGCTCAGGTCTTCGGTAAAGCCGAGCTCCTCTACCTGACCGATCGCCACATCGCGGTAGCGCACCGCGGTTTCGTTGGCCACAACGCCGGAGGCGTTCTCGAAAGTGATGCGGATCAGAACTCCCCGGCTGGAGTATGCCTGCCACGCAACGCCCAGCGACACCGCCAGCGCCGCCAGCGGCACCAGCCAGACCAGCGAGAGGTTGCGCCACGGCGACGGGCGCTGCGCGGAGACTTTCATCGTGGCGGGTTCAGGCGTGCTCATTCATACTCTCGCTTTTCCGCGTTCCAGATCAGCCGCGGATCAAAACTTTGGGCTGCCAGCATGGTGAAGGCAACCGACAATGCAAAACTGACCGCGGCAATCCCCGGGGTGACGGCAGCGGCAAAATCCAGTTGAACCAGGGCGGTCAGGATCGCCACGACAAACACATCAATCATCGACCAGCGGCCGATAAATTCGACAACCTCATAAAGCACCAGCCTGCCGTGGCTGCCAAGAGCTGCGGGCCTGCGGACCGAGACCGCCAGATAGCCGATGGCCAGAAATTTGGCGAGCGGGATCACGATGCTGGCAAAGAACACGATGAAGGCGACCCCATAGGAGCCATGGCTGAACAACTCCGCAATGCCGCCGATCAGAGTATTCTCCGAAGCGCGGCCAAAGGTGGTGGTGCGCAGCATCGGGTAGATATTGGCGGGGACATAGGCAATCAGCCCCGCCGCCAGCCAGGCCCAGACCCGCTGCAGGCTGTAAGCGGAGGGCGGGGTCAGCGCGCTGCGGCAGCTGTAACAGGTCTGCGCGCCGCCTGGGTTGACGGCGCCGCAGGTGCGGCAGCCGGTCAGCCCGGCCTCGGCTGCGGTCACGAACCGCGGCGGGTCTTCAGGGTTTTCCATACGGTCAGCCTGCAAATGGAACTGTCGGTCAGGATGGTCACCACCAAAAGCGCCGCGAAGGCCCAGAAGGCAGGCCCCAGCCCGACCCGGGCGAGGCCGGACACTTTGACCAGGGCGACCGCGACGCCGATGATGAAGATCTCAGCCATCGCCCAGGGCTTCAGCCGCTCTGCCCAGCGGTAGACGGCGGCCGCATGCGGGGCAGGGTGCCAGCCCAGGGCCATCGGTGCCAGGGTATAGACCAGGGCGCCATAGCGGGCAGCGGGAAGCAGCACGATCAGCAGGCCTGTGGCCAGCGACAGCGGCGCCATCGGCCCGCGGGAAAACGCCAGCACCGCATCCAGCACCGAGGCCCGGTGCGACAGCCCCTGGGCCTGCAGCTCCAGAAACGGGAAGCCGGCCGCAGCCGCCAGCAGGATCAGCGCCGTCAGGGACAGCATCGCAATCCGGGTCATCGCTCCCGATTTGGGCGCCGCCAGCACCGTGCCGCAGCGGGCGCACCTGGCGACGGTGTGCTTGGCCACCTCCTGGTCGCAGTGCAGCACGTCACAGGCAGGGCAGGCGATCAGCTGTTCCGGGTCCATCTTATCCTTGTCCGTTCAAGCCGCCGGCCGCCGCGCGGCACTCAGTCTGCGCAGCCTGCTGCGCCGGTATATCCTTGCCCGCCGGCAGCTAACGAAGGCGTTGGCATTCATAACCACAAAGGATCTGTCCGCAACAATCAAAACATGCCTCTTTTCCTGGAAATGCGCGCAGGAACTTTTAATCGCATCCTTGCACCGCCTGCGCCGGCCGCAGCTTGCGCGGGAGCCTGCAGCGTCCGCAAGTCTTGCCGCCGCAACCACGCCCGCGAAGCCCGGCCAGGATGACGGCGGCGCAGGCCAAGGTGACCATCTGCAGGGTCCAATGAATTTTTACCTATAGGCAAGACACTAGCCTGGCTGTACTGGGGCGGCAACCCAGCCGCGCCCGGCGGCCCGGCAGCAGGACGTTTGAAAACAGATACGGCACCTTATAGGCTCAAAGCAGATAATCGATCCCCATTGGCGATGAGGCCCGTCCGCCGGACACTAATACCGGCGGACGGGTCAGCAGCACTTGTCAGAAAATCCCTGCTGTGCAGGGCCTAAACCCATTCAACCGCCGCCTGCGCCAGCCGCGCCGCTGCTGCGCGGCAACCTGAAAAGGACACCACGTGAAAATTGCCATGCTTGCCCGCAATGCCAACCTGTACACCCACAAGCGCCTCAAGGCCGCAGCAGAGGAGCGCGGGCATCAGCTCGACATCATCGACACGCTGCGCTGCTACATGAATATCGCGAGCCGCCGCCCGGAGATCTTTTACAACGGCGAGCAGCTGAAGGGCTATGACGCCGTGATCCCGCGGATCGGCGCCTCGGTCACCTTCTATGGCACGGCAGTGCTGCGGCAGTTCGAAATGATGGGTGTCTACCCGCTGAACGAAAGCGTCGCCATCGGGCGGTCGCGGGACAAGCTGCGCTCGATGCAGCTGCTGGCGCGCGACGGTGTCGGCCTGCCGGTCACCACCTTTGCCCATGACCCCAAGCAGACTGAAGAAGTGCTGAAACTCGCCGGCGGCGCGCCGATCGTGATCAAGCTGCTGGAAGGCACCCAGGGCATCGGCGTGGTTCTGGCCGACACCGACCGGTCGGCCAAGTCGGTCGTCGAGGCGTTCCGCGGCGCCGGCGTCAATATCCTGATGCAGGAGTTCATCAAGGAGGCCGGCGGCACCGACATCCGCGCGATCGTGATTGGCGGCAAGGTCGTGGCCGCGATGAAGCGCACCGGGGCCGAGGGCGATTTCCGCTCCAACCTGCACCGCGGCGGGTCGGCTCAGGTTGTGAAACTGACGCCGGAAGAACGCGCCACCGCCGTGCGCGCGGCAAAGACCATGGGCCTGAACGCCTGTGGCGTCGACATGCTGCGGGCCAACCATGGCGCGGTGGTGATGGAAGTGAACTCCTCCCCCGGCCTGGAAGGGGTGGAAAAGGCCACCGGCCTGGATATCGCCGGCAAGATGATCGAATTCCTGGAAAAGAACGCCAAGGCAGGTGCCACCAAAACCAAGGGCAAGGGATGACGGCATGAAGGGGCGGCAGCATTTTGCCATCGGCCATGCCAGGGTGGCGCCGGGCTCGCGGCTGACGGTTGACCTGCCGGTCAGCGTCCTGTCCGATCACACGCCGGTCACCATGTCGGCGCATGTGGTGCATGGCCGCCAGGACGGGCCGACGGTCTTTGTCAGCGGCGGCGTGCATGGCGACGAGGTGATCGGGGTGGAGATCATCCGGCGGCTGCTGCGGGCGCCGAACCTGACGACGCTCAAGGGCACGCTGATTGCGGTGCCGATCGTCAATGCCTTCGGCTTCATCAACCACTCCCGCTACCTGCCCGACAGGCGCGACCTGAACCGGGCGTTTCCCGGCAGCGAGCTTGGCTCGCTGGCCTCGCGCCTGGCGCATCTGTTCATGGCAGAGGTGGTCGCCCGCTCGGATCTGGGGATCGACCTGCATTCGGCGGCGGTCCACCGGACCAATTACCCGCAGATCCGCATCTCGCCCGACAACCCGAAAACCCGGGAGCTTGCCGGGGTGTTCGGCGCGCCCATTGTGATGCAGTCGCCGCTGCGCGACGGCTCATTGCGCGGTGCGGCCAAGGAGATCGGCAAGGACATCCTGCTGTTTGAGGCGGGCGAGGGCCTGCGCTTTGACGAGCTGTCGATCCGGGCCGGGCTGGCCGGCATCCTGCGGGTGCTGCGGCACATGGGGATGGTCCCGGCCAAGGGCATTTCCAAACCCAAATCGCAGCCGCAGTTCTGCGCCTCCAGCAAATGGCTGCGGGCGCCGATGGGCGGGCTTCTGAGGGTCTACAGGAACGACGGGGAGCTGGTCCGGCAAGGGGAGCTGATGGGATCAGTATCGGACCCTTTCGGCGAGCAGGACGAGGAAATCCTGGCCCCCTTCGACGGGCTGATTGTCGGCCGCGCGGTAATGCCCGTCGTGAACGAGGGCGATGCAGTGTTCCATCTGGGAAGGGTCCCCTCCGTCACAAAGGCAGAGGATTCGGTCGAGGATATCAGCGCCCAGCTGGAGGATGATCCGATGTTTGACGAGGATGAAATCCTGTAGCCCGCCCCGGCAGGGGGGGGCGCCTCCCGCGCAGGTTTTCCCTGCCAGCGGCAACTTTTTCTTGCCGCAAGCAGGGCGATGCGCTACGCGCGCTTAACCGGTCCCGCAAGGGCTAAGAGGGAATCCGCGGTGCCTGCCGGGCGCCAACCGGAACTGCCCCCGCAACTGTAGGCGGCGAGTGCTGTGCCATCGCGTCACTGGATCCCAGCGGTCCGGGAAGGCGGCCCAGACGATGACCCGCCAGTCAGGAGACCTGCCGGTAAAAACCGAAGCACACCGGGCGGGGTTGTCCGGGGAGGTTGCCGGCAGGATGCGCCGCCGCGATCAGGCGCCGCAGAGGAAGGGCTCAGACCTTCTGCCCCGCCGGTCAATGCCCTTTCACCCGTTCTCCGGTCATTGACACATGGAGATCGACTATAATGTTCCTGCGTTCCGGCCTTATTGGCCTGTCTTTCACTCTTGCGGCTCAGGCTGCGGCTGCTGATGAATCCTTTCCGCTGACCATCGAAAACTGCGGCCAGTCCCTCACCTTCGAAGCCCCTGTGGCATCCTCCGTAACCGTCGGCCAGGCGGCCACCGAAGTGCTCTATGCGCTGGGGCTGGGGGACAAGGTGCTGGGCACCTCGGTCTGGTTCAACGACGTGCTGCCGGAATTTGTCGAGGTGAACGCCAAGGTCGAGCGTCTGGCCGACAACGACCCGAGCTTTGAAAGCGTGGTTGCCAAACGCCCCGGCTTGGTGGCGGCGCAGTACGAATGGCACGTCGGCCCCGAAGGCATCGTCGCCAAGCGCGAGCAGTTCCATGACCTCGGCATCCCGACTTATGTTCTGCCCGCCGATTGCGCCGGCAAGGACAACACCACCGGCGGCGACGGCACCCGGACAGAAATGTTCACCACCGAGAGCCTGTATCAGGGCATCGAGGAGCTTGCGGCGATCTTTGGCGAGGCCGAAAAGGGCGCAGAGCTGGTCGCCGGCTACAAGGCCCGCGAAGCCGCGGCAGTTGCCAAGGCACAAGAGGTTGCGCTGGAAGACGCCTCGGCCGTGTTCTGGTTCTCCTCGCCTGAGATGGAAAGCGACCCGTTTGTCGCCGGCCAGAAGGGCGCGCCGGGCTACATGATGCAGCAGCTGGGCCTTAAGAACGTCATCGAAACTGACGAGGAATGGCCGACCGTCGGCTGGGAAACCATCGCCAAGGCCAATCCGACGGTGATCGTGATCGCCCGCATGGACCGCCGCCGCTTTGCCGCCGATGACTACGAGAAGAAGCTGGAGTTTCTGCGCACCGATCCGGTCGCCAGCCAGATGGACGCTGTGAAGAACGGCCGCATCGTGGTGATGGATGCCCAGGCGATGGATGCCACCATCCGCGCAATCCCGGCGCTGGAGGATCTGGCGGCTGAACTCAGCGCGATCGGCAACGGCGCATGAGCGCAGCCGCCGCACTGGCCTGGCAGGGCGTCAGGGGCGCTTGCCTGGCTCTGCCGGTGCTGGCTGCGGCGGTTCTGGCAGGCGCAATGATCGGGGAAACCTCGCTTGCGCCTGACCTTGTCCTGTCCGTTCTTGTCAACAAGCTGGCCGGGGCGGGGCTGCCGGTGGACCCGGTGGACCAGGGCATCATCTGGAGCTACCGGCTGCCGCGGGCGCTGGTGGCTGGGGCGTGCGGTGCCGCGCTGGCGGTGGCGGGCGTGGTGCTGCAGGCGCTGCTGCGCAACGCGCTGGCGGATCCCTACATCCTTGGCATCTCCGCCGGCGCCTCGACCGGGGCGGTGGCGGTGACCATTGCGGGCCTCGGCGGCGGCGCCCTGTCGCTGTCCTTCGGCGCCTTCAACGGGGCGCTGCTGGCGTTTGGCTTTGTCGCCATTCTGGCGCGGGCCGCCGGGGCGGGCAGCAGCCGGGCGGCGGCGGCGCAGATCGTGCTGGCGGGGATCGCCGGCTCGCAGCTGTTCAACGCCCTTACCGCCTTCATCATCGCCAAGTCCGCCAATGCGGATCAGGCGCGCGGCATCATGTTCTGGCTGATGGGCAACCTCAGCGGCGTGCGCTGGCCGGATGCGTGGCTGGCGGTGCCGCTGGCGCTGGCGGGCTGGATGGTCTGCCGCTTCCACGCCCGGGCGCTGGATGCCTTCACCTTTGGCACCGATTCCGCCGCGGCGCTGGGCATCCCGGTGCGGCGGGTGCAGGTGGTGCTGATCTTTGCCACCGCGCTGATGACCGCGGTGATGGTGTCGATCGTTGGCTCCATCGGCTTTGTCGGCCTGGTGATCCCGCACGCGGCGCGGTTCCTGGTTGGCCCTGGCCACCGCCGCCTGATGCCCGCCGCCGCCCTGACCGGAGCGGTGTTCCTGATCGGCGCCGACATCGTGTCCCGTATCATCATCCCCGGGCAGGTGCTGCCCATCGGCGTCGTTACTGCGCTGATCGGAGCGCCGGCCTTTGCCATCATTCTGGTGCGCGGGCAGAGGACTGCGCGATGAGGATCGAAGCCCGCAGCCTGTCCTTCTCGGTGCGCGGCAAGGAGCTGCTGTCGGATGTGTCGCTGTCGGCGCAACCGGGGGAAACGCTGGCGCTGGTCGGCCCTAACGGCTCCGGCAAATCGACGCTGATGCGGCTGCTGGCGGGGCTGGCCCGGCCCTCGCAGGGCGACGTGCTGCTGGCGGAGCAGCCGCTGGCCCGGCTGTCGCGCCGGGAAATTGCCCAGCGGATCGCCATCGTCGAGCAGCAGGCCGACACCGCGGAGCGCATCTCCGCGCGCTCGGTCGTGGAGCTGGGACGCACCCCCTGGCTGTCGGCCTTGCGGCCCTGGAGCGGCGAAGACACCCGGCAGGTGGACAAAGCTCTGCGGACGGTCGAAATGGAGGCATTTGCCCAGCGCGAATGGGCCACCCTGTCCGGCGGCGAGCGGCAGCGGCTGCATATCGCGCGGGCGCTGGCCCAGCAGCCGGGGCTGCTGCTGCTGGACGAGCCGACCAACCATCTGGACATCCACCACCAGCTGTCGATCCTGAACTGTGTCCGGAACCTGAAGGTGACTGCCGTGGTGGCGCTGCACGATCTGAACCAGGCGCTGACCTGCGACCGGGTGGCGGTGCTGTCGGGCGGGCGCCTGGTGGCATCGGGCACGCCGCAACAGGCCTTGACGCCGGACACGGTGTCGGAGGTGTTCGGGATCACGGCCCGGCAGGTCCGGGATGCCGGCGGCGGCGCGCCGCATCTGTCCTTTCACCTTGCCTGAACGGCGGCGGGCGCCGCCGCGCGGTTACTCCGGCTGATCCGGTGACAGGTCGCAGGACTGGATGAAGCTGCTGCATTCCTCGGTCAGGGCCGCAAACCGCGAGCGTTCGCGCTGGTAGAGGTAGACCTCCCGCTTGTCCGGCAAGTCAGCTATGGCGCGGAAGGCGGTGGTTTCCGGCATGAAGCGGGCCACGGTCTGCGGCAGCACGGTCACCCATTTGCCAGTCCGCACCATGGTAATCAGCGAATGGGTGTTGTGGATCGTCACATCGGCCGCGCTGCTGGCCTCGACAAAGCGCTCGTTGCGGATCAGGCCGCACAGGGCGTTGCGGACAAAACCGGCCCCGGTAACATCAGCGATCGCCGGCGGCTGTTCCTGCCGCAGCAGCGGGTGATCGGCAGAGCAGACCAGGCCAAACCTATCCTCGAACAGCGGCACCGCCTTGACTCCGTTGAGCGGATGATAGCCGGAGGCGATGCCGATATCCGCCTTGCCCTCGGCCAGGGCGTCCAGAACCTGCTGGGTGTCGGTGTCGCGCAGCTCTACCTTCAGGCCCGGGAAGCGGGCGGTCATATGCTCCAGCACCGCCGGGAATACCAGAGCGGCCACCGATGGCACCGACACGATGCGGATCAGGCCGTGGGTCGCCTCGGCTGCCATCTCGATGCTCTGCACCGTCTGGTCGAAGTGGCGCACCTGTTTCTGTGCCAGTTCAAAGACTTGCTCGCCCAGCGGCGACAGCTGGTTCTTGCGCTCGCCCTCAAACAGCTTCTTGCCCAGATGGTCCTCCATCTGCTTGAGGGTCATGGAAACCGCTGATTGGGTCCGGCCCAGCCGGTTTGCGGCCTCCGACAGGTTCCCGGTCTGCGCCACGGTGCAAAAGGCGCGCAGCATTTCGATCTTCAAGGCCATGACTTCAGAATTATTGAAATTGCGTTCAGTTTATTGAGTTTGACTGATGCTAGGGCGGAAGTCCATCCTGCTGCAAACCTGAAATTCAGCATCTGGGGCTTCTCCGTGACCAAACTGAACCTGATTGCCGGCGAATGGCTGGCTGGCGAAAGCGAAATCGAAAACCGCAACCCTTCGGATCTGAGCGATCTGGTCGGCATGTTTGCCCAGGCCAGCGCCGATCAGCTGGACGCCACTCTGGATCAGGCGCAGACCGCGCAGCGCGAATGGGCCGCCTACGGGCTGGAGCGCAAGCAGGCGGTGCTGACGAACATCGGCAATGAGCTGATGGCCCGCGCCGAGGAACTGGGCACGCTCTTGTCGCGCGAAGAAGGCAAGCCGCTGGCTGAGGGCAAAGGCGAAGTCTACCGGGCTGGCCAGTTCTTCACATATTACGCCGCCGAATGCCTGCGCCAGATCGGGGAAAACGCCGACTCCGTGCGCCCGGACATCGAGGTGGACGTGCGCCGCGAGGCGGTGGGTGTGGTCGCCATCATCTCCCCCTGGAATTTCCCGACCGCCACCGCTTCGTGGAAAATCGCGCCGGCGCTGTGCTACGGCAACGCCGTGGTCTGGAAGCCCGCGAACATCACCCCGGCTTCGGCGGTTGCCCTGACCGAGATCATCGCGCGCCAGGACATCCCCAAGGGCCTGTTCTCGCTGGTCATGGGCTCCGGCCGCTCCATTGGCCAGCGCCTGGTCGAAAGCCACAAGGTGAACGCGATCTCCTTCACCGGATCGGTGCCGGTGGGCAAGGGCATTGCCGCCGCCGCCATCCAGAACCTGACCAAGGTGCAGATGGAGATGGGCTCCAAGAACGCGCTGGCGGTGATGGACGACGCCGACCTGGATCTGGCCGTCACCCTGGCGCTGGGCGGCGCCTTTGGCGGCACCGGACAGAAATGCACCGCTTCCTCCCGGCTCGTGGTCCACGCGGCTGTTCATGATGCCTTTGTTGACAAGCTTGTCGCCGGGGCACAGGCCATGAAAGTGGGCCACGCGCTGGAAGCGGGCGTGCAGATGGGGCCGGTGGTCAGCGAGCAGCAGCTGAACGAGAACCTGGCTTATGTCGATACCGGCACATCCGAAGGCGCCGAACTGGCCTGCGGCGGCCAGCGTTTGGAAATGCCGCACGAGGGCTTCTACATGTCCCCGGGCGTCTTCCTGAACACCACAAACGATATGCGCATCAACCGCGAGGAGATGTTCGCGCCGCTGACCAGCGTGATCAAGGTGGGCAGCTATGACGAGGCGCTGGCGGTGGTCAACGACACCAACTTCGGCCTGACTTCTGGCATCGTGACACAGTCGCTGGCCCGTGCCACCCATTTCCGCCGCAACGCGCGCACCGGTGTGGTCACCGTCAACCTGCCGACCGCAGGCACCGACTACCACGTGCCGTTCGGCGGCCGCGGCGACAGCTCCTATGGCCCGCGCGAGCAGGGCAAGGCGGCGGCGGAGTTCTACACCGCCGTCAAGACCGCCTACATCAGCGCCGGCGAGCCGGTCTGATGCCCGTCAATCGCGCGGCCTGAACTTATCCGGCGACACGCCGGATGCAGCGCCCGTCCTGCCCCCCGCATTCACTTGGGACGGGCGCTGACCATTAATGAACGAGGTGCCTGAATGACCGGCTACCGTATCGACTGCCTGCAATATGCCAACTGGTCGGAAAAGATCTTCCGCCAGCTGCGCGAGGGCGGCGTGGACGCGATCCATGTCACGATTGCCTATCATGAGAACTTCCGCGAGACGGTTCTGAACTTCGAAAAGTGGAACCGCTGGTTCGAACAGTATCCGGACCTGATCATGAAGGGGCAGTGGGCCTCTGACATCGACAGGGCCCGCGAAACCGGCCGCACCGCGGTGTTCTTCGGCTTCCAGAACCCCTCGCCGATGGAGGACGATATCGGCCTGATCGAAATCCTGCACACGCTGGGCGCCCGTTTCATGCAGCTCACCTACAACAACCAGTCGCTGCTGGCGACCGGCTGTTACGAGGCCGAGGACACGGGCATCACCCGCATGGGCCGTCAGGTGATCAAGGAGATGAACCGGGTCGGCCTGGTCGTGGACATGAGCCATTCCGCCGACCGCTCCACCATCGAAGCGGCGGAGATCTCCACCCGCCCGATCGCCATCACCCATGCCAACCCGCATGAGTGGTCGCCGGCCCTGCGCAACAAGAAGGACGATGTGATCCGCGCGGTGACCGGCCATGGCGGCATGCTGGGCTTCTCGGTCTATCCGCACCACCTGAAGGACAAGTCTGCCTGCACCCTGCAAAGCTTTTGCGAAATGATTGCCCGCACTGCCGACAAATACGGCGCACAGCACCTCGGCATCGGCACCGATCTTTGCCAGGACCAGCCTGACAGCATCGTTGAATGGATGCGGGTCGGCCGCTGGACGAAAGAGATCGACTACGGCGAAGGATCAGCCGCCGCGCCGGGCTTCCCGGCAATGCCCGGCTGGTTCAAGGACAACCGCGACTTTGGAAACATCGAAGACGGCCTTCGCGCGACGGGCATGAACGATGACGAGGTCAGCGGCATCATGGGCGGGAACTGGTACCGGTTCTTCGCCGAAAACTTTGGCCCAAAGGGATAGGTCATGGAACCAACCGCGCAGACAACGATATCACGACGGGACCCGGCGCAGGTCATGCGCCTCAGCCGCCTCGGCTCCCTGCACCAGTGCCGCCTCAGCTTCATGCGGGTGCTGACACGGCGCATGGCCCGGGAAAACTGGAGCTTTGCGCGCCCGAAGTTTGATATTGATGCCAAGGGTGTCGGTGTGGCGGTCTATACCGCGACCGGCCCCGCGCGGACCTATTCCCTGATTGCCTTCGCCCACGACCTGCCGCCGGACATGCGCTCCGACCGGGTGATCGCCACCGCCTGGGACGCGACCTTTACCCTGTTCGACGGGGTGCCGACGGATGCGGATATCGAACGGCTTTCAAAGAACGTGCCGTATCAGGAGGCGGGCCGGGTCAACGAGAAATCCCTGTCTGTTTCCCGCGCCAACCGCTCGGTGCGCCTGTGGGCGCATTTCGTCGATGCGCTGTCGCAGGGCCGGCAGCCGGACCCGGCGCAGGTGGATGCCGTCGGCTACCTGATGCGCACCACCGCCGTCTACGGCTCCGGCAAGCTGGGCGCTGCCGACCGGGAGGCCATCGCGGACCGCCCCGAACTCAGCGCGCCGTTCCAGGCAGAGATGCTGTCGGTTTACCTGACCCGTGTCTTCGTCCGTGATCTGGTGGAGCATATGGCCCGTGCCAAGGGCGGCGAGAACGCCGTGCCGCTGGCGCCCGAAACCGCGCAGCGGCTGGGGATCGGCAACTCCACCGGCCTTGGCATGGCGCCCTACATCGTCAACCACCCGGTGCTGTTCAACAACTGGATCATGGCGCGGGAGGAGGCGATTGCCCGGGTGCGCTCGGTCGAAACCGCCACCGCGGAGGAAGCCGCCTGTTTTCGCCGGATGCTGCGGCGCAGCGAATTGTCGGCGGCGCGCTGGCATTCGGAGCACCCGGTGCAGATCGAAAAGCTGGCGAGCCTTCGCAAGGATCTTGAGGCCCTGGCGGCCTGGGTGGCGTCAGATGATCTGCGCAATGACCGCCCCTGGGACCGGCTGATCCGCTGGAGCGGGACAGCGCTGAGCCTGGAAGGGCAGGAACTGGCGGCCTCGCTGATCCTGGAACCCTATGCGGAGCTGGTGGACGGTCTGTCCGACTGCATGGCCGACGCCAACAAAGACGCCTTCATCATCAATGGCGCAATGCCGGTTTCGCAGGTCCGCAGCCTGCTGCAAGACAGCTTTGGCTGGGCACTGGATCTGGACTGGGCGGCCCGCGAAAACTGCGCCCGCGCCTGGTATGTCTCGGAAGAGAAGCTGGAGCCGCGCATGGGCGAACGCTTCGACGAGCCCATCGCCAATTACGAACAACCGCTGGCGCCGGCCCGTGACGCAGCCTTGGCCCATGCCGCGCTGGCCGGTTGGGAGGCCGAGGCGCCCGTCGCGGCCTTCCTGCTGCGCCACCCGGAACACCGCCACACCGTGCGCCGGGCGCAGATGAGCCAAGCCGCCCCCTACGGCGAAATCCGCAGCAACACCATCAGCGACCGGGTGCTGCCGGTCGACATGCTGCGGGCGAAACTGTCGTTCTTCGGCGCTACCCATTTCGACCCGCGCTCCGACCGCTGGGTGCGGATCTGCATGTATGCGGGCGCGCCTTACCCTGAGGACCTGACCACCGCCAACGCCGACCTGTGGGTATACCCGGAGGCAGACCAATGAGCTATGCGCTGAACGAAGTGGAAGCCACCGCCAAACGCGCCGCCCGCGGGGCGGGGTATGACTGGGGGCTGGCCGAGGAAGCCGCCAAGGCCACCCGCTGGCTGTGCGCGCAGGGGCTGGACGGCGCGGCGGTGCTGGCCCGGCTGCTGGAGGCCGGCTTTGCAGCTGAGCTGGAGGCTCACGTCCCGCAAGGCATCGAGGGTGACTGGCTGGCAGACGCGCCGCTCTGTCCGCTGGCAACCGGCGCGGCGCTGTCCGACTGCGCGGCGCGGCTGCGGGACATGCCAATGGCCATCGGCCCAGTTGCCCAGCCTGCGATGATCCTGCCCTTTGCCGCAACGGCCGCACGGCAGCTTGGCGCCTGCGTCACGGTTGCGGGCGAGGGCTTCCAGGCTGTCACCGACGGCGCCGCCCTGCACTGCGAAGGCACCCTGCCGGACGCGGCCGCCCGCCTGAGCATCTGCGCTGCGGGCAGCCTGGCAAACCCGAACCCCGGCCGCACCCGCGCCGAACCGGCGGAGGCGGCCTGGGCCGCGCTCAACCGCTTTGCCCATAAAACCTACGCTCCGGCCACCGAGGAGTCGCGCCTGCTGGGCGCCGGCGCCGGGCTGTCCGACAACGACTGAGAAGGCACTGAGATGACCGAAACCCGAACCCTGACCCTTGCCGAGATCGAGGACCTGTCGTTCCGCGCACTGGTGGCTGCAGGCACGTCAGAGGCGAATGCGCGGCCCTTGGCAGTTGCCACCGCAGCGACCGAGGCGGATGGGGTGGCCAGCCATGGCCTCGCCTATATCCCGATCTATGCCGAGCATGTGCAATGCGGCAAGGTGGACGGGCAGGCGGTGCCGGTTCTGTCCCGCCCGCGCCCCGGCGTCGTCGCGGTGGACGCGGCCACCGGCTTCGCCCATCCGGCCATCGACGCAGGCTTTGAAGCGCTGATCCCGGCAGCCCGCGAGCAGGGCATCGCAGTTCTGGCAATCCGCAACAGCTACAACTGCGGCGTGCTGGGCTACCACACCGCCCGCCTGGCCCGCGCCGGGCTGGTGGGCTTGGGCTTCACCAATGCGCCCGCCTCAATTGCGCCCTCGGGCGGCAGGAAGCCGGTGGTCGGCACCAACCCGTTCTCGGTTGCGGTGCCGGGCGAGGACGGCGAGCCGGAGCTGCTGATCGACCAAAGCGCCAGCACCATCGCCAAGAGCGAGGTGATGAAACACGCCCGCGAGGGCAAGGAGATTCCGCTGGGCTGGGCGCTGGATGCAGACGGCAACCCGACCACAGACCCGGACGCGGGCCTCAAGGGCTCGATGGCGCCTTCGGGCGGCTACAAGGGCGTCGGGGTGGCGCTGCTGACCGAGATCATGGCCGCCGCGCTGACCGGTGCCACGCTGGGCATCAATGCCTCGCCGTTCTCCGGCACCGCAGGCGGTCCGCCGAAAACCGGCCAGATGTTCATCGCAATCGACCCCGCAGCAACCTCGAATGACACATTTCGTGCCGGAATGGTCGGAATCGTGGGCGCGGTGCGGGCACAGCCTGGCGCACATCTGCCAGGCGACGGGCGCCGCGGCAAGCGGATCAAAGCCCGGGACCAAGGCGTCGCGGTCAGCGTGGCAACGCTGGACAGGATCAAAGCTCTGTTGGGCTGACGCCAATCCCCGGCGGGGCCGCACCCCGCCGGACATTCCGCACCCCGGTGCGGCACGTGCGAAACGGGAGGAAACGCATGTCAATTAAGCAACCTTTTACCGATTTGGAGATCAAGACCTCCAACGGCGGCTTCTACGAGGGGCACAGCGTCGAGATTGCCTTGCTCAGCAAGGGGATCATGGTCGCGCTGGTGCTCTGGGCCCTGGTGTGGCCGGCAAACGCCACCGGCGTGCTCGGCAGCCTGAACTGGCGTATTCTGGAGGACTTCAACGCCTTTTACATCATCATCGTCGGCTTCTTCGCCTTTTTCCTGTTTGTGGTCGCCGCGCTGCCGCAAACCGGTAAGCGGATCATGGGGGCCCCGGGCGAGCCGAAGGAATTCTCGGACTTTTCCTGGTTCTCGATGATGTTCGGCGCCGGTCTGGGCGTCGGCCTGATGGTGTTCGCCACCGCAGAGCCGCTGGGCCTGTGGGGGTCCAACCCGGTGGTGCTGTCGCAGGAGGTCGCAGCGAACAGCGAGGAGGCCATTCAGTCCGGCTTCCGCTACACCTTCCTGCATTACGGCTTCCATGCCTGGGCGATCTACGTGGTGACCGGCCTGTCGCTGGCCTACTACGCCTATACCCGCGGGATGCCGCTGACCATCCGCACCGCGCTGACGCCGCTGTTCGGCAAGCTGATGAACGGCTTCCTGGGCCACGTCGTTGACGTGCTGGGCGTTGTCGCCACCATCCTGGGCGTGTCCGTGACCATCGGCTTCGGCGTGTCGCAGTTCGTGGACGGCCTTTACGCGATCACCGGCATGGAATGGATGATGGACATGAGCGGCGACGCGCCTGCACCGGGCACCGTTGGCCTGCTGGCCGGCCTGTTCGCGATCATGGGGCTGTCGATCATCTCGGCAGTGTCCGGCGTCGGCCGCGGCGTGAAGTACCTGTCGAACCTGAACCTGGTCCTGTCGATCATCCTGCTGCTGGTCTTCGTGGTCTTCGGCTCCTTCGTGTTCGCCATGAGCACCTACGCGTCGGCCATTGTGGACTACATCCTGAACTTCACGGCGCTGAGCTTCGGTGCTTTCGGCCCGCAATCCGCGGCTGAGTTCTCGGCGGCGCTGCCGGCTGAGGCCGCCCCCTATGCCGATGCGCTGCGCGGCGGTGCCACCAACGCCTGGGGCTCCTTCGAAGGCTTCAAGTCCGGTCTGGAGGGCGAAGCCGCTGCCCTGTCCGACGACGTGCTGTCGGCGGCCTATGCCGCGGGCGAGCCGCAGCGCCAGTTCGGCTGGCAGGCTGGCTGGACCACCTTCTACTGGGCCTGGTGGATCGCGTTCTCGCCCTTCGTGGGCCTGTTCCTGGCGCGCATTTCCCGCGGCCGCTCGGTGCGTGAATTCATCGTCGGCTGCGTGCTCGCCCCGGCGCTGGTCTGCTTTGCCTGGATGACCATCCTGGGCGGCACCGCCATCGACCTGGAACTGAACGGCGCGGCCGAAGGTGCGATCATCGGCGCCTCGAACACCGCCAAGCTGTTCGTGACCCTGCAAAGCATGATCGACGGCGGCCTGCTGTCCGGCATCACCATCATGTGCGTGGTGCTGATCATGACCTTCCTGGTCACTTCGGCGGACTCCGGCATTCTGGTGATGAACACCATCATGTCCGGCGGCGACCAGAACATCGGCAACAAGCACAAGATCGTCTGGGGCCTGATCCTGACCGCCGTGATCGGCACCCTGCTGTTTGCAGGCAAGCAGAACGGCGGAGCGGATCCGATGGAAGCGCTGAAAAGCGCGATGATCATCGGTGCGCTGCCGTTCACCATGGTGATGGGCCTGATGTGCATCTCGCTGGCCAAGGCGCTGTTCCGCGACGGCCAGCGCGAAAAGGCCGCAGAGCGCGCACCTGCCGAATAAGCACGCCAGCCGTCCTTGCGGGCGGTGCCGGGGCCGGGGGGAACATTCCCTCCGGCCCCTTACTGTTTGCGGACATCTGACAGCAGCGGTGCTGCCCTCCGGAGGCGGCCGCGTCCGGTTCGTTTGGCAAATTGCGTGAAAACGGAAAGTTTTTAGCGTCAGGGGCGCAAAATCTTCCGTTTCTGGATTAATTTGTGAAACCGGCGTATACTGCCTTCTCTTACCGATTGAACCTGCCTTTTCGGCCTTGGATGTGTCCGGGGAGCGGGGGAAAGGGGGCGGGATGCTGATTGCGGTCGTGCTTGTGCTGATCGTGGCGGGGTCCGTTGCGTTCCATCTGTACAGCCCGTGGTGGTGGACGCCGATCGCGTCGAACTGGGACTATATCGACAACACGCTGGTAATAATCTTCTGGATCACTGGTGCGGTGTTCGCCGCGGTGGTGCTGTTCACGGCCTATTGCGTGTGGAAATTCCGGCACCGTCCGGGCCACAAGGCTGAGTTCGATCCGGAAAACAAGCGGCTTGAGTGGTGGCTGACAGCAGTGACTGCCGTTGGCGTGGCTGCGATGCTGGTGCCGGGGCTGTTCGTGTGGAAGCAGTTCGTCACCGTGCCCGGGAACGCCAGCGAGTTGGAGGTCTTCGGCCAGCAGTGGAACTGGGCCTACCGGCTGCCCGGCGCCGACGGCGTGCTAGGCACCGCGGACGCGGAATGGGTGAGCGGCGAAAACCCCCTGGGCGTCAACCCGCATGACCGGTTCGGCAAGGATGACCTCATCATCGAGGGCGGCGAGGTCTATCTGCCGGTGGATCAGCCGGTCAAGCTGCTGCTGCGCTCCATCGACGTCTTGCACAATTTCTACGTGCCCGAGTTTCGCGCCAAGATGGACATGGTGCCGGGCATGGTCACCTACATCTGGTTCACCCCGACCCGCACCGGCAATTTCGAGGCGCTTTGCGCCGAATACTGCGGCACCGCACATCCCTTCATGCGCGGTTTCGTGACCGTGGTGGAGGCCGCGGAATACCAGGAATGGCTGCAGGAGCAGCTGACCTTTGAAGACTACGCGGGCGCGGCTCCCGGAGCCGGGGCCGAAACGAGGCTCGCAAGACGCTAAGGGCAGCGTCCTCCCGCGGGGAGGGCCGGGCGCTGCCCGGCCGAAAGGCCGGCCGGTACACCGGATTTGGATGGAGGCCTGTAATGACCGACTACCTGCCTGACCACGACAGCACTTTGCCGCCGCGCGAAGTTGCCGATGTGATGCCGCCGCATGCGCACAGCTGGATCGGCAAGTACGTCTTCTCGCAGGACGCCAAATACATCGCCATCCAGTATTCCGGCACCGCCGCGGCCATCGGCCTGGTGGCGCTGGTGCTGTCCTGGCTGATGCGGCTGCAACTGGGCTTTCCGGGGCTGTTCGACTTCATCACACCCGAGGCCTATTACCAGTTCGTCACCATGCACGGGATGATCATGGTGATCTATCTGCTGACCGCGATCTTCCTCGGCGGTTTCGGCAATTACCTGATCCCGCTGATGGTCGGCGCCCGCGACATGGTGTTTCCCTTCGTCAATATGCTCAGCTACTGGATCTACCTGCTGGCGGTGCTGGTGCTGGTGGCGAGCTTCTTTGTTCCCGGCGGGCCGACCGGCGCGGGCTGGACGCTGTACCCGCCGCAGGCGGTGCTGTCGGGCACGCCGGGCGGCGCGCAAAGCGGCATCATCCTGATGCTGGTCTCGCTCATTCTGTTCATCATCGGCTTTACCATGGGCGGTTTGAACTATGCCGTCACCGTGCTGCAGGCCCGCACCCGCGGCATGACCATGATGCGGCTCCCGCTGACCGTCTGGGGCATCTTCACCGCCACGGTGATGGCGCTGCTGGCGTTCCCGGCGCTGTTCGTGGCCTGCGTGATGATGCTGTTCGACCGGCTCCTGGGCACCTCGTTCTTCATGCCGGCGCTGGTGGAGCTGGGCGAGAAGCTGAGCTACGGCGGCGGCAGCCCGATTGCCTTCCAGCACCTGTTCTGGTTCTTCGGCCATCCGGAGGTATATATCGTGGCGCTGCCCGCCTTCGGCATCGTCTCCGACCTGATCGCGGTCCATGCGCGCAAGAATGTCTTCGGCTACCGGATGATGGTCTGGGCCATCGTCATCATCGGCGCGCTCAGCTTCATCGTCTGGGCGCACCACATGTATGTCTCGGGCATGCATCCGTGGTTCGGCTTCTTCTTCGCCACCACCACGCTGATCATCGCGATCCCGACCGCGATCAAGGTCTATAACTGGATCCTGACCCTGTGGAAGGGCGACATCCACCTGACCCTGCCGATGCTGTTTGCGCTGGGCTTCATCGTGACCTTCGTGAACGGCGGGCTCACGGGGCTGTTCCTGGGCAACGTGGTGGTCGATGTGCCGCTCAGCGACACCATGTTCGTGGTGGCGCATTTCCACATGGTGATGGGGGTGGCGCCGATCATGGTGATCTTCGGCGCGATCTACCATTGGTATCCCAAGATCACCGGACGGATGCTGAATGAGGCGATGGGCCAGATCCACTTCTGGGTCACCTTCATCGGGGCCTATGCGGTGTTCTTCCCGATGCACTATGTCGGCCTCGTCGGCGTGCCGCGCCGCTATTTCGAGATCGGCGAGCCGGCCTTCCTGACCGCGCCGGTGGACGGGCTCAATGCCTTCATCTCCTCCGCCGCGCTGATTGTCGGCGCGGTGCAGGTGCTGTTCCTGTTCAACATCTTCTGGAGCCTGCGCCATGGGCTTGCGGCGGGCGGCAACCCCTGGCGCGCCACCTCGCTGGAGTGGCAGACGCCGGAAACGCCGCCGCGGCATGGCAACTGGGGGGATGACCTGCCCAACGTCTACCGCTGGGCCTATGACTACAGCGTGCCCGGCGCGGCGGAGGATTATGTCGCCCAGAACGATCCCTGGGTGCCGGACAGCGGGGGGAGGCGGCTGTGACGGTCATCCTGGCCTTCCTGGCGCTGGTCGCCCTGGCCGCCGGGCTGTGGCTGTCGCAGCAGCGGCTCGCCTCCAAGCCCTGGCTGGAAACCGGCATTGCCCCCTTGGCGGGCCATGGCCCGGGGCGCGCGCCGGGCTTCATCTTCATCGCCGTCTTCCTCGCCGTGGCCGGCGGGCTGTTTGCGATGCTTGGCAGTGCTTTTGTCATGCAGATCGACGAGACGCCGTGGGAACTGGTGCCGCTGCCCGGCCGGGTCTGGCTCAATACGGCGCTGCTGCTGCTGGCCAGCCTGTTCATGCAGTTCGTGGTGATCTCCGCGCGGGCGGGCACCACGCGCTGGCTGCGCGCCAGCCTGATTGCCGCCAGCATCGCCACGCTCGCCTTTCTGGCCGGGCAGGCGCAGGTGTGGATCGCGCTGACCGCAGACGGCTACCCGCTGGACGGTCCCCCTGCGGCCAGCTTTTTCTACCTGATCACCGGCCTGCACGGGCTGCATGTGCTGGGCGGCATCATCGCGCTGGCGGCCATCTGCCTGCGCCACGCCGGCGGCGGGGACGTCAAGGCGCTGCTGCCGGGGGTGCGGCTCTGCGCGCTTTACTGGCACGGGCTGCTGGCGTTCTGGCTGATGCTGTTTGCATTGCTGCAGGGCTGGGGCAACGCCTTTCTGGCGCTGTGCCGCGCCGCCGTGACTTGAGGGAGGGAGACTGATGGACCATCCGCTGCAAGGCCAGGACCAGACGCTGCTGCAACAGGGGCACAGCGGTTTCGCCGCCGACTGGAGCTCGGACCAGCGGGTGTTCAAGAAGGTCTCCTGGGGCAAGGCGATGATGTGGATCCTGCTGCTCAGCGACACATTTATCTTTGCCTGCTTCCTGGTCGCCTACCTGACCGCCCGCAGCTCCACCACCGCCGAATGGCCCAACGCCAGCGAGGTTTTTGCCCTGCATATCGGCGGCCAGGACCTGCCGCTGATCCTGATTGCCATCATGACTTTCGTGCTGATTTCCTCCTCCGGCACGATGGCGATGGCGGTGAACTGCGCCTACCGCAAGGCGCGCAAGGCGACCGCCGCGCTGATGCTGGCGACCGCCGCGCTGGGCGCGTGTTTCGTGGGGATGCAGGCGTTTGAATGGTCCAAGCTGATTTCCGAGGGCGTGCGCCCCTGGGGCAACCCCTGGGGGGCAGAGCAGTTCGGCGCCAGCTTCTTCATGATCACCGGCTTTCACGGCACCCATGTGACCATCGGTGTGATCTTCCTGATCATCGTTGCCCTCAAGGTCTGGCGGGGCGACTTCGACCGGGACCAGCGCAGCTGGATGTCGGCTGGCAACGGCGATTACGAGGCGGTCGAGATCATGGGGCTGTACTGGCACTTCGTCGACCTGGTCTGGGTCTTCATCTTTGCATTCTTCTATCTGTGGTAGGGGGCCGCCATGACAGACACACCGCACGCAATGGACACCCGGCATGTGGCGCATGACGAGGGGCAGCAGCATCCGATCAAGCTTTACTTCGTGGTCTGGGTCTTGCTGTTCATCCTCAGCGCCGGCTCGTACTGGGTGGATTACGCACAGCTGCAGGGGCTCTTGCGCTGGAGCCTGATCCTGATCTTCATGGTGCTGAAGGCGGGGCTGATCATCGCCGTCTTCATGCATATGGCCTGGGAGCGGCTGGCGCTGATCTACGCGATCCTGCTGCCGCCGCTGGCGCTGATCGGGCTGCTGGCGATTCTGATCATCGAGTCGGAGTACACCGCCGGCACCCGGGTGATTGAACTTGGGCAGGGGGCAGGGGCGCCTGAGTAACGACCGTTCCGCCCGGCCGTAGGCCGGGCAGCGCCCGACCCTCCCCACGGGAGGGCGCTTCACGCCCACCCAGGGTCAGGCGCTGCCCTCAGTGTTGTTCCTAGGCCGTGCAATGAGAAAGGCGCCCCGGTTTCCCGGAGCGCCCTGTTTGCGCGATGGGCCGTGTTTACGCCGCCAGATCAAACCGGTCTGCGTTCATCACCTTGGCCCAGGCCGCAACAAAGTCCTGCACAAACGCATCCTTGAAGTCATCCTGCGCATAGACCTCGGCCAGCGCCCGCAGCTGCGAGTTGGAGCCGAACACCAGATCGGCGCGGGTGGCGGTCCATTTCACTTCGCCGCTGGCACGGTCACGGCCCTCATAGGTGCCGTCGCCGGCCGGCTTCCACTGCACGCTCATGTCCAGGATATTAGTGAAGAAATCGGTGCTCAGCGTGCCGGCCCGGTCCGTGAACACCCCATGCGCCGCGCCGCCGTGGTTGGCCCCCAGCACCCGCAGGCCGCCAATCAGCGCCGTCATCTCCGGCGCGCTGAGGGTCAGGAGCTGCGCCCGGTCCACCAGCATCTTCTCGGCCGGAATGCTGTAGTCCGCCTTCTGGTAGTTGCGGAAACCATCGGCCTCCGGCTCCAGCACGGCAAATCCTTCGATGTCGGTCTGCTCCTGGCTGGCATCCGTCCGGCCCGGAGTAAACGGCACCTCGACCGGATGGCCAGCGGCCTTGGCGGCCTCTTCCACCGCGGCGCCGCCCGCCAGCACGATCAGATCGGCCATCGAGATCTTCTTGCCGCCGGATGCGCTCCCGTTGAAATCGCTCTGGATGCCTTCCAGAACCTTCAGCACCTTTGCCAGCTTGTCAGGCTCGTTCACCTCCCAGGTCTTCTGCGGCTCCAGCCGGATGCGTGCGCCATTGGCGCCGCCGCGCATGTCGGAGCCGCGGAAGGTCGAGGCCGAGGCCCAGGCGGTGGAGACCAGTTCCGGCACCGTAAGCCCGGACGCCAGCACCTTGGCCTTGAGGTCTGCAACGTCATCCGTTTCCACCAGCGGGTGATCCACCGGCGGCACCGGATCCTGCCAGATCAGATCCTCGGCCGGGACTTCCTCGCCCAGATAGCGCGACTTGGGCCCCATGTCGCGGTGGCACAGCTTGAACCAGGCGCGGGCAAAGGCGTCGGCGAATTTCTCCGGGTTGGCGTGGAAATCGCGCGAGATCTTCTCATAGTCCGGATCCATCCGCATCGACATATCCGCGGTGGTCATCATCGGCGCATGCTTTTTGCTGGGGTCATGGGCATCCACCACCATATGCTCGGGCTTCACGTCCTGCGCCTGCCACTGGTTCGCACCGGCCGGGCTTTTGACCAGTTTCCACTCATAGCCGAACAGCACGTCGAAATACCCCATGTCCCAATGGGTCGGGTTGGGCTTCCAGGCCCCTTCAATGCCAGAGGTGGTGGTGTCAGCAGCGTTCCCGGTGCCGTGCGAATTCAGCCAGCCAAGCCCCATGTGCTCAATGTCCGCGCCTTCGGGCTCCGTGCTGACCAGTTCGGGATCGCCGGCGCCATGCGCCTTGCCGAAGGTGTGGCCGCCCGCCACCAGCGCCACGGTTTCCTCGTCATTCATGCCCATGCGGCTGAAAGTCTCGCGCACGTCCTTGCCCGAGGCGACCGGGTCCGGGTTGCCGTCCGGGCCTTCCGGGTTCACGTAGATCAGCCCCATCTGCACCGCGGCCAGCGGGTTGGCCAGGTCGCGCTCGCCGGAATAGCGGCTGTTGGGCTGGTCGCTGGTGGCCAGCCATTCGGTCTCCGCCCCCCAATAGACGTCTTCCTCCGGTTCCCACACATCCGCACGGCCGCCGCCAAAGCCGAACACCGGGCCGCCCATCGATTCAATGGCGCAGTTGCCCGCCAGGATCATCAGGTCCCCCCAGGAGATCTTGTTGCCGTACTTCTGCTTGATCGGCCACAGCAGGCGGCGCGCCTTGTCCAGGTTGCCATTGTCCGGCCAGCTGTTCAGCGGCGCAAAGCGCTGGCTGCCGGTGCCGCCGCCGCCGCGCCCGTCGGCGGTGCGGTAGGTGCCGGCACTGTGCCAGGCCATGCGGATGAACAGCGGCCCGTAATGGCCATAGTCCGCAGGCCACCAGTCCTGGCTGTCGGTCATCAGCGCGTGCAGGTCCTGCTTCACCGCCTTTAGGTCCAGCTTCTTGAATTCCTCGGCATAGTTGAAATCAGCCCCCATCGGGTTCGACGCAGGCGAATGCTGGTGCAGAACCTTCAGGTTCAAGAGGTTCGGCCACCAGTGCTTGTTGGTGGTGCCGCCGGTTGCGGCAGCGCCATGAAACACCGGGCATTTTCCTTGGGGAGTATTTCCGTCCATTTTTGTCTCCGATCGTGGCTGCAGTTGTTGACGCGCTACGCGACAGAAGCGCCCCGGGACCCGTTCTGCGGCTCCGGGCCAGCGCGCTGCCGCAGCCCCGCCATGAGGCTGCGCGCGCGGCAAAGCTGCTGCCGGTTTTCCCTGTCTTCGTGCGGTGAGGCTAGCAGAGGAAACCCATTGGATTAAGTTGCATTTATTCATCGCAGTGATAAGCAAATCCTATGATAAACGTGACCCTCCGCCAGATGCGCTATTTTGAGGCGCTGGCACAGCACCGCCATTTCGGCCGCGCGGCAGAGACCTGCGCGGTGTCTCAGCCCGCTTTGTCGGTTCAGATCAAGGAATTGGAGGAAGTGCTGGGGGTGCAGCTGGTGGAGCGCGGGGCGCGCCAGGTGCGTCTGACCAGCTTTGGCGAGGATCTGGCGGTCAGGGTGCGCGGCATCCTGCGTTCGGTGGATGAGCTGGGCGAGCTGGACCGCGCCTCGCGCGAGGGGCTGGCCGGGCGGCTGCGGATCGGGGTGATTCCCACCATCGCGCCCTATCTGCTGCCCTCCATTGTCGGCACGCTGACCCGGCAGTATCCGGAGGCCGACATCCGGGTGCGCGAAACCGTGACCCCCAAGCTGCTGGAGGAACTGGGCGAGGGGCGTCTGGACACCGCCATCGTGGCGCTGCCGGTCTCTGAGCCTGCGTTCGAGGAGGTGCCGCTGTTTTCCGAGGACTTCGTGCTGGTGCGCCCGGGGGAGGATACTGGCAAGCCGGTTCCGGGGCCTGAGGGCTTGCGCGAAATGCGGCTCCTGCTGCTGGAGGAAGGGCACTGCTTCCGCGATCAGGCGCTGTCTTTCTGCAACATGCAGTCGGCCGCCCCGCGCGAGCTGCTGGACGGCAGCTCCCTGTCGACGCTGGTTCAGATGGTCAGCGCCGGCATCGGCGTGACGCTCATCCCCGAAATGGCCGTGCCGGTTGAAACCCGCTCGGCGGTGGTGTCGGTGGCCCGCTTCCGCGACCCGCAGCCCGCCCGCACCATCGGCATGATCTGGCGCCGCAGCAACCCGCTGGCGCGGCAGCTGATGCAGGTCGCCGGCGTGGTGCGCCAGGCGGCCGATGCCCTGCGGGCCAGTTACAGCCCGATGACCTGAGGCACGGAGAGAGGGTCTTTCAGGCGCACGGCCGCCGGTTTGCCGCCCCGTTGGTTGAGTGGCGCAAGCCCGGCTTCAACCCAGTGAAGATTGGTGCGCAAAGGGCACGTTCACAAGCGTTTCAACCGCATCGCAGTTTCCGGAGTAAGAACACTGCGTTAACGTTCCGCAAAAAATAACACACTGAAGCGGGCATACAGGCAGATGAAAACGGGCTTTCACGGCACGTTTGTTATGTCCTGGTCGCAAACCGAGATCGACGGCCTTCGGGCCGCCCCGGTGGACGCGCTGAATACGGGCGCGGCCTGGTCCTGGCATGGCGATGCCGTGCGGGTGGACGGGCCGGCCGGGCTGTCGCGGCTGGATATGGCAAACGGCGATGCAGAGATGCGCCGCCGCGCGGCGCGGTCGGTGCGCCGGCTGGTTGGCGCGGCGCTGCAGAACCGGACAGGCATCAGCGCGGCGGCGGCTGACGCGCCGCTGCAGGACAGCAGCTTCGCAGTGACCAACGGCGTGCAAAGTTTCACGGCCACCCTGATTGAAACCGGCCCGGGCCAGCCCCCGCTGGTGATGTTTGCCGGTGAGCTGCCGCCGCGCGGCACTGACCTCTGGGTGGTGCATCACGCGCTTGGCGCCGTCCGCACAGACCGGCCCCAGCGCGGGGCCCAGGGCGATGGCGGCGTCATCTGCTTTACCCCGGGCACGCTGATTGCGACCCCCCGCGGGCCGCAACCGGTGGAACAGCTGCGCGAAGGCGATAGGGTCCAGACCCGCGACAGCGGCGCGCAGGAGATCCTGTGGATCGGCTCCCGCCGGATCACCGGTGCGCGCCTGTATGTGATGCCGCAGCTGCGCCCGGTCCGCATTCACGCAGGCGCCCTGGGGATCGGCCGGCCGGAGCAGGAACTGCTGGTCTCTCCCGATCACCGGATGCTGCTGCGCGGCGCGCATGTGCAGGCGCTGTTCAACACGCCCGAGGTGCTGGTGGCGGCCGGCGATCTGGTCGATGGCCGCACGATCCTGCCCGATGCCTCGGTGCGCGAAGTCACCTATATCCACCTGATGCTGGCCAGCCATCAGGTGCTCTGGGCCAATGGGGTTGAAACTGACAGCTTCCATCCGTCCAGTGCCTCGCTCACGGCGCTGTGCGGCACGGACAGGGAAAGGCTGTTCCGCCTGCAGCCGGAGCTGGAGCGCAACCCGCTCTCCTATGGCGCCTATGCCCGCCGCAGCCTCAGCCCGTCCGAGGCGGCGATCCTGCGGCACGAGGCTGCCTGACGCCTTTGCCTGGGCGGGCAGGGCACCATGCGGCGGCCTGGCCCGCGGCGGATGCAGATTTTCGCATCATTCGGGCGCAGCCGTGTTGACTCCGCCCCGAACCCCGATATAAGCGCGGCTTCATTGGTGTTGGTGGCCCCCGCAAGGGGATGCCTGTCATGCCCGGATCCTGGATGCGGAGCAAGAGGACAACGCCCTTCGATTGTTGCAGGTCTCCTGGGACAGGTACACACAGACGGTGCAGTGGCAGACGCGATTGCAGCCCGAAAAGTGGGAACCGGTTTTCGGAAGCAGCTGCAATGCCACTTTAGAAGGAGATCAGCCGTGACCAAACGCACGTCTGCCAAGTACAAAATCGACCGCCGCATGGGCGAAAACATCTGGGGCCGCCCGAAGTCCCCGGTCAACCGCCGCGACTACGGCCCGGGCCAGCACGGCCAGCGCCGCAAGGGCAAACTGTCCGACTTCGGCATCCAGCTGCGCGCCAAGCAGAAGCTGAAGGGCTACTACGGCGACCTGACCGAAAAGCAGTTCCGCCGCATCTACGGCGAAGCCGAGCGTGTGAAGGGCGACACCGGTGAAAACCTGATCGGCCTGCTGGAGCGCCGCCTGGACGCCGTCGTCTACCGCGCCAAGTTCGTGCCGACCGTCTTTGCGGCCCGCCAGTTCGTCAACCACGGCCACGTCCTGGTCAACGGCAAGCGCGTGAACATCCCCTCCTACCGCGTGAAAGAGGGCGACGTGATCGAGGTCCGCGACAAGTCCAAGCAAATGGTCGCCATTCTGGAAGCCGTTCAGCTGGCTGAGCGCGATGTGCCGGATTACATCGAAGCCGACCACTCCAAGATGACCGCAACCTTCGTGCGCACCCCGTCCCTGGGCGACGTGCCGTATCCGGTGATCATGGAACCGAACCTGGTCGTCGAATTCTACGCCAAGAACTAAGCCTGCTGCCCTCAGGGCAACTGGCGGAAGGGCTGTCCAAACGGGCAGCCCTTTTTCTGTGGCGCGGCCGCCTTGCCGCAGGCGCGCGGCGCGGCAGCAAGGAAAGCTGTGGTCCGGCGGCATCATTGGTACTATCCTTCCTCAAAAGCGACAGGGAGTGACCCATGAAGTTGATGATGAAGGCAGCTGCCGCGGCGGCGCTCACGGTTCTGGCGGCGGCGGCAGGCGCGGCACCACTGAAACTCACCCCCGCAAATCCGCAGCCCTCTGGCGTCAAGCCCGGTCTCGCGGTGGTCTACGCCTACCCGCAGGATGTGAAAACACTGGCCGAAGCCTCCTCGGCGCTGAAAATCGGCAGCGAGCCGGGCCGCCCCATCGCCGGACTGGACAACCGCGACACCGAAGAGGGGCAGAACACCCTGACCGCCAAGCGGCCGATGCATGTGGCGGCCAGAATCACCGGATACGTGAAGTTCGACCAGCCGGGCATCCACAATATCGACTTCCTGACCAACGACGGGCTGCGGGCCAATATCGGCGGCCAGATCGTGGGTGAATTCGACGGCCGCCAGTCCTGCGACAGCACCATCATGACCCAGGTCGAGGTACCCTCTGCCGGCTGGTATCCGGTCGATATCCTCTATTTCCAGCGCCTCGGCACCGCCTGCCTGCACATGCGCATGGGTCCGGACGGCAAGCGCCCGAAATGGATGAAGGACAGCGCCTTCGGTCACTGACCAAAAGGGCCTTCTTCTGGCCGGAAGTATCCCGGGGGAAGCCCGCAGGGCTGGGGGCAGAGCCCCCGCTTCATCCTTTTCTAAAGCGGCAGCGGGCGCCCCTCGGCGATGGCTTCCATCGCGAAATAGGAGGTCACGCTGTCCAGCTCCACGCCCGAGATCAGCCGCTGATAGACCTTGTCGTAGCTGGCCATGTCTTCTGTCACCACTTTCAGCTGATAATCGTAATCGCCGCCGATGCGGTGAAAATCGACCACCTCGGGGATGGTCAGCACGTGGCGGCGGAACTTTTGCAGCCACTCCGCCGAATGATGCCGGGTGCGCAGCAGCACGAACACCACCAGATCCAGCCCCAGCTGCTTGCGGTCCAGCCGCGCGGTGGAGCCCTTCAGCAGCCCGCTTTCGTTCAGCGCCTTCAGCCGCCGCCAGCAGGCGTTCTGCGACAGCCCCACCTTGTCCGCCAGCTCGCGCTGCGACAGGCTGGCGTCCTGCTGCAGGGCCTTCAGGATCGCACGGTCAATTTGATCTGCTGATTTGGTCATGATTGGATCATATGACACAATATTGGGTCGATCCACTCAGTAATTGATAAAGTTCTCTCGCGAAACTCCGTTCATAGTGGCCTCACAGATTTCGGAGGCGCGACATGACCCTGGCAGCATTTAAACAGACAATCCGGCAGGCCGCCCAGGACGGAACCCTTGGCCGCAGCGTGATTGGCGACGGGGTGATGATCCCCGGTCTCGATGGCGAGGTGCCGCTGGTCTACGCCGATTACGTCGCCTCCGGCCGCGCACTGCGCCAGGTGGAGGATTTCGTGGCCGCCCAGGTGCTGCCCTTCTACGCCAACTCCCATACCGAGGCGTCCTACTGCGGCACCCAGATGACCCGCCTGCGCCGCGAGGCGCGCAGCGAGATTGCCCGTCTCACCGGCGCCACGGCACAGGATGCGGTGATCTTCACCGGCTCCGGCGCCACTGCGGGCCTCAACCGCCTGGTGAGCCTGTTT
The DNA here is from genome assembly GCF_002388965.1 of Leisingera sp. UBA4491. Classification (NCBI taxonomy): domain Bacteria; kingdom Pseudomonadati; phylum Pseudomonadota; class Alphaproteobacteria; order Rhodobacterales; family Roseobacteraceae; genus Leisingera; species Leisingera sp. UBA4491. The sequence goes on along the minus strand of NZ_DGNN01000005.1, from coordinate 97,142 downwards.
GGCGTCAACGAGGCCGCCCGCCCGGTCGTCTTCATCGGCCCTTATGAGCATCACTCCAACATCCTGCCCTGGCGCGAGAGCAAGGCCGAGGTGGTGGAGATCCCCGAAGCAGCCGAGGGCGGCCCGGATCTGGCAGTGCTGGAACTGGCCCTGAAACAGCACGCGGACAGCGACCTGAAAATCGGCAGCTTTTCTGCCGCCTCCAACGTGACCGGCATCGTCACCGCTCCCGATCCCATCAGCCGCCTGCTGCACGCGCATGGCGCGCTGGCGGTCTGGGACTATGCTGGCGGCGGCCCCTACCTGCCGGTTGACATGGGCGCGGGCGGCGCGGCCCGCAAGGACGCCGTCGTGGTCTCACCGCACAAGTTCCCGGGCGGCCCCGGCGCCTCTGGCGTGCTGATCGTCAACCAATCCGCCGTGCGCCGCCGCTGCCCGTCCTGGCCGGGAGGCGGCACCGTCAGCTTCGTCTCCCCCTGGCGGCACGAATACAGCCAGGATCTGGCTGCGCGCGAGGAGGCCGGAACCCCCAACGTGATCGGCGACATCCGCGCGGCCCTGGCCTTTCTGGTTAAGGAAGCGGTGGGTCAGGACCAGATCGAGGCCCGCGAAGCCAGGTTTGCACAAATGGCCTGGGACGGCTGGCTGTCCAACCCGCGCCTGCGCATCCTCGGCCACCGCAGCGCGCACCGGCTGCCGATCTTCTCCTTCCTGGTGACGGACGCGGCAGGCAAGCCGGTCCATCAGCAGCTGTTCACCCGCATGCTGAGCGACGTCTACGGCATCCAGGCCCGCGGCGGCTGCGCTTGCGCAGGCCCTTACGCGCACCGGCTGCTGGGCATCAATCATCCGGAATCGGAAACCCTGTTTGCCGACTTGCAGGCAGGCGAGGAGATGAAGAAGCCCGGCTGGGTCCGGCTCAACTTCTCCTACCTGATGGAGGAGGAGACAGCGCAATACATCATCAATTGCGTCAATGACCTGACGATGAAGGCGGGGGAGATTGCAGCCCGTTACGATGCCGACCCGCAGACCGCCCGTTTCAAGGCACAGGCCGCCTAGCGTACCCGGTTTGAGTGCTTTCCCGCATCGGGGAAGCACCTCACATGCTTGTGATACGTAGGCAGCCGGCCCCGGCATTTAAAGGGGAATGTCTCTGCCAAATCCCCCGCGACGGAGCGCCGGGGCCATGGCACGCTTGAACCAGTAGTTAATTGGTTGGAGCAAGGTCATGGCTCTCAAGCTGTCCGCCCCCGTTGGCGACAAGAAACGGATTACCAAGCCGGACCCCAAAACCGGTGAAAGCAAATTCAAACCGGTCAAGAACGCCCCCGCGGATGTCGAACTCGTCCGCCTGATGCTCAAGGCAAACGGCTATTCCGTTGAGGTCAGCACCAAATGCGATGCTGCGCTGATCACCATGATCCGCGATTTCCAGAAAAAGAAGCTGGGCTTCAAGAAGCCTGATGGCATTGTCGATCCCGGCATGCGCACCTGGAATGCGGGCCTGCCGAAACTGGCTGCGATGCATTCCGCCGACACCAAGGTGGAACGCGTCGAGGTTGTCGAAAACGGCAAGTCTAAGCTGATCACCGTGGCCGAGTTTGAAGCCGGGCAGGAGGAACTGCGCCGCAAGCTGCTGGCCAAGGCGGAAATGATGTACGGCCAGGCGGAATCCTGGGTCGATTTCTGCAACGATGTGGAAAACACCCGCCAGGGCAACGAGACCTTCCTGAACGCGCTGACCGAATTCGCCGTCAGCGTGGTCAACGACAAGACCGATCCGCCCTGGACCCCGATTCTGAACGCCCGCTCCGAGGCGAGTTTTCTCAAGACCTTGACCAGCAAGAAAAAGCCGGACTGGAAAAAGGTCTACAAGCAGGATGTGAAGGCAACCAAGGCCTATAACACCGGCGGCAAGGCGTTCAAGAAATTCATCGACCAGCGCATCAGCACCGCAGGCGCCATCGTCTGGAAGCTGGAGGTCGTGCGCGAGGTCTCCTTTGCCGTGGTCGAAACCTACATGACCGCCCGCCTGGTCGCGACCAAAGGCATGTCGCCCGCCAAGGCCCACGCCATCGCCGCCGCCAGCACCGAGGCGCTGAAATCCAGCGCGGGCCAGCTCGGCGAGCATCTGGCGGGCAACACCGTCACCTGGGACGGCGCCGCCAAGAAGGTGTTCATCGACAGCTTCATCGCGGGCCTGGCGGGGGCGGCCGGCGGCAAGCTGACCGCCAAGCTGTCCGCAGGCCTTGCCGATGATCTGGCCAAGGCCGCGGCCTCCAGGCTGTCGCGCGAAATGCCCAAGAAGGCAGTGAAGGCCTTCTTCGAGAAATTCCTGAAATCCAAGGCCGGCGAAGCCATGGTGACGGAGGCCTTGAAGGAGACCATCGGCCTCGCCAAACCCCTGATCGAAAAGGGCCGCCCGCCTAACACCAAGGAAATTAAGGAAAGCATCGCCAAGATCCTGACCGCGGGGATCATGTCCGCAGGCGCCGGCAAGGCGCTGGAGGCATTCTCTTCCGGCTTCACGAGCGCCGCCGAAAAATTCCTCAAGACCACGCTGGCGCCCGCCGCCATGGAAGGCGCGGTCAAGAAGGACCTGATTGCCAAATACGGCACCAAGGCGACGGAGGATTTCATCAAGCTGCACGGCGACGCCATCTATGGCGAGATCGCCAAGCAGATCTCCGGCAAGACGCTCAGCAAATACGCGGGGGAGGCGCTGGCCGGCGCGGACGGCTCGCAATCAGCCTCCACCATGCAGAAGCAGGCCAACGAGGCGATGCGCAAGGACATGGAACTGCGCAAGCAGATCCAGAAGATCATCATGGCCGAAGCCAAGCGCAAAATGCCCAAGACTGCAGCCGCGCACTGACGCGCGTATGCGGCCGGGGCAGACTGCCGCTGGGGGGCGGCAGCAAGGGGGAAGCGTCATCTTGGTGCTTCCCCGTCCGCGTTTGGGCCGTTATGACGGGTTGGAATTAAGGAGCCCGTATTATGACCCAACTCACACCGCAGCCCGGTATCATGGACATCGCTCTGTATCAGGGCGGGGCTGCCCATGTGAAAGGGGTGAGCAATGTTGTGAAGCTCTCCTCGAACGAGAACCCCTTTGGCCCCAGCCCGCGCGCAATTCAGGCGATGCAGGAGGCGGCCGCCCATATGCACCGCTATCCCAGTTCGGATCACGCGGCGCTGCGGCAGGCCATCGGCGAGGTGCACGGGCTGGAGCCGGAGCAGATCATCTGCGGTGCCGGCAGCGATGAGATCATCGCTTTCCTGTGCCAGGCCTATGCCGGGCCGGGGGATGAAGTTCTCTATACCGAACACGGCTTTGCCATGTACCGCATCAGCGCGCTGGCTGCCGGTGCCACCCCGGTGGAGGTGAAGGAGCGCGAGCGCATCACCGACGTGGACGCGCTGCTGGCGGGCTGCACGGCACGCACCAAGCTGGTCTTCATCGCCAACCCCAACAACCCCACCGGCACCATGATCAGCGAGGCCGAGGTGGCGCGGCTGGCAGATGGCATTCCCGATGGTGCGCTCCTGGTGCTGGACGGCGCCTATGCCGAATATGTCGAGGGTTTTGATGCCGGCGCCGCGCTGATCGGCGCCCGCAGCAACGTCTTCATGACCCGCACCTTCTCCAAGATCTACGGGCTGGGCGGCGCCCGGATCGGCTGGGGCTACGGCCCCAGGGAGATCATCAACGTGCTGAACCGGGTGCGCGGCCCCTTCAACGTCTCCAGCACCGCGCTGGCGGGGGCAGAGGCCTCGGTGCGCGATACGGATTACGTGGATTACTGCCGGGCCGAAAACGCCAAATGGCGTGCTTGGCTGGCAAATGCGCTGGCGGAGCTTGGCGTGCCGTCGGATGTCTCCAGCACCAACTTCATCCTGGCCCGGTTCTCCAGCCAGGCAGAGGCGGAGGCTTGCGATCTGCATCTGCAGGCGCAGGGGCTGATCGTGCGCCGGGTGGCGGGCTACAACCTGCCCGCCGCGCTGCGGATCACCATCGGCGACGAGGACTCCTGCCGCCGCATCGCGCAGGGCGTCAAGGCATTCAAAGAGAGCAAGGCCAAAGAGGTTCAGGCATGAGCGGAGAAGTTTACGGCCGCGTCGCGCTGATCGGCCTGGGCCTGATTGCGTCCTCGATGTTCTGGGCCATGAAACGCGCCGGGCTGGCAGGCGAGGTCACCGGCTATGCCCGCAGCGCTGAGACCCGTGACACCGCCCGCCGCATCGGCCTGTGCGACCGCGTCTGCGACAGCGCCCGGGAGGCGGTGCAGGACGCCGATCTGGTGGTGCTCTGCGTTCCTGTCGGCGCGATGGGGCCGGTGATGGAGGACATCGCACCGGTTCTGAAACCCGGCGCCACCGTGTCTGACGTGGGTTCGGTCAAGCGTCACGTGATCGAGGCGGTGCTGCCGCATATCCCCGAGGGCGTGCATTTCGTGCCCGCCCACCCGCTGGCAGGCACCGAGCATTCCGGCCCCGAATCCGGGTTTGCCGAACTGTTCGACAACCGCTGGTCGCTGCTGGTCCCGGTCGAGGGCACCGATCCGGAGGCGACATCACGCCTGCGGGCCTTGTGGGAGGGTATGGGCGCCCATGTCGATGAGATGGACGCCGACCACCACGACCTGGTGCTGGCCGTCACCTCGCACACCCCGCACCTGATCGCCTACACCATGGTCGGCGTCGCAGACGATCTGCGCCGGGTGACCGACAGCGAGGTGATCAAGTATTCCGCCGCCGGTTTCCGCGACTTCACCCGTATCGCGGCCTCCGACCCCACCATGTGGCGCGACGTGTTCCTGACCAACAAGGACGCCACGCTGGAAATCCTCGGCCGCTTCACGGAGGAGCTCTTTGCCCTCCAGCGCGCCATCCGCACCGGCGACGGGGAGCATCTGCACGCCTACTTCACCCGCACCCGCGCCATCCGCCGCGGCATCATCGAGGCCGGCCAGGACACCGACGCGCCGGACTTCGGCCGGGGGCAGAAGAAATGATCCGCGCGGGCGTGCTGATCCTGGCGGGCCTGTTTGGCGGCGCCGCGCAGGCCGCAACGCCGGACGCTTCGCTGGAGCCGCCCGAACGCCCGGCAGCAGACGCGGGGCTGCCGGCTGCCTTGGACCCCGTGCCCGGCATGCGCCCGGCCGCCCGCCCGCAATCCGAGCAGCGCCTGGCAGCAGCGGCCCGCCCCGCCGGCCTGCCTCTGCTGGCCCCCGGAGATTCCCTGGTGCCCTTCGCGCGCCCGGACAGCCTGTCAGAGCAGGTGCTGTTCAAGCGCCGCCAGCGGCGCAGGGGCTCGGTTTGCGGCGACATCGACATTCAGGGGGATGATGCGGGCAGCGTCACCGGAGCACTGCCCGGCTGCGGCGTCAAGGATGCGGTCAGGGTGCGCGAAATTGCCGGGGTCCGCCTCAGCCAGACCTCGCTGATGACCTGCAACACCGCCCGGGCGCTGAAGACCTGGATCAACCGCGAGGTCGAAACCGCCTTCGGGCGCCGCAACAAGGTCGTTGGCCTGCGGGTCGCGGCCCATTACGCCTGCCGCACCCGCAACAACCGCCCGGGCGCCAAGATCTCCGAACACGGCAGGGGCCGGGCGATCGACATTTCCGGCTTTACCCTTGCCAGCGGCGAGACCATCACCGTCCTGCACGGCTGGCAACAGCGCAAGACGCGCAAGAAGCTGAAGAAGATCTGGCGCGCGGCCTGCGGCCCCTTCGGCACCGTGCTGGGGCCTGAGGCCGACCGTTACCACAAGGACCACTTCCATCTGGACATCGCCCGCCACCGCGGCGGCTCCTACTGCCGCTAAGGGTTCGGGCCTGCCGGGCGTCCCGTGTTCTTCTGGCCGGAAATATCCCGGAGCGCGAGGCAGAGCCTCGCAGGATCCCGCCCTTGCCAGCGCCGCGCAGGCTGCTGGCGGGCGCATGGTCAGCGGATGATCAGCCGCGGCGCATGGCCCAGGGGCAGCGGGCCGAGCGTCACATAACCGTCCCGGAACCCCAGGGTAATGTCGAGGTCGCGGGGGTTGCCGCTGGTCTCCGCCAAGAGGCCCAGCACCCGCTCCACCGTGCCGCGCAGGGCAGGCGGCAGCGCGCCGGTGCGTTCGGCCATCAGCACCAGCCCGCGCCAGTTCTCCGCCTGCAGCGCAATTTCCCCCGCGGGCAGCCCCTCTTCGTCCACCGTCAGCGTGCCCGTTGCTTTCAGCCGCAGATCGCCCCAGCGGGCATCGGCCAGTTTCAGGTCAATCCGGCGCGGCTGCGGCCGCCGTTGTTCGAGCGCTGACCGGTCCCAGGGGGCGTCAAAACCAACCGTCATCTCCAGCGCCAGCGTATCGAACCGCTCCGGCAGCGGCGCGCTGGCGGCCAGCAGCCGCCGCCAGGCCGCGCGCGGCGCAAACTCCTGCGCGCCGGCGCTGATCCGGTAGGTCTCGGGGCTGTCCGTTTGCACCATGCGCAGGTCCAGCGCCGCGCCGCTCAGCACCGTTTCGCCGCCGCGCTCGATCTGCCAGCTGCCGGCAACGGCGGCCATCTGCTCCAGCTCCAGCGCCGCGCCGGGCTTCAGGTGCAGGCTGGCCTGCAGCCCCTCTGCGGTGATCACCGCGGTGCGGTCGAAATAGGACAGCCGCTGCGCCGTCGCCGGGAAATGCAGCTCCAGCCGCCCGGGCCAGGCGGCGGGGCTGTCCAGCTCCAGCCAGTCCGCCCGCCAGGCTGTTCCGGTGCGGGGATCTGCCAGGGCGGGGCGGCTGATCCGGGTCTGGTGCCGCAGCGGGTAGCCGCTGGTTTCCAGTCCGGAGTGTTCTGCCTGCCAGCCCTGCCGCTCCTGCTGGGCAAACCAGCTTGCGATCCCCGTGCGCAGCCCCCAGGCCGCCGCCGCCCAGTACAGGCTCCACACCGCCAGAGCGGCCATCAGCAGTTTTGCCAGGCGCATCGGATAGCCTCTTTTGTCCGCAACAGGATTGCTGTTTATAGGGGGGCAGCAAAAAGGGCCAGACGACATGACCATGTGGGTATTCGGATACGGATCACTTCTTTGGAACCCCGGTTTCCCGGTGGCGCGGCGCGAGGTTGCGGTGCTGCACGGCTATGCGCGCTCCTTCTGCATGTCCTCGATCCATCACCGCGGCAGCGAGGAAAAGCCGGGCCTGGTGCTGGCGCTGGATGCCGTCGAAGACGCGCACTGCAAGGGGATCGCGCTGGCGGTCGAAGCCGGTCACGAAGACCAGACCCTAGCGGAACTGCGTGAGCGCGAGCTGATTTCCTCCGCCTATCTGGAGCGCGATCTGCAGGTGGAGCTGGCGGATGGCTCCGTGGTCACCGCCGTGACCTATGTGATCGACCCGCATCATGTGCAGTATTGCGGCGGTCTCAGCCTGGAGGAGCAGGCCCAGATCATCGCCCATGCGGTTGGCGGGCGCGGCCCCAACACCGAATACCTCTACAACACCGCCGAGCATCTGGCCGAGATCGGTCTGCACGACAACGATCTGGACTGGCTGGCCGGCCGGGTGCGGGAAATCACCGCATAAAGCCTTGGCGCTTCTGACACTTTGCTTATAGGCTGCGAACGCAATAAGAGCAGTCAAAAGTGTCAGGAGCCAAGACGTATGGCGCAGCCAGACCGCAAAACCCGGCCGCAATTCTCCCAGCCGGTGCGGCAGATCATCATGATGCTGATCGCACTTGGGCTCTCGGGCTTTGGCGCCTTTGTGGCGCTGCCGCGGGTGCTGCCGGTGTTCCAGGCCAACCCCTGGCTCAACGGCTTCATCGTCTTCGTGTTTGTGATCGGGGTGCTGGCCTGTTTCTGGCAGGTGGTGCAGCTTATCGGCTCGGTGCGCTGGATCGAACGCTTTGCCGCCGGCGACAATCAGGAGCACCGCCGCCCGCCGTCGATACTGGCGCCTCTGGCCTCGCTGCTGGCAACGCGCAGCGCCCGGATGCAGCTGGGTTCCGCCTCGACCCGCTCCATACTGGACTCCGTCGCCAGCCGCATCGACGAAGACCGCGAGATCACCCGCTACATTGTCAACCTGCTGATCTTCCTCGGTCTTCTGGGCACCTTTTATGGTCTGGCCACCACTGTTCCCGCCGTCGTTGACACCATCCGCAGCCTGGCACCGCAGGAGGGCGAAGAAGGCCTGTCTGTCTTCAACCGCCTGATGACCGGCCTTGAGGCGCAGCTGGGCGGCATGGGCGTGGCCTTTGCCTCCTCGCTCCTGGGTCTGGCCGGCTCGCTGATCGTGGGCTTGTTGGAGCTGTTCGCAGGCCACGGCCAGAACCGCTTCTACCGCGAGCTGGAGGAATGGCTTTCCTCGATCACCCGGGTCAGCTTCTCCTCCGGCGAGGACGGCGCCGGGGACAGCGGCGTGGTGTCCCAGGTACTTGATAACATGGCCGAACAGATGGACGCGCTGCAGGCGATGTTTGCCGAAACGTCCGAAGGCCGCGCGGCGGTGGATCAAAAGCTGAGCGACCTGGTGGACACCATTCAGGAAATGAACCGCCGTCAGGACCAGACCGGCACCATCACCGCGGCGCTGGACCGGGTGGCGGTCGGGCAGGAGGCCCTGACGGAAATCCTGCGCGCGCAAGGAGAGCAGGGGGCGATCGACGCCGAAAGCCGGATGCGGCTGCGCTCGATCGACGTGCAGATGCTGCGCATCCTCGAAGAAATCTCGGCCGGCCGCCAGGAAAGCCTGGCCGAGCTGCGCAAGGACATCGACCTGATGATCAAGGCCTTTGCCCGCCCGCGCGGTCTCTCGCGCGGCGGCCTGCCGGGCCGGGACGCGGGGGAGTAACCGATGGCCCTCTCCCGGCGCACAGGACAGCGGTTCCAGGCCTCGATCTGGCCCGGGTTCGTCGATGCGATGACCGGGCTGCTGCTGGTTCTGATGTTTGTGCTGACCATCTTCATGGTGGTGCAATTCGTGCTGCGCGAGACCATCACGGGCCAGGAAAGCCAGCTGGATGAGCTCTCCGCCGAAGTCAGCGCGCTGGCCTCCGCGCTGGGGCTGGAAGAACGCGAGAACAGCCGCCTGAACGCCCGGCTGGGGGCGCTGACCTCGACCCTCAACACTGCTGAACAGGATCTGGCGCAGGCCCGCGGGCTGATCTCCGCGCTGACCGCCGAACGCGACCGCCAGGCCGGTGACTTGGCCGAGGCCGCCAGCCGCATCACCAGCTTCGAGGCGCAGGTGGCCGCCCTGATCGCCAGCCGCGATGCGGCTGAGGCGCGGGTGGCGGATCTGAGCGCCGAACGCCAAAGCCTGGAGGCCGCCCGCGACACATTGCTGAGCGAGCAGGAGGCGCTGAACCTGGCGCTGGCGCAGGCCCGCGGCGAGATAGATGCCCAGACCGAAGCCGCCCGGCTGGCGGCAGCCGAGCGCGAGGCGATGGAAGCGCTGATCGCCAGCCTTGAGGCAGAGGAGGCAGCAAACTCCAAGGAAATCGCGGGCCTGCAGGAGCAGCTGAGCGCCGAGGAAGCGGCCCGGATGGTGCAGGCCGCCGCCGCCGAAGCCCTGCGCGAAAAGCTGCAATCCGCAGATGCCGAACTGACCGCCATGACCCTGGCGCTGGAGGCGCAGCGGCAGGAGGCGGAAGACACGCTGACCCTGCTGGCCGCGGCCGAAGCCGCAAAGAAGCAGCTGGATGCGCAGCTCTCTGAACTGGAAACGGCCCGCGCCGGTTCTGATGCTGAGGCCGGACGGCTGGCGGCAGAGCTGGCCGAGGCCAAGGCGGCTCTGGCCGCGGCGGACACCCAGGCCAGCGAGCTGGACGTGCTGCGCCAGCGGCTGCTGGCGGCAGCCGCCGCGCAGGAGACGGCGGAGGCCGGCGCCGCTGAGCAGATGAGCCGTGCCGAAGAGCGCGCAGCCCTGCTGGCCCAGGCGCGGCAGGCGCTCTCGCAGGAGAAGGCGGTGTCAGAGGACGCCCGCCGCGAAACCGCGCTGCTGAACCAGCAGGTGGCAGCGCTGCGCGAGCAGCTGGGGGGCTTGCAGGCCATTCTGGACGATTACCAGTCCCGCGACGCCGCCCAGCAGGTGCAGCTGCAGAACCTGGGCCAGGACCTGAACGCAGCCCTCGCCCGCGCCGCATCAGAGGAGCGCAGGCGGCGGCTGCTGGAAGAACAGGAGCGCAAGCGGCTGGAAGCCGAAACCGCGGCGCTGGCCAGCAAGGCGCAGGATCTGGAGCGCTACCGGTCGGAGTTCTTTGGCCGCCTGCGCGATCTTCTGGGCACCCAGGAGGGCGTCCGCATCCAGGGCGACCGCTTTGTCTTTGCCTCCGAGGTGCTGTTTGCACCCGGTAGCGCCACCCTGTCGTCCGAGGGCAAGGTGGAGATCGCCAAGGTGGTGTCGATCCTGCAAAGCGTGGTGGCGGCGATCCCGCCGGAGATCAGCTGGATCATCCGGGTGGACGGCCATACCGATGACAGGCCCCTTGGCGCGCATCCGAAATTCAACGACAACTGGGAGCTCAGCCAGGGGCGGGCGCTGTCGGTGGTGCGCTACATGGTGGAGGCGCTGGGAGTGCCGCCCTCGCGGCTGGCGGCCAACGGTTTTGGCGAGTACCAGCCGGTGAACTCTGCGGACACGCCGGAGGCGCGCGCCCAGAACCGGCGGATCGAGCTGAAGTTCACCGAAAAGTAACCCGGCAGAACCCGGCAGCAGCTTTGCGGAACGGCTCCGCGCTGCGGCTGGCGCCCGTGGCCCGCCCAGAGGGCTGCGCCGCTGCCGCCGGCGGGAGGTGCAACCCGCTTCACTATTGGAGACAAGCTACTAGTTACACACGGGTTGCTGCCCCACCGGGCAGTAGGGCTCTTTTAAAACTATTGCGGCTGCGGGAGTTATCAACTTTTGAAGGAAAACAGTTTGCGCGGCGCAGCCTCTGCGCCGGTTTCCGGCGCGCTCCCGCCCGGCGCCGGGCCGCCTCTGCGGGGCGTCCGCGCCCGTTGGGCCGCGCATCTGCCGGGGCTGTTGCCCCTGCAGATGCGGTGCCGTGATACGGAACACGTTACTGCGGGGCGTCCGCAAGCGTCATGCTGCTGCTGAAACTGTCCACCTCGCTGCCGCCGCGCAGCAGCCGCGCCGTGCCGGTGTAATGGCCCGCAGGCCAGGATGCGCCGCGCAGACGGCGGCCGGTGGCGCGGAAGAACTGCGCCTGATCCTTTTCCAGCGCGTCGCGGCGGCTCACAAACGCGCCTTCGGGACCGGTCACCGTCAGTTCCAGCGTGTCGCCCGCCTGGCCGCCGAAGGCATAGGCCCAGAACACAAAGGCTGGCGCATCCGCGGCCAGCGGCGCCTGGCCGGCGGTGCCATCCTTGACCGCCTGGTATTCGGGAATGGCGGTGCTGAAGCCCGCGCCCAGCACCCCGCCGGGCCGGTAATCCGGCGGATCGGCCCACAGCGACGGGCCAGCGGCAGCGCCGCAGGTGCCGGTGCTGTCCGGCGCAAAGGGATCCACCACCGCGCCGTCCTTGCGCACAGACAGATGCAGATGCGGGAATTCGGTCTTGCCGGACAGGCCGACTTCACCCAAGGCATCGCCGGCCTTGACCTTCATGCCGCTCTGGACTTGGATCGAGCCGCGCTTCATGTGGCAATACTGGGTTTCCCAGCCGCCGCCGTGCTGCAGCACGACGCCGTTGCCGCACTCCTTGCCGTCGATGGCGGCGGCATTTTCCGCAGTTGCATACTGATCCGGCATGGTGTTGCGGGTGCCCAGAACCACGCCATCCGCGGCGGCGCGGACCGTGGCGCCGGCCCGCATGTCCGACAGATAGGGCAGGGCGATGTCCGTGCCCTTGTGGCCTTCATAGCTGAGCGTGCCGCAGGTGAAATCCGCGGCCCCGGGGCCCGCGTCATGGTCCACGAACTGCTGGATGTGGCAGTCCTGGCCCAAGGTGCAATCCAGCGGGAACTGCAAACGAAAATCGCCCGCCGCGGCGGGCGCGGCGAGCGATATGGCGATCAGCAGCCCGGCAGGGCGCATCAGTCCGCGGTCAGCAGCGGCGGCCGGTCGCCGGAAATCCGCGGCTTGCCCGGACCCTCCAGGCGCAGATCCAGCTTGCCGTCCTTGATGCCGACCTTGACGACGCCGCCCTTGGTCAGCTTGCCGAACAGCAGCTCCTCTGCCAGCGGCTTCTTGATGTGCTCCTGGATGACCCGGCCCAGCGGGCGGGCGCCCATGCGGTCGTCATAGCCCTTGTCGGCCAGCCATTCGGCCGCCTTGCGGGTGAGCTCGATCGAGACGTTGCGGTCCATCAGCTGCGCTTCCAGCTGCAGGACGAACTTCTCGACCACCTGCAGGATCACTTCCTTGCCGAGCGGCGCGAAGGAGATCACCGCATCCAGGCGGTTGCGGAACTCCGGCGTGAAGGTGCGCTCGATGGCGGCGGTATCCTCGCCCTCGCGGCGGTCGCGGCCAAAGCCGATGGCGGCCTTCGCCTGTTCGGAGGCGCCCGCGTTGGAGGTCATGATCAGGATCACGTTGCGGAAGTTCACGGTGCGGCCGTTGTGATCGGTCAGCTGGCCGTTGTCCATCACCTGCAGCAGGATGTTGTAGACATCCGGATGCGCCTTCTCGATCTCGTCCAGCAGCAGCACACAGTGCGGGTGCTGGTCGACACCGTCGGTCAAGAGGCCGCCCTGGTCGAACCCGACATAGCCCGGCGGTGCGCCGATCAGGCGGGAAACCGCGTGTTTCTCCATGTATTCCGACATATCGAACCGCAGCAGTTCCACGCCCAGCTGGTCCGCCAGCTGCTTGGCCACCTCCGTCTTGCCGACGCCGGTGGGGCCTGCAAACAGGTAGTTGCCGATCGGTTTCTCAGGCTCGCGCAGGCCGGCCCGGGCCAGCTTGATCGCGCTCGACAATGCGGTGATCGCATCGTCCTGGCCAAAAACCACGCGCTTCAGCGATTTCTCCAGGTCCTTCAGCACCTCGGCATCGTCCTTGGAGACGTTCTTGGGCGGGATGCGCGCGATCTTCGCCACCACCGCCTCAATCTCCTTGACGCCAATGGTCTTGCGGCGCTTGCTTTCGATGACCAGATGCTGCGCGGCGCCGGCCTCGTCAATGACGTCGATGGCCTTGTCCGGCAGCTTGCGGTCGTTGATGTAGCGCGCCGACAGTTCAACTGCGGATTTGATCGCATCGCCGGTGAACTTGATGCCGTGATGCTCTTCGAAATAGGGTTTCAGCCCTTTCAGGATCTCGATTGAGTCCTCGACCGTCGGCTCGTTCACGTCGATCTTCTGGAACCGGCGGGAGAGCGCGCGGTCCTTCTCGAAGTGCTGGCGGAACTCCTTGTAGGTGGTGGAGCCCATGGTGCGCAGCTTGCCGCCCTGCAGCGCAGGTTTCAGCAGGTTCGACGCATCCATCGCGCCGCCGGAGGTGGCGCCTGCACCGATCACGGTGTGGATCTCGTCGATGAACAGCACCGCGTCCGGGTGGTCCTCCAGCTCGGAGACCACGGCCTTCAGCCGCTCCTCAAAATCGCCGCGGTAGCGGGTGCCCGCCAAGAGCGCGCCCATGTCGAGCGAATAGATAGTGGTTTCCGACAGAACATCCGGCACTTCGCCCTGGACGATCTTGCGCGCCAGGCCTTCCGCAATCGCGGTCTTGCCGACGCCGGGGTCGCCCACCAGCAGCGGGTTGTTCTTGCGGCGGCGGCACAGCACCTGGATGCAGCGCTCCACTTCCAGGTCGCGGCCGATCAGCGGATCGATGTCGCCTTTGCGGGATTTGGCGTTCAGGTCGACGCAGTATTTGGCCAGCGCCGACTCCTTCTTTTCGCCTTCGGGCGCGGTGGTCAGGTTGTCCTCTTCCTGCTCCGTCGCGCCGGTGACCGGGCGGGATTCCCCGTAGGCCGGGTCCTTGGCAACGCCATGGGCGATGAAGTTCACCGCGTCGTAACGGGTCATCTCCTGGTCCTGCAGGAAGTAGGCGGCGTCGCTTTCGCGTTCGGCAAAGATGGCGACCAGCACATTCGCCCCCGTTACCTCAGTGCGGCCGGAGCTTTGCACATGGATCGCGGCGCGCTGAATGACGCGCTGGAAGGCGGCGGTCGGCACCGCCTCCGATCCGTCGATATCGGTGACCAGATTGGCAAGATCCTCATCCACGAATTCCACCAGAGAGGATCGCAATTCCGTCAGGTCGACGCTGCAGGCGCGCATCACGCGGGCCGCGTCGGGCTCGTCGATCAGGGCCAGAAGCAGATGTTCCAGGGTTGCGAATTCATGACGGCGTTCATTCGCCAGCGCCAGCGCTGCGTGAATGGCCTGTTCCAGGGTGCTCGAGAATGAAGGCACGGGCGTGCTCCTCTGATCTTGGGTTGGCCGGCGGGGCGGTATTAACCAACCCCTCAGTTCAACCATGTGCTTATATGGTTAGAGTTTGGTTGATAGAGCGCCGGCTTCAAGGGCTTTTCTTCATTTTGGGGTCACAATTATTTTCTCCCTGTTGCGCGCTGGGACCCTTGATTTGCTCAGAAATTGTCTTTGCGCTTGCGGATTTCGGCAAAAACCTCTGCGTCTTCAGCGTCTTCCATGCCCAAATGTGCCCTGATAGCGCTATCTGCGGCGCGCAGGAACGGATTGGTGTCAAGTTCCAGCTGCAGGGACGACGGCACAGTCGGGGTTCCTTTCTCCCGCGCGCGTGCGATATCGCGGACGCGGTCCTGCAACGCCGGGTTGCCGGGATCCACGGTGACCGCAAAGCCAGCGTTAGCCTGGGTGTACTCATGGCCCGAGTAAACCACGGTGTGCGGCGGCAGCGCGGCAAGGCGCGACAGGCTGGCCCACATCTGCTGCGCTGTGCCTTCAAACAGCCGCCCGCAGCCCAGTGCCATCAGGCTGTCGGCGGTGAACACCGCCTCCGCTGCGGGGATGTAAAACGCGATATGCCCCACCGTGTGGCCGGACACATCCATCACCTGCACCTCTTCGCCCATGAGGCTGAAGGTGCCGCCATCCTTCACCGCCTTGTCCAGCGGCGGCAGCCGGTGCGCGTCTGCCTCGGCGCCGATCACCTTGGCGCCATAAGCCTCCCGCAGCTCTGCCACGCCGTCCACATGGTCCCAGTGATGATGCGTCAGCAGGATCCAGTCCAGCCCCCAGCCGCGCTCCGACAGGGCGGCCCTGACCGCACCGGCCTCCGGCGCATCCACCAGCGCGGTCTCGCCCGAGGCCGGATTGTGGATCAAAAAGGCATAGTTATCGGACAAGCAGGGCAGGGTGATGATCTCAAGAGGCATGGTCATTCGCCTTTACATTGCTAAACTGCGCCCAGATTGGCCGAAGCAGCAGGCGCCCGCAATGCATCTTGATGTGCAGGATCTGAGGAACTTTTACTACCGCAGCACGCTGGGCCGTGCGGCGCAGGCGTCGGTCCGCGGCCGCCTGCTGGAGCTGTGGCCGGAGGCGGAGGGGCTGACGGTGGCGGGCTTCGGCTTTGCCGCGCCGCTGCTGCGGCCTTACCTGCCGGAGGCGCGCCGGGTGATGGCGCTGATGCCGGGACCGCAGGGGGTGATGCAATGGCCTGCGGGGATGCCCAATGTCTCGGTGCTGTGCGAGGAGACCAGCTGGCCCGTCGATACCGGCCGGATCGACCGGCTGGTGCTGCTGCACGGGCTGGAGACCTCGGAACGGCCCTCCCGCCTGCTGGAGGAATGCTGGCGGGTGCTGGGGCCGGGCGGGCGGGCGATTTTCATCGTTCCGAACCGGGCCGGGTTCTGGGCGCGCTCGGACCTCACTCCGTTCGGCTATGGCCGCCCCTACACGCTGCGCCAGCTCGAAGGCCAGCTGCGCGAGCATCAGTTCGCCATCGAGCAGCACACCGCAGCGCTGTACCGGCTGCCCAGCCACAAGCGGTTCTGGCTCAAATCCGGCGCCATGCTGGAGAAGATGGGCCGCAAACTGCCCGCGATACTGGCCGGCGGGGTGTTCATGGTCGAAGTCAGCAAGCAGACCTACCCGCAGAAGGGCCACATGATCCGCTCCAAGACGCCCAGCCGCATCCGGGTGCTGGAAGGCCTGTCCAATCCGATGCCGGAACCGGCCTGACCCAGAGGGCGCGGATTTCGATTCCCTGAAACTGTCCGCAGCGACGCTGCAGCGCGGCAAAAGCGGCCCGGGCAGCGATGTGTGACGGTTTTTGACGCAAATGCCGCTTTCCGGAATCGCCAAATTCTGCAGTTCAGCCGCACTTTTTTATCTAACGACTGTGGTCAAAGGGCCGCACTTCCCGCAAGCCTTTGAAAACACGTGAAACATGCTTTTATCCGTTACCGTTATAGGCAGTTGATAGGTCGCATCCGCTCTGCTAGACCCACGCTGATTTCAACGCCCCGCTGCCAATGGGGGATGACTCACGCCCCCGGACGCCGCCTGAGGCCAGGTATGCCAACCGGGGCCAAAAACATATCGGAAGGGTGGACGTGTCCGAACCAGCTTCGATTTCTGCAGGCATTGCTGCGCGCTATGCCACGGCGGTGTTCGACATCGCTGAAGAAAACAAGGCGCTCGACAGCCTTGAAACCAGCATCAATGACCTGGCAGCCGCGCTGGCTGACAGCGAAGACCTCAACAGCCTGATCCGCTCGCCGCTCGTGTCGCGCGAAGAGCAGGGCGCCGCGATCACCGCGGTGGCAGAGAAGATGGGGCTGGATCCCGTCCTGCGCAATACTCTTGCCCTGATGGCCGACAAACGCCGCCTGTTCGTGGTGCCCGCGCTGATTGACGCGCTGCGCGCCCGGCTGGCCGAGGCCCGCGGCGAAGTCACCGCCGAAGTGGTGTCCGCCAAGGCGCTGACCAAGACCCAAAGCGAAAAGCTGGCCAAGACCCTGGCCGAGCGCGTGGGCAAGAAAGTCACCATCAATGCCACCGTCGATGCGTCCATCATCGGCGGTCTCGTCGTTAAAGTGGGCTCGAAGATGATCGACAGTTCGATCCGCTCCAAGCTCAACTCCCTACAGAATGCAATGAAAGAGGTCGGATAAATGGGTATCCAAGCAGCAGAGATTTCTGCGATCCTGAAAGACCAGATCAAGAATTTTGGTCAAGAAGCCGAAGTGGCAGAAATCGGCCGCGTGCTGTCCGTTGGTGACGGTATTGCCCGCGTTTACGGCCTCGACAATGTTCAGGCCGGTGAAATGGTCGAATTCCCGGGCGGCATCATGGGCATGGCGCTGAACCTGGAAAACGACAACGTCGGTATCGTGATCTTCGGCTCCGACCGCGACATTAAAGAAGGCGACACCGTCAAGCGCACCAACTCCATCGTGGACGTTCCGGCCGGCCCCGAGCTGCTGGGCCGCGTTGTCGACGGTCTGGGCAACCCGCTGGACGGCAAGGGCCCGATCAACGCCTCCGAGCGTAAAGTCGCAGACGTCAAGGCGCCGGGCATCATCCCGCGTAAATCGGTGCACGAGCCGATGGCAACCGGCCTCAAGTCGGTCGACGCGATGATCCCGATCGGCCGCGGCCAGCGCGAGCTGATCATCGGCGACCGTCAGACCGGTAAAACCGCCGTGGCTCTGGACACCATCCTGAACCAGAAAACCTACAACGACGCCGCAGGCGACGACGAGTCCAAGAAGCTGTACTGCGTCTATGTCGCTGTCGGCCAGAAGCGCTCGACCGTTGCCCAGCTGGTGAAGAAGCTGGAAGAAGCCGGCGCGATGGAATACTCCATCGTCGTGGCCGCAACCGCGTCCGACCCGGCGCCGCTGCAGTTCCTGGCACCCTACGCCGCAACCGCGATGGCCGAATACTTCCGCGACAGCGGCAAGCACGCGCTGATCATCTATGATGACCTGTCCAAGCAGGCCGTGGCCTACCGCCAGATGTCCCTGCTGCTGCGCCGTCCGCCGGGCCGCGAAGCTTACCCGGGCGACGTTTTCTACCTGCACTCCCGCCTGCTGGAGCGTTCGGCCAAGCTGAACGAAGACTTCGGCGCCGGCTCGCTGACCGCTCTGCCGGTTATTGAGACCCAGGGCGGCGACGTGTCCGCGTTTATTCCGACCAACGTGATCTCGATCACCGACGGCCAGATCTTCCTGGAAACCGAACTGTTCTACCAGGGCATCCGCCCCGCCGTGAACACCGGTCTGTCGGTTTCGCGTGTGGGCTCCTCGGCCCAGACCAACGCGATGAAGACCGTTGCAGGCCCGGTGAAACTGTCGCTGGCCCAGTACCGCGAAATGGCGGCCTTCGCCCAGTTCGGCTCCGACCTCGACGCCGCCACCCAGCAGCTGCTGAACCGTGGCGCCCGTCTGACCGAGCTGATGAAGCAGCCGCAGTACTCGCCGCTGACCAACGCTGAGATCGTCTGCGTCATCTTCGCCGGCACCAACGGCTACCTCGACAAGATCGACCTCAAGGACGTCAGCCGCTGGGAAGCGGGCCTGCTGGCGCACATGCGCGGCAAAGGCAAGGAGACCCTGGACTGGATCACCAACGAAGATCCCAAGATCAAGGGCGATGCCGCTGACAAACTCAAGGCTGCGATCGACGAATACGCCGCCACCTTCGCATAAGGAGAGAGTCGGGACATGCCTTCTCTCAAGGACCTTAAAAACAGGATCGAGTCGGTCAAATCGACCCGCAAGATCACCAAAGCCATGCAAATGGTGGCCGCGGCGAAACTTCGCCGCGCCCAGGAAGCTGCCGAGGATTCCCGGCCCTACACCAAGCGGTTCAACGCCGTGATGGCAGGGCTGGCGGCCTCGGTCGGCGGCAGCGACTCCGCGCCCAAGCTGCTTCGCGGCACCGGCTCGGACCAGGTTCACCTCCTGGTGGTCATGACCGCCGAACGCGGCCTCTGCGGCGGCTTCAACTCGAACATTGCCAAGCTCGCCCGCCAGAAGGCGGCCGGGCTGAAGGCCGCGGGCAAGACGGTCAAGATCCTGACCGTCGGCAAGAAGGGCCGCGATGCCCTGAAGCGCGACCTTGGCAGTGATTTCGTCGGCCATGTGGACCTCAGCGATGTCAAGCGCGTCGGCTATGCCAATGCGCAGGCCATCGCCAAGGACATCCTGACCCGGTTCGATGCTGGTGAATTCGACGTTGCCACGATCTTCTTCTCGGAGTTCGTCAACGTGGTGACCCAGATCCCGACCGCGCAGCAGATCATCCCGGCTTCCTACGAGGGCGGCGAGGCCCAGGACGGCGCATCTGCGGTCTATGACTACGAGCCCGGCGAAGAGCGGATCCTGGCGGACCTGCTGCCGCGCGGCGTGGCGACCCAGATCTTCTCGGGGCTGCTGGAAAACGGCGCATCCGAACAGGGTGCCCGGATGAGCGCGATGGACAACGCAACCCGCAACGCGGGCGATATGATCGACAAGCTGACCATCGAGTTCAACCGCTCCCGCCAGGCCGTGATCACCAACGAGCTGATTGAAATCATTTCGGGCGCTGAGGCGCTCTAAGAGACAACCGGAGACCAACAAATGGCACAAGCAAAAGGCAAGGTGACCCAGATCATCGGCGCCGTTGTGGACGTCCAGTTTGACGACCACCTGCCCGCAATTCTGAACGCACTGCACACCGAAAACGAGGGCAAGACCCTGGTTCTGGAAGTGGCACAGCACCTCGGCGAAAACACCGTCCGCACCATCGCTATGGACGCAACCGAGGGCCTGGTCCGCGGCCGCGCCGTGAGCGACACCGGCGCGCCGATCTCGATCCCGGTCGGCAACGCCACCCTGGGCCGCATCCTGAACGTGGTGGGTGAGCCGGTGGACGAAAAGGGCCCGGTCAACGCGACCGAAACCCGCGCCATCCACCAGCCCGCGCCCGAGTTCAACGAGCAGTCCACCGAGTCCGAGATCCTGGTGACCGGCATCAAGGTGATCGACCTGCTGGCCCCGTACTCCAAAGGCGGCAAAATCGGCCTGTTCGGCGGCGCCGGCGTGGGCAAGACCGTTCTGATCATGGAACTGATCAACAACATCGCAAAAGTGCACTCCGGCTACTCGGTGTTCGCGGGTGTTGGCGAACGGACCCGTGAAGGCAACGACCTGTACTGGGAAATGATCGAATCCAACGTGATCAAGCCGGACAACCTGGAAGACTCCCAGGTGGCCCTGGTCTATGGTCAGATGAACGAGCCTCCGGGAGCCCGTGCCCGTGTTGCGCTGACCGGCCTGACCCTGGCCGAACAGTTCCGCGACCAGTCCGGCACCGACGTTCTGTTCTTCGTGGACAACATCTTCCGCTTCACCCAGGCAGGCTCAGAAGTGTCGGCTCTGCTCGGCCGTATCCCCTCCGCTGTGGGCTACCAGCCGACCCTGGCCACCGACATGGGCGCGATGCAGGAGCGTATCACCTCCACCAAGAACGGCTCGATCACCTCGATCCAGGCCGTCTACGTTCCCGCGGACGACCTTACCGACCCGGCACCGGCAACCACCTTTGCCCACCTGGACGCGACCACCGTTCTGAACCGTGCGATCTCCGAGCTCGGCATCTACCCCGCCGTGGACCCGCTCGACTCCTCGTCGCGCCTGATGGACCCGCAGATCGTTGGCGAAGAGCACTACAAAGTGGCTTCCGACGTTCAGCAGATCCTCCAGCGCTACAAGTCGCTGCAGGACATCATCGCCATCCTCGGCATGGACGAACTGTCGGAAGAGGACAAGCTGACCGTTGCGCGTGCGCGTAAAATCCAGCGTTTCCTGTCCCAGCCGTTCGACGTTGCGAAGGTCTTCACCGGCTCCGATGGCGTCCAGGTTCCGCTGGAAGACACCATCTCGTCGTTCAAGGCGGTTGTGGCCGGCGAATACGACCACCTGCCCGAAGGCGCCTTCTACATGGTTGGCGGCATCGACGAAGTGCTCGCCAAAGCCGAGAAGATGGCTGCGGAAGCCGCCTAAGAACGGATTTTCCCCCGCGCTTTCGCGGTGCGGGGGAACCCTGAAAGGAGGCCCCAATGGCACAAACGATGCAATTCGACCTCGTCAGCCCCGAGCGCGCCCTGGCGTCGCTGCAGGCGAGCGCGGTTCAGATCCCCGGCGCCGAGGGCGACATGACGGCGATGCCTCAGCACGCGCCGACCATCACCACCCTGCGCCCCGGCGTGCTGAAGGTCGAAAGCCCCGAAGGCAATTCGGAGTATCTGGTGACCGGCGGTTTTGCTGAAATCGCAGGCGACAGCCTGTCGGTTCTGGCCGAACGCGCGATCCCGATGACTGAGATGACCCGCGATCAGATGAACGAGCTGATCGAGGAAGCCCGCGAGATGTACAAGACCGCGAAAGAGGAAGACCAGCCGCACGGGTTGGTCGAGGACGCAGCCAAGCTGCTCGCCGACATGGAAGCCCTGGGCACCCATATGTCCCTCTGATCCATTTGCGGATTGGACGATTGAGAAACCGGCTCCCCTTGGGGGCCGGTTTTGTTTTGGGCAGGGAGGGTTTCGGCACAGGCCTTGTTCTAGTCCTCCTCCAATGGTGTTGGGACTATCGTGCGTTTGCGGGACGGAGCCGCCCTTCGCTGCGGCCGCAGCCTCGACAGCACTCTGTGGCCGCAGTGCGCGACAAGCAGACTTTGCCAGTTAGATTGTAAGGCACATGCTGGACATCACGTACTCAGTTCGTCAGTTTAGCTCTGCATTCAAAAAATCATACTGTTGCGGACAGTTTGAGGAAGCAATCAACTTTTGCGTGTCTTTGAGGTTTTACCTCGAGTGCGCCTAGGCTATGAAGTGGTTCTATTGATGACAAAAAGACGGGCTGTTGGGCGGTTGCAAAAGATGCTTGACGAAGAACACACAAGTGAGAGCCGTTTACCTTTAGTCCACACAACAAGTTTGTATAGCTTTGAAGATCTGTGTTCAGAAGATCGTATTGACCCTACACATTGCCAGCACTTTAACGAGAAATTGCTGTACTTGTTCTACGGACGGCCAGCGTATCGAACGGAAACAGCAGAATTCAGCGATCTGTCATTCAATTGGCCTATTGTTTTCGTCCTAGATCCAAGCAAGATAGATAACTTGAAAGCAGTTTACCCCTTTGACACAGGCGCTTTCTACTTGGGCCTGTACAGGAGGTTCTTTTCGAAAAAATCGGAAACCGAAGACTTTAGACTTCCAGGATCGCTCGAGTATGCCGAAAAGCTTGTTGACGCCTTTTATTCTAACAAAGAAGAGTACCTGAGAGGGAGGTCTACGAAGAATACCAACATTCCTCCATTCAACTTTGAAGCCGAAGGAATACAGAAATTAAGTAGGGAGCCCTCTTTTACAAGTAGAATTTCTGAAGATCAGGTTACTAGAGATGAACGGTCATCTTCAATAGAAATTCAAACTGAAAACTCGATAGACATCGCTGACGCAACACTTGCAATCGTTCTTCCGTCTGCAATACTGGAAGAGCCAATGGTAGTTGATGCGCTGGACCGCTGGGGACTCGCTAAAGAAGCTGTTCGCTACTACGATGTGCAGGGTTTTCATGGCACGGACTCCTGGCTTGGCCAAATCTACGCTCAAATTTCAATAGTGTATCGTGATCATGGTTTCTTGGATGGAGGTGTGTCGAGGTGAGGCCTCGTGGCAGTTCATATAAGATTGTTGCGGTTCACAATCCGCTTGGTAGGTTTCCGTCACGCGTATTTCCGATCTTTCAGCTAAGCTCTGAGACTGGTCCATCAGGGCGACTTTTCCAGCAAGTCATATCAAGTGACGGGAAGATTGAAGATTTCCTGGAGCTTAAGAAGCCAAATGCAGAGCGTTTAATTTTTGCGAATGACGGAAACAGGTTAAGTTTTGTAGACCAATTGGCCCTGCATTGCTTCGCTCACCGAGAGGGGGAAATTTTTATCGCCCGCGGCCTTTCTGAATTTAGTCAGTATTTTCGAGCTCTTATGTCGGAGGATCGGTACCGAGAGATTCGAGATCACCCATTGTGTGCAGTTGAGCTGGCAAGATTTGTTGACGATGAGGAGTATGAGGCGAAATTCACGAAAATAGCGACTAAGAAACTTGCGAAGAGAAGCATCAACGTCGCGGAGGGCTGGCTCAACTATTCGCAACTCTCGGAGCCAGCTCGCCAAGCTGGGTTTGAGGTGCTAGAAAAAATAAAGAAGGAGAAATTCTCATTTGAGGAGACTAAAGATATTAGATCCATTCAGATGGGGGAGGGCACCTTTTACCAAGGTGATTTTGTGAGGCAATTATGGGACGGAAAAATTCACATCCGCATTGGCAATAGGCTGTTTAAAGGAAAGCCTATCCAATCGTTACGGCGGGGCTAAGAGTCCGAAAAGATCTGTTTGTGACCTGCAACGCGTACGAAGTTCTGCCAAGCATCCGACATCCGTAATGGGCTCAAAGGAGACCTTGGCCTAGGCTGCGATGGAAAGTTGTCTTGTGCGCGCTTTCCTCTGTTCCCTGTTCTCACCTTCCCGTGAGACTGCTGCCAATCCGCACCCCTCTTAACCCAATTCTCACCAAATTTTCCGAAATTACCCTGCATGACGTTTACCCAACCGCAGGAGTCCCCGTGACCGATTGGACTTCCGGCTATGTTGCCGGCATTGACTACACCTATGATTTCCACAGCCAGCTGACGCCCGCCCTGCTGGAATTCGGCGCCATGCGCCAAGGGCACCGGCACGGGCTCGATAAGGACAGGCTCAGCTATTGCGAACTGGGCTGCGGCCAGGGGTTCTCCGCCAACCTGCTGGCAGCCGCCAACCCGCATATCGAATTTCACGCGATGGACTTCAGCCCGGCCCACATCGCGGGCGCCCGCGAACTGGCGCAGGAGGGCGGACTGGACAACATCCGCTTTCACGAACGCAGCTTCGAGGATTTCGGCGAGGCGCCCGGCCTGCCGGACAGCTTTGACATCATCGCGCTGCACGGCGTCTACAGCTGGGTCTCCGCCGAAAACCGCCAGCACATCCTCCGCTTCATCTCTGACCGGCTGCGGCCGGGCGGGCTGGTGTATGTCAGCAGCAACGCGCAGCCGGGCTGGGCCGCCGCGATGCCGCTGCGCCGCCTGCTCACCAGCCGGGCAGAGCAGGGCAGCGGCCCGCTGATGACGCGGATCCAGGATGCCATCGACTTTGCCCGCCAGCTGAGCGCGGCCGGCGCGGGGTTCTTTGCCAGCAACCCTTCCGCCGCCAAGCGTCTCAAGCATATGGACGCCATGCCCGCCAACTATCTGGCGCATGAGTATTTCAACAAGGACTGGACGCCCTTCCACTTTGAGGATCTGGCCGCAGAGCTGGCCGGCGCCAAGCTGAACTTTGCAGGCTCGGTGCATCCGCTCGACAATATCGACAGTGTCCGCTTCACGCCGCAGCAGCAGGCGCTGCTGGAGGCTGAGCCGGACCCGGACCGCCGCGAGAGCCTGCGGGACGTGCTGCTGAACGAGCATTTCCGCACCGACATCTTCGTGAAGGGCAAGCTGGCGCACACCCCGCGCGGCGAGATCGGCGCCTGGTTCGCGACACCGTTTGCGCTCACCCGCACTTACAGCGGCGGCGCGCTCCGGTTCCATCACCGCGGCAAGGACCTGCCGCTGGAGCAGGAGCAGTACGCGCCGGTGCTGAAGGCGCTCGCCCAAGGCCCCGCAACGGTGCGCAGCCTGCTGGATCAGGGCGTGTTCGGCACCATGGACTGGGGCAGCATCACCGTCCTGCTGTCCGCGCTGGCCGCCACCGGCTGCATCGCGCCCTGCCTGCCGCCAGAGGGGCTGGCCAGGCGCGATGCCGCCTGCCGCGCCTTCAACCAGGCCGTCTGCAAGCGGGCCGAGGACAGCGAGGCGCTGCGCTTTCTGGCCTCGCCGGTCACCGGCGGCGGGGTGGAGCTTGACCGGCTTGAGCAGCTGTTCCTGCTGGCCCGCGGCGAGGGGCTGGAAACGCCCTCTGAGTGGGCGGATCTGGCCTGGCGCATCCTGGCGCCGCAGGGCCAGCGCCTGCAGCACGAGGGGCGGGTGCTGGAAACCGAAGAAGAGAACCTCGCCCTGCTGCGCGCCCGGGCCGGCAAATTCGCCGCCCGCCGGCTGCCGCTGCTGGAAAGCCTGGGCGTCGCGCTGCACCGCAGCAGCACCGCCCTGGCGCAGGAGGCTGCTGCCTGATCCCGCCGGGGGCGGCGGCGGTTTCGCCGCCGCCGCCCCCGGCGCTGCCGGAAAAGTTGAGCGGCGCGTGCCGCATTAGCAATTTGAAAAGCACTGAGCGGTACACATAAACCAGCAATAAATAATCACTGACAGGAACTGACCCGTGTCCTTCGAAGACCGCACGCTGACTGCTCAGACCAGGAGCAAAGAGGCTTTTTTTGCCTTGGACGAAGTGTTTTTCTCCCGCACCGATGACCGTGGTGTCATCCGGGCCGGCAACGCGGTGTTCAGCCGGGTCGCAAAATACCCGCTGGAGGAGCTGCTCGGGGCGCCGCACAAGATCATCCGCCATCCCGACATGCCGCGCGCGGTGTTCCAGCTGCTGTGGGACACCATCAAGGACGGCGGCACCGTCGGCGCCTATGTCAAGAACCGCGCCCGCGACGGCAGCTATTACTGGGTGTTTGCCGTGGTGACGCCCTGCGACGGCGGCTATCTGTCGGCGCGGATCAAACCCACCAGCCCGCTGCTGCGCACGGTGGAGCAGGAATACGTCAAGCTGCGCCAGGCAGAGCAGGCAGAGGGGCTGAGCCCGCAGGACAGCGCCGTGCTTCTGCTGGCCCGCCTGAAGGAGCTGGGCTTTGACACCTACAACGATTTTGCGGGCCACGCCCTGGCAGAGGAGCTGCTGGCCCGCGATGCCGGCCTCAAGCGCCCGGCCTGCGCCCGGCTGGCCGAACGCCGCGAGATGCACGCAACCGCAGGCACGCTGGTGGGGGAAACCGAGGCGCTGGTGCAGGAGTTCGAATCCATGCGCACCATCCCGCATAACCTGCGGGTGATCGCCTCGCGGATCGAACCGGCAGGCGGGCCGGTGACGGTTCTGTCGCAGAACTACAGCTCCATGTCGCGCGACATGTCCAGCTGGTTCGAGGCCCACGTCTGGGGCAAGGACAGCAAATTCCGGGCCATCAAGGGCACCGTGACGGCGGCCATCTTTGTCGAGGGGCTGGCGCGCATCCTGACCGAATGCGGCCATCAGCTGGACCAGGAAGACGGCACCGCCTCCACCGACATCGCCCGCGAGCAGGCCATCCTGTCAGAGCTGACCGAAACCCAGTTCACCAAGGCGCGCGCCAGCCTGCATGACGTCCGCTTCGAGGCCGACCGCATCCAGAAGGCCTGCCTGACCCTGCACCGCCACTTCATGGCGCTCACCACCACCCGGGTGCTGTGCAAGATCGAATGCGCGCGGCTGGGCCATGTGGGGGAATCGCTGAACTCGATCATTGATGAGCTGGGCCAGTTCCAGGACCGGATCTCCGCCCGGCTGGAGCGCATCTCCGAGCTCAGCGCGGCGCTTGCCAGCGAGGACAAGTAACCCGCCGCCACCGTGCGCCCCCGCAACAGCCGCTGGCGCATTGCTGCTGAGTTCTGGATTATCCTGCTGTATGGCCTAGACTGACAGTCAGGCTAAGCGCTTGGGAAACGGAATGAAAAGACTGCGCAACCCCCGCACGGGGGTCGATCAGGGCGACACCGGGATCTTCTCGGACTTCGAAGACGGCGGCCAGATGTGGACCGGCACCGGCCCCCGGGAACGGCGCCGGGCGGTGCAGTTTTCCGAGCCGTTCGCCCGCCCGCCCGCCGTGCATGTGTCGGTCTCGCTGTGGGACATGGACACCTCCGCCGCGATCCGGGCAGAACTGGTGGCGGAAAACATCACCTGCGAAGGCTTCGATGCCGTCTTCCGAACCTGGGCCGACAGCCGCGCCGCCCGTGTGCGCGCCGCCTGGCTGGCCATCGGCGACTTGCCCCATGCCGATGACTGGGACGTCGACTAGACCTTCGCCGTGAGGCTTCCAGCCTGCAGAAGCTTCTGAAACTTCGGGCACTCCAGATGGCTGGGCGCCGGGCATTCCGCCGCATGGCGCAGCGCGTCGCGCAGCGCCGACAGCTCTTGGATCTGCGCGTCCAGCGCGTCGGCGCGCGCAAGCAGCTGCTCCCGCGGCAGGTCGGGCTGGCCGTTCCTGCCGAACATGGCCGAAATCTCCTGCAGCGAAAACCCCGCCGCCTTGCCCAGGGTGATCAGCGACAGCTGCACCAGCGTGCCGGGCCCGAACTGCCGCCGCAATCCCTTGCGCCCGGCCGAGGCGATCAGCCCGATCTCTTCGTAATACCGCAAGGCCGAGGCCGCCACGCCGGAGCGTTCGGCGACCTCGCCAATATCCAGAAGTTTCATCCTTGACCTCAAGCTGGCTTGAATTCGCAGGCTGCCATCCGGAACCGGAATGAACAAGGGAATTTGCGGATGACGACGGAAAACACAGGCCTGTGGCGGCAGCCCAAGGCGATCGCGCTTTTGATGGCCGCCAGCCTCACGGTCATGGCCAATGCCACCATCAGCCCGGCACTGGCGGGGCTGCAGCAGGAGTTTGCGGCAGTGCCCGATGCGGGCTTTCTGGTGCGGCTCCTGGTCACCGCGCCCTCGCTGGGGGTGATGCTGGCGGCGCCGCTGGCGGGCTGGCTCACCGACCGCGCCGGGCGGCGGCGCGTGCTGCTGGCCGGGATCTGGCTGTTCATCCTGTGCGGCACCGCGGGGTTTTACCTGCCCGACCTGCACCTGATGCTGGCCAGCCGCTTTGGCCTGGGCCTGGCGGTGGCGCTGATCATGACCGCCCAGACCGCGCTGATCGGCGACTATTTCACCGGCACCCGGCGGCAGGCGCTGACCGGCCTGCAGATCTCGGCCCGCAACTTCGGCGGGCTGGTGTTCATCGGCCTCGCCGGATTGGCCGCCACCCTGTCGCCGCGGCTGCCGTTCCTGATCTACGGGCTGGCGGCTGTTGGCCTCTACACGGTCTGGCGCTTTGCCGCCGAACCGGACCGCACCGGCGCCGGGCAGGCGCAGGCAGAGGGGGCAGGGCACCCGGCCTGGCTGGCGCTGGTGATTGCGGTCTCCGGGTTGCAGATGCTGACCAACGGGCTGTTCTTCATGATGCCGACCCAGCTGCCGTTCTTCTTTGAGTCCCAGGGGCTCAACAGCGCGCTGATGACCGGCGCCGGGCTGGGCCTTCTGTCGCTGTGCGGCGGCCTCACCGCGCTGGCCTATGCCCGGTTCAAGGGCAGTCTGCCCCATGCGGCGGTCTTTGCCGCCGGCTACAGCGCGCTGGCGCTTGGCTTTGCGGTTCTGGCGCAAGAGGGCAGCCCGGCCCTGTCCCTCAGCGGGGCGATGGCCGTCGGCATCGGCTATGCCACGGTGTCGCCGGGCTTTGTGGCCATTGCGCTGGCCCTGGCCCCGGCCGGGCGGCGCGGCACCGCGGGGGCCATCCTCACTGCTTCGGTGTTCTGCGGCCAGTTTCTGTCGCCCTTCGCCAGCACGCCGGCCATTGCCCATTGGGGATACGGCGGCGCCTTCGGCGCGGCTGCGGCGGTGCTGGCGCTGATGGCCGCCGCCGCGCTGGCCGCGGCGCTGCAGACCGCCCGCCGCCGTGCCCCGGCCTGAAACGAAAAAGCCCCGCTTGACTGCGGGGCTTTCATCAATTCCGGGGTAACAGCCGCCTCAGCCGCCGTTTGAATAGAGGCTCTCGTAAATCGGAACCAGCGTCTTGTCCTCGAACAGCGACGACACAGAGGTGCCGTGCCAGATGTTCAGGATCGCCTGGGTGAACAGCGGCGCGGTCGGCACGATGCGGATGTTCGGCGCGGCCTTCACTTCCTCGGTCGGCTGGATCGAGTCGGTCAGCACCAGCGATTTCATCACCGAGTTGGTGACGCGCTCCACCGCCGGGCCGCTCATAACGCCGTGGGTGATATAGGCGTGGACTTCCTTGGCGCCGTTGTCCAGCAGCACCTGCGCCGCCTTGCACAGGGTGCCGGCGGTGTCGCACATGTCGTCGACGATCAGGCAGATCTTGTCCTTCACGTCGCCGATCACGGTCATTTCCGCCACTTCGCCCGGCTTCTCGCGGCGCTTGTCGACGATCGACAGCGGCGCGTTGATGCGCTTGGCCAGCTCGCGGGCGCGGGCCACGCCGCCCACGTCGGGAGAGACAACCATCAGGTCACCCATCTGGTCCTTGAACTGGGCCTTCACGTCCAGCGCAAAGATCGGGCTGGCATAAAGGTTGTCCACCGGAATGTCGAAGAAGCCCTGGATCTGCGCCGCGTGCAGGTCCATGGTTAGCACCCGCTCAACACCTGCGCCGGTCAGCATGTTCGCCACCAGCTTGGCCGAAATCGGGGTGCGCGCCTTGGTGCGGCGGTCCTGGCGGGCATAGCCGAAATAGGGGATCACTGCGGTAATCCGCTGGGCCGAGGAGCGGCGCAGCGCATCGGCAATGATCAACAGCTCCATCAGATTATCATTGGCCGGGTTCGAGGTCGGCTGGATGATGAACATGTCCTCGCCGCGGACGTTCTCATAGACTTCGACGAAGATCTCGCCGTCATTGAACCGCTCGACGCGGGCGTCTGCCAGCCCCTGGTCGACACCGCGGTGCAGGCTCATCCGGCGGGCAATGGCTTGGGCAAGAGGGAGGTTGGCGTTCCCAGCAATCAGCTTGGGTTCGTTCAAGGTCGGCATTGGCTGTGATCCCCAGGCAGCAATGGCAATGTGTCAGATTCGTGATATTGAACCCCGCTTATCATGCACTTACCGTCGCGCAAAGTTCTAAGCGGGAGATACAGCCTATGGCAGCATTTGATTTCTACTTTTCCACTCTTTCGCCTTTTGCCTATCTCGCCGGAACCCGCCCGTGGCAGATTGCGGCCCGTCACGGCGCCGAAGTCACCTGCAAGCCGCTGGACATCCTGGCACTGTTTGCCCGCACAGGCGGCACGCCCCCGGGCGAACGGCACCCGGCGCGGCAGGAATACCGGCTGATCGAACTGCAGCGGCAGGCGGATAAGCTGGGCCTGCCCATCAATCTGAAACCTGCGCATTGGCCAACCAACGCGGCGCCTTCGGCCTATGCCATCATCGCCGCCCAGAACGCAGGCGGCGGCGATATGGCGCAGCTGGTGCATTCCATCCTGCGCGCCTGCTGGGCGGAGGAGAAGGACATCGCAGAGGACGCGGTGATCCGCGCCTGCCTCGCGGGCGCCGGCTTCGACCCCGCGCTGGCGGACAGCGGCCTCCTGGCCGGCGCGGAGACCTATGCGCAAAACCTCGAGGATGCGGTCACTGCCGGCGTGTTCGGCGCGCCGTTCTGGGTGACGGCGGACGGGGCCAGGTTCTGGGGCCAGGACCGGCTGCAGGATCTGGACGCCCATCTGGCGGAGGCGGCAGGGTGACGGATCAGCTGGACGGTATCTTCTCGCGCAGCTTCGGGCAGGGCCCGCGGCCGGTGCTGGCGGTGCATTGCTCGCTGGCCCATTCCGGCGCCTGGCGCGGCCTGGCAGAGGTGATGGCGGAGGACATCACCCTCACCGCCTATGACATGCTGAGCCACGGCCGCAGCCCGGACTGGGACGGGCAGGGCAATTACCAGCTGCTGAACGCAAAGGCGGGCCTTGCGCTGCTGACAGAGCCGGTGGATCTGGTCGGCCATTCCTTCGGCGCCACCGTTGCCCTGCGCATGGCGATGGCGCGCCCGCATCTGGTGCGCAGCCTGACCTTGATCGAGCCGGTGCTGTTTGCCGTGGCCAGAACGGACGCCCCGGAGGTGCTGGCCGAGCTGGAGGCCGGCAACCAGCCCATCGACGCCGCCTGGGCGGCTGGCGATGTGGAGCTGACAACCCGGCTGTTCAACCGCCTGTGGGGACCGGGAGAGCCGAAATGGCCCGACCTGCCGGAGCCGCTGCGCGCATCCATGATGCGGGCGATGCCGGTGATCCCGGCCAGCTATGGCACGCTGTATCTGGATGAAAACGCCACCCTGGCGCCGGGGTCGTTGGATCCCGTCACGATGCCGGCCCTGCTGGTCACCGGCTCGGACAGCCCCCCGGTGATGGCCGAGATCGCCAAGGGACTCGCCCGCCGCCTGGGCAATGCCCGCACTGTCTCGGTGGCCGGTGCAGGCCACATGCTGCCGGTGACGCATCCGAACGAAACGGCGGAGTTCCTGCGCCGCTTCTGGGCTGGCGCTTAGGCTTGAAGGGCGCGGTCCGGCCTTACCACGGCGTTGCGCCCTGCTTGGCCCAGACGTCGGTGAAGTTGCCGTGGTTGGGCATTTGCACCTGTGGCAGGGTCTCTGCCGTCATCGCGGTCTCCGCATCAATCACCCCGTTGCGTTCCAGAATGAAGGCAGCCAGCGCATAGGCCTCGTCATCGCTCAGCGATTTCGGCGCCTCCAGCGGCATTGCCCGGCGGATGTAGTCAAACAGCGTGGTGGCGTAGGGCCAGTAACTGCCGGCTGGCTTGGGCCAGACATCATTGGGGCCCACCGGCGGCATCACCGGGCCCTCGCTGCCGGTCGCGCCATGGCAGGCGGCGCATTTCGCGGCATAGATCTCCGCCCCTTGTGCCGCGGTGCCGCTGCCCGCGGGCAGGCCGGTGCCATCGGGTTTTACATAGGTGGCGTAAAACGGGATCTCCGCAGCATCCAAGGGCTGGCCCAGCCCGGGCCCTTCGGCGTGGGCGGCAGCGGTGCCCAGCAGCAGGGCGGCGGCGGTGAGTTTAAAGATAGACATTCTGAACCGCTCCTTCTGCTGTGACCTGCCAGGGCTGGATGGCGTTGTAATGCAGGAAGTTCGACGCGTGATAACGCGCCTTCCAGTCGGCGCGCGCAGGCTGCACCGCGCCGGTCTCATCGGTGGCGCGGCTCATCAGCACCAGGGGCGAGCCGTCCCAGTGCCAAGCCAGGCTGAACCGGGTCAGCGCCTGCGGCAGCACCGGTCCGGCCAGCGCCGCCTCTGCCCAGCTTTCGCCGCCGTCGGCCGAGACCTCGACCTTGGCCACCTTGCCAGCGCCGGACCAGGCCAGCCCGGAAATTTCATACACCCCCGGCCCGTTCATCGTCATGGTGGCGGACGGGTGGGTGATGAAGGACTTCACCCCCATTGCGAAGGTGAACTGGAGCGAGGAACCATCGGCGAGGATCTCGGTATACTCCCCCGATTCATCCTTGGTATGCACCGGCGCCTCCGTCACCCACAGGCTGGTCAGCCACTTGATGTTCATATTGCCCTCCCACCCCGGTAGCAGCAGCCGCATCGGATAGCCCTGTTCGGGGCGGATCCGCTCGCCGTTCTGATAGAGCGCCAGCATGCCGTCACTCATGATTTTTTCCATCGGGATCGAGCGCGCCAGGCTCGGACCGTCGGCGCCGGCGGCGACCACCCACTTCCCTTCGGGCTTCACACCGGCTTCCTCCATCAGCACGGCCATCGGGACGCCGGTCCATTCGGTGTTCGACACCAGCCCATGCAGCATGTCGCAGCCTGCTTGCATCGGCTCCGGCATCACCGCGTTGAACAGGCTGTTGCCGGCGCATTCCAGGAAATGGGCCGCCGTCACCATCGGGTAACGCTCCAGCGCCTCCACGCCGAATTGCAGCGGCCGCTCCACCAGCCCGTGGATCATCAGCTGGTGGCGGGCCGGGTCGATGTCGGGACGGCCGCCGTGATGCACCTCGTAGTGCAGCCCGTTGGGGGTGATGGTGCCGCGCAGGCGGTGATGCGGCGTGCCGGACAGGCTGAAGGCCGGCGCCACATCCTGCCACGGCTCGATGATGGCGCGCTGCACGGAGGCTTCCGTGGCAGCCGGCATGCCGTAGCCGCGCGCCCGCGCACCTGCGGCCTTGGTCCACTCCGGGATCTCCGCCTCCGCCCGCGCCGCCCCGGGCCGTGCCAGTCCCGCAACGGTTCCGGCTGCGGCGGCAGTCAGCAGCGTCCGGCGGCTCAGCAGTCCGCCGCCCGCGGCATAGTCCAGCGCGGTGCTGTCACTTTTGGATCGTGTCATCTGAATTTCCCCTCCCTTGCTGGCAACTGCTGCTCGCACCGGGCCTCGGGACGCGGGTCTTGCCACCCGCTGCTATCGCAATTCTATCATAAAACGGGCCGCAGCAGCAGGGGCAGGGCAGGGGCGGGCCGCGGATGGCCTTTGGAATATCCGCCTCAGCCGCTAAACTCTACCGCAGGTCACGACTGACAGGAGGCTCCCATGCCCGGACTAGATTTCTGGTATTCGATCGGCAGCACCTACAGCTACCTCACCGTGATGCGGATCGGCGATGCGGCGGCGCAGGCGGGCATTCCGGTCCGCTGGCGCCCGTTCAACGTGCGCCACGTGATGACGGTGCAAAACAACATCCCGTTCAAGGATAAGCCTGAAAAGACCGCCTATATGTGGCGCGACGTCGAACGCCGGGCGCAGCGCTACGGCTTCCATGTGCGGCTGCCCGCACCCTATCCGCTGCCGGAACTGGTGCTGGCCAATCAGGTCGCAGCGCTGGGCGCGGCAGAGGGCTGGGGCGAGGCCTATACCCAGGCCGCCTACCGCTGCTGGTTCGAGGCGGGCCAGCCCGCGGGGGAGGACCCGAACCTCAGCGCCAGCCTGGAGGCCGCTGGCCAGGATCCGGCCCGTGTGCTGGAAGAGGCGCAGTCGGAAAAAACCGTCGAAATGCTGGCAGATGCAACGGAGGAGGCAATGGCCCTGGGCATCTTCGGCGCGCCCAGCTTTGCGGTGGGCAAGGAGATATTCTGGGGCGACGACCGGCTGGAGGATGCGCTGCTCTGGGCGCTGGACCGCCAGTAGCCGCCGCCGGGCTCGGGATCAAAGCAGCGACAGGAACGCCCGGATGGCCTCGTCCGGCACCGACCAGTCGCAGACGAATCGCGCGGTGACCAGCTCATGCTCCGGCCCCTGCAGCAACCCGTCCCACAGGTGATAGATGGCGCCTGCCGCAAACAGCTCCTGGTGCCTGCGGCGGGGCAGGGCGGCAAAGATCATGTTGGCCTGCGCCGGATGGGTGAAATGCGCGCCCGCCGCCTCCAGCCCTTCGGCCAGCAGCGCCGCCTTGGCATTGGCCGCGCGGGCGTTCTTCAGCCACAGATCGTCGTTCAGATAGGCCAGCATCTGCGCTGACAGATACCGGTGCTTGGAAAACAGATGCGCGCCGCGCTTGCGCCGGTACTCGAACTCCTCCGCGTGCCGGGGATCAAAGAAGATCACCGCTTCCACCCCCATGCAGCCGTTCTTGGTGCCGCCGAAGGAGACCGCATCCACACCCGCTTTCCAAGTCATCTCGGCGGGCGTGCAGCCCAGCGACACCAGCGCATTGGTGAAGCGCGCGCCGTCCATATGCACCGGCAGCCGGTATTCCTTGGCCGCCGCACAGACCGCTTGCAGCTCCGCCAGGCTGTAGACGGTGCCGAACTCCGTCACCTGCGTCAGCGACACCGGCCCCCGCTGCGGCCCGTGCACGCCGCGGGTCTCCTCGCCCTCGATGGCGGCGCGCAGGCCTTCGGAGGTCATCTTGTCGGCTTCCGTCACCAGCGTCAGCTTGGCGCCGCCGGTGTAGAATTCCGGCGCGTTGCATTCATCCATGTTGATGTGAGCAGGCCGGGTGCAGAACACCGTCTGCCACGGCTGCGCCAGGGTCGACAGCGCCAGCACATTGGCGGCGGTGCCGGTCGCGACCAGATAGACCGCCGCCTCCGGCGCCTCAAAGATCTCCCGGATCCGCGCCGTCACCTCGGCCATTTCCGCATCCGCCCCATAGCCCATGGCATAGCCCCGGTTGGCTGCGGCCAGAGCGTCAAGGATCTGCTGCGGCACCGGGCCGGAATTGTCGGAGGCGAAATGCATCGGGCTGGGTCCTTGCTCTGTTGCGGCTGTCCGCTCCCAGACCTAAGCCAGCCCCGCGCCGCTGCCAAGCCGGCAATGGCCGGCCCGCCGGAACGTCAGAACACCCCGGCCAGGAAATACCCCAGCGCAATCCCGGCCGCCGCCGCAGCCGAGGACCACAGCGACAGCTGCGCGCTCAGCCTGGACCGGTGCCAGGCGCGGATTTCAGCCTCCTGCCGCGGGCTCAGCCCCTGACCGGCCAGAAAGGCCCTGGCCTTGCGCTCATCCGCGGCGGTGAAATAGGTGCCATGCTCAAACGGCATTTTCTGCTGCCCCCTTTTTTGCCCCGGTTCGACAGCCGCCGCCCGGCCAGGCGGCAGCCGCAACCGGCTGGCAGCAGTTTCGGCCTGGACAGGGGGATTTGCAACCTCAGGTTGCGTATGATGCGCCTCAAATTGAACGCGATCCGCGCGCCCCCCCCGGCGGCGCCTGCTCAGCCCAGCGGCTCGTCGATGATGTGGTCTTCCCAGTCTTCTTCGGCGATCTCGAATTCCGACACCGTCCAGCCGCGCACCGACACGCCTGCCTCATGCACGCTCTCCGGCGTGCCGGTCAGCAGCGGGTGCCACTCCGGCAGCGGCTTGCCCTGCCACAGCAGCCGGTAGGCGCAGGTCTGCGGCATCCAATAGGCGTGGGTGTCCAGGTTGTCCGGTTTCAGCACGATGCATTCCGGCACGAACTGATGCCGGATCGGATACTGCGCGCAGCGGCAGGTGCTGTCGTCCAGCAGGCGGCAGGCCACCCGGGTCAGCGCCACCTCGCCGCTGTCCTCGTCCTCCAGCTTGTTCAGGCAGCACTTGCCGCAGCCGTCGCACAGCGCTTCCCATTCCTTCTGGCTCAGCTTGGCCAGCGGCTTCTTCTCCCAGAACCGCTTGCCCAGACCGGAGCGGTCGATCACATCCTTGCCCGGTTTCATAGCGCCGCCAGGATTTCACGCGCCTGGGCGCAATCTGCATCCATCTGGGCGGTCAGCGCCTCCAGCCCGTCGAACTTCAGCTCAGGCCGCAGGAATTCCACCAGCCCGACCGACAGCGTTGCACCATAAAGGTCGCCTGAAAAATCAAACAGATAGGTCTCGATATTCGGCACCTCGCCGCCGAACATCGGCCGGACCCCGATCGAGGCCGCACCAAAGTAGCTGCCCTTGTGCGGGCCGTCCAGCACATCGACCAGCACCGCGTAGACGCCGAACCGCGGCTGGTGCAGCCCGTCAATCGACATGTTGGCGGTTGGAAAGCCCAGCTCCCGCCCGCGCTGCTCGCCGCCGATCACCACGCCCTCGATCCGGTGCCAATGGCCCAGCATCGCCCGCGCATCCGCAGGCCGGCCTTCGCTCAGCGCATTGCGGATCGCGGTGGAGGACACGGCATGTTCGGAATATTCCATCAAGGGCGCAATCGTCACGCCAAAGCCGTACTGCTCGCCAAAGCGCTGCAGGTCCGCGGCATCGCCCGCACGCCCCTTGCCGAAACAGAAATCGGCGCCCACCACCACATGCGCCAGCCCCAGCCCTTCGGCAATCACGTCGCGGGCAAATTCCTCCGGCGTCAGGCTCGACAGCGCGGTGTTGAAGTTCAGCTCATAGAGCCGCTCCACCCCCAGCTTCTCCAGCCGGTGAGCGCGGGTTTCGGCCCGCATCAGGCGAAAGGGCGGCGCATCGGGCGCAAAATACTCGCGCGGGTGCGGCTCAAAGGTCATCACCCCCAGCGGCGCGCCGGGGACGGCCTTGCGGGCCAGCTCGATCACCGACTGATGGCCCAGATGCACGCCGTCGAAGTTGCCGATGGCAACGGTGGCGCCCCGGTCCTGGTGTTCGACGAATTCAAAATCTCTGACGATACGCATGGCGCATCCGTACCCGCACCCGCGCGGCGGTTCAAGCGGCCAGTGGCGGGGGAGGGAGGCGCGCCGCGCGGGCATCTGTCCGCCCGGCGGTGCTGCGCGCCTTGTTCCGGGCGGTGAGGGGAGGCTTGCAGGTGTTGCACACCCACCGTACGCCCGCTTCAGGCAATCCTCACGGCCTTATGCGATGCTCCCAAATGATCGCGATCCCCCAGCCATGGTTCCCGCGCGCGGGGCCATGATACGAGGCGCAGGCATCTGTGGAGCTGCCTGCGCAACACCCGGAGACCGGCCCTGATAAAAAGGGGGTCGTCCAAGCGAGCTTGTCCGAGCAGGCCCCCGGCGGGGTCTGTCCACCTCCATCCGGCGGCGCCGCCCCCTTAACTGGGTTTCAGCGCATAAACGGAAACGAAAAGACCGAAACGGCACAATCCGGCAAAGCAAAACCGCCAAGGGCAATGGCCCCCGGCGGCGGAAACGGCTGCGTGCCGAAAACTCAGTCGAACTTGCGCGACGGCGCCATCACCATGGCCTCGCCCACCAGAACCTTCTTGCCGTTGACGATGCAGCGGCAGTCCAGCTTGACCCGGCGCTTGTCGATCACGATGTCGGTCACCTCGACCTCCGCCAGCACCAGATCGCCCGGCCGCACCGGCGCCAGGAACTTCAGCGACTGGCTCATGTAGATGGTGCCATGGCCCGGCAGCTGCTCGCCGATCACCGCCGAAATCAGCCCCGCGGTCAGCATCCCATGCGCGATCCGGCCCTCGAAAATGGTGTCCTGGGCATAGGCGTCGTCCAGATGCACCGGATTGCGGTCGGTGGAGACCTCGGCAAACATCTGGATGTCCTCATCGGTGATAACTTTGCGCAAGTAACGCACCATGCCCATCTCGATGTCTTCGATGCAGATGGTCCCGCGCGGCATGTTGTCCAACATTCGATCCTCCGTTCACCTGTCTGGCCCCAGGCGCCGATGAAATAATTGCGCGCTCCATTGCCCGCTTGCGCAACTTTATTACTTTGCAGTTGCAGAAAATCAAGAGGGTTTGACAAAAGAAAACCCCGCCTGTTGCGGCGGGGTCCAACCTTCAGATGCTGCGGAAGGCTCCGGCTCAGGGGCCGGGAAGGGTTGCTTTAGCGCAGGAAACCAATGGCATAGGCCGGGCTGGCCTGCTCCTTCTGCAGATAGGCCTCCAGCGCCGCCGGGTCCGGCTGGACCGATGTTTTTGTCTCACTGGCTGCCAGGCCGCCGGTGATGAACAGGGAATCGATGCCTTCGCCCATGGCGCCGGCAATATCGGTGTGCGGCCCGTCGCCGATCGCCAGGATATCCGCATCCGCAACGTCCTGGCCCAGCTCCGCCAGGCGGCGGCGCGCCAGGTCATAGATCGGCGGATGCGGCTTGCCGAAATACAGGCTCTCGCCGCCCATCTCGGTATAAAGCCGCGCCAGGGCGCCCGCGCACCACTCCCGCGTCTCGCCGCGGTCCACCACGATATCGGGATTGGCGCACAGCAGCTTCATCCCCATCTGCTTGGCATAGAGAAAATCGGGCCGGTTCACCGCCGGGTCCGCATGCGGGTCGAACGGGCCGCAGCAAACGATGCCCTCGGCCTCCTTCAGCGGCACCCGGGTGATCTCCACCGGGTCGTGGATCACATGCAGCGGCTCGAAAAAGCCCGCATCGCGCTCCCACTCGCCCATGAAATAGACCTTGTTGCCGACCGCCCCGGTGAACATCGCCGCCCGCGCGGAATCGCCGCTGGTGGCAATGGTGTCATAGGCATCCTGCGGCACGTTGAACTGCCCCAGCTGCGCCGCCACGCCCGCGCGCGGTTTCGGCGAATTGGTGACCAGCACCACGATGCCGCCCTCCGCCCGGTACGCCTGCAGCGCCGCCACCGCCTCGGGAAAGGCGGTGATCCCGTTGTGCACGCAGCCCCACAGGTCGACGAACAGCGCCTTATACCGGCCGGAGACTTCGGAAAGGGAGGAGATGATCTGGGTCATGGCAGCTTCTTCCACACAAAAAGGTCCTTTGGGTCTACCTATGGCAGAGGCTCCTCGCGAAGGCCAGTGCGGCGGCGGCGGGGGCCGCCCCGGAAAAACAGCGCAAAAAACCCGCCGCCGCCTCTGCGGCTTCAGGATTGCTTAAAGGTAAGCGGGAAAGGTTGGCGGTGAAAACAGCTCTAAGGTGTGTTTCCCATGTTCCGTACGTTATCCATGAAGACCCGGTTTCTCATTGCCGGTGTTATTTCCGTCGTCGCGATTCTGATCCTGTCCTCCTTCGCGGTCTACAGCCTCTGGCAAAGCGAGCTGGAGCTGGAACGGCAAATCAGCGCGACCCAGGTTTCCCGCCATGTGCTGCGGGCAGACATGATGCACGACGCGGTGGAGGCTTCGGTGCTCTCCGCCGTGCTTGTCGGAGCGGATGGCACGCCGGAGGAGAAGGCAGACACCCGCGCCAAGGCCGCGGAGAAGGATGCGGTCTTCCGCGAAGAAATGTCGGCCCTTCAGGCGATGGAGCTTGAGGCGGAAGTGAGCCGCCTTCTGGAGGCGGCTCTGCCGCAGATGGACCGCTTCCTGCGCGCTGCCAGTGAAACCATAGACACCGCGCTCACCGGCGGGCCAGGGCTGGAGGCGGCTCTGTCCGCGTTTCAGGCCCAGTCTGACGAGCTTGGTGCAGTCCTGGGCCCGCTGGGGGACACCATCATCAGCAACGCGCGCGCCACGGCTGTGTCGGCCCGCGCGCATGATATGACGCTGCTCTATTCGCTGCTGGCGGTGTCCGCTGCCCTGATCATTCTGTCCATTTACAATGCCCGCAAGATGACGCTGAACGTCGTGCGCCCCGTCGGCCGGCTGCGGGCGGCCCTGCGTGAGGTGGCCGAGGGTGAATTCGGCATCAAGGTGGCTGACAGGATGCGCCAGGACGATTTCGGCGATATCGCCAGCGCCATCGACAAGGTGTCGGCCCGGGTGATCTCCGCCCTGGACGAGCAGAATGCGCTGCGCCAGGAAAGCGAGCAGGTGATCGAGCGCCTGCGCAAGGGTCTCAAGCGGCTGTCGAACGGCGATCTGAGCGACCGGATCGCAGAACCGTTCACTGCCGACTACGACCCGCTGCGGGTGCATTACAATGAAACCGTCGACCGGCTGAACGAGCTGATGTCCGAGGTGGTGCAGGCCGGCGTCCGGATCCAGCGGCAGTCGGGGGAAATCCAGACCGCGTCGGAGGATCTGTCGTCGCGCACCGAAAGCCAGGCCGCCACGCTGGAGCAGACCGCCGCCGCGCTGGAGCAGATGACCGCCAGCGTCAACTCCTCGGCCCGCAACGCCCAGGAGGTGCAGGAGGTGGTGAACTCCGCCCGCAGGGATGTGGAGCACAGCGGCCAGGTGGTCGAAGGCGCCGTCAGCGCGATGAACGCGATCGAAACCTCTTCCCAGCAGATCTCGCAGATCATCGGCGTGATCGACGACATCGCCTTCCAGACCAACCTCCTGGCGCTCAACGCCGGGGTCGAGGCGGCCCGCGCGGGCGAGGTCGGCCGCGGCTTTGCGGTGGTGGCCTCCGAAGTGCGGGCGCTGGCGCAGCGGTCCTCGGATGCGGCGATGGAAATCAAGACCCTGATCAGCACCAGCTCCGCCCATGTGGAGGACGGCGTGCGCAAGGTGGACGGCGCCGGCAAGGCGCTGACAACCGTGGTCAGCCAAGTCAGCAACATCGCCGAGTTGGTGTCGGGCATCTCCAGCGAATCCGCCGAACAGGCGCAGGGTCTGAACGAGATCAATATCGGCGTCTCCCAGCTGGATTCGGTGACCCAGCAGAATGCCTCCATGGTGGAGCAGTCCGGGTCCGCCATCCGCTCGATGAATGCCGAGACCGTGGGACTGAACCGGCTGGTCGGCCAGTTCACCCTGCGCGAGGGGCAGGGCGCGGCGGCGGTGCAGATGCCGGCAGCGGAGGTCTGGAGTGACACCCCCGCGGCGCATCCGGCGGAGCCCTCCCTGCCGGAGCCTGAGATGGCCAGCCCGGCGCAGGATGATGCCCGCTGGGAAGACTTCAATGACGGCAGCGAAGCCTGGCCGGAGGAGGGCGCGCCGCTTTCCAAATCTGCCTGAGCCCTGCCAGGGCCGCGCGCAGGCCGGCGTCTCAGCCGGCCTTGCCTGCGTCCGGCGGTCAGGATCAGCGGCAGCAGACGGCGCTGCCGAGCTCCGCATGAGGCTGGCCGCGCCATGCCGGGCGCCGCCCGGCGCCTGCCGCCGCCCGATACCCGGCAAGGCCGTGGCCCGGCCCCGGGCGGCAGCAAACTCCTATCAATATCGATAGGTTGGCGCCGCGCCGGGATTTTGGCACCCTGCTCCGGCGGCCCGGCCATCGGCTGAGGTGCCGCCTCTGGCAGGCGCAAGTGTAACGAGTAACGGCGGCCCCTGGCGTTCAGGGGCATCAGGTGCGCCGGGGGGCAGTGCCGGCCGTAGCTGGCAGCACCTGCCAGAGGCCTCTTCCCAGGCGGGCGCGCAACCCGTGTCTGGAATAAAGGGGGGGAGGACATGACATCCGTTAAGCAAAGCCTCAGACTGGCCGTGGCGGCCTGCGTTCTGGCTTCCATGCCCGCAGCACCGGCTCTGGCCGGCGGCAAGCCCAAGGGCGCCAAGGCAACCCCGCCCGAGGTGATCCTTCAGCTTTATGCGGGCAAGACCTCGAACTGGAACAGCGGCGGCCATGCCTATTGGGCGCCGGACGGCCAGTTCCAGGGGATCAACAAAACCAAGGACGCCGTTGGCGTCGGCAAATGGTATGTGACGCGCAAGGGCAAACTCTGCCACGAAGCCAACTGGCACAAGGCCGAAGGCGGTGCGGTCAAGGCCTATCCGCACAAAAGCTGCTGGCAGTTCGTCACCGCTCCGGACGGCACCGTGTGGGAGCGTTACCTGAACGAGGACGGCGACTGGTACCGGCACAAGCAAAGCAAGCAGGTCAGCGGCAACAGCCAGCAGCGCCTGTTCCGCAAGATCAGCCGGGATCTGGGGCTGTAGCCCGGCCGCCCTGCCGCAAGGCCGGCGCCTGCGCCGCAGCACCACCGGCCCGGTAACAGAAAAAGGCGCCCCGCGGGGCGCCTTTTGCGTGTCACAGACCTGAGGCGGATCAGACTTTCAGGTTCGGAATGATCTGCTTTTTGCGGGACATGATGCCCGGCAGCACCACGGTGTCGCCTGCGGCCTCGGCGCCAAAAGATTTGGCGGCCACGGTTTTCACCAGGTCGTTGGGCACCAGCAGGGTGGCTTCTTCGTTCAGGATGTCGACCACGAACAGCAGCACCTGGTCGACGCCGTCCTCGGCTGCGACGGCGGTCATGGTGTCCATCAGCGACGCCTTGCGGTCCAGCACCACGGCCGGCGCGGTGGTTTCCAGAACCGAGACGCGGAACTTGGTGCCGTCGACCTCATACTCCTTGGAGTCCATGCGCAGCAGCTCGGCATCGGAGAAGGAGGAGACGTCGGATTTCGCGGCAAACATCTCGGCCGCGTAATCGGAGATGTTGATGCCCAGGTCGGCGGCCAGCTTCTCGGCCACGGCCTTGTCATGCGCGGTCGTGGTCGGCGAGCGGAATTCCAGGGTGTCGGACAGGATGCAGGTCAGCGCCGCGCCCTTGATGGCTTCCGGCATCTTGGCGGCATCGTCGCCCATCAGGTCGTGCATGATGGTGGCGGTGCAGGCCAGCGGGCGGATGGTGATGTCGATCGGACCCTTGGTTTCCAGGCCGCCGACCAGCTTGTGGTGGTCGATGATTGCCTGCACATCGGCGCCGTTGATGTTGGCGGGCAGCTCTGCCGGGTTGTTGGTGTCGACGATCACGACAGCCGCATCATCGGCCACGTCCGCGATGATTTCCGGCTTCTCCAGGCCCCAGCGCTGCAGCATAAAGGCCGCTTCGGTGTTCGGCTCGCCCAGCAGCTTGGGCGCGGCGGCGGCGCCCTTCACCTCGTTCAGGTACCAGGCCCAGACGATCGGGGAGCCGGTGGAATCGGTGTCGGGGGATTTATGGCCGAAAACTTGAATGGTCATGTGACTGTCCTGTTCACTCATGAGTCCAAAAAGGGGAGATTTGCGCGCCTTATAGGGGCGGCGCGCAGCCTTGTCACCCCGCAGCTGCTGCAATGCGGCGATGTGCTCAGAACGGGGCGCGCTCCAGGCTGTAGCCCTGCTGCTGCAGCAGGTTCAGCACGCCGTTCTCCCCCGGCAGATGCAGCGCCCCGGCGGCCACCACGAGGGTGCCGGCCTCGGCGGCTTCGATCACCGGAATCCAGGCCCGGTTGCGCTGGTCCAGCAGCTGCTGCATTGCCTCCGCCCACATCTCTTCGCGCTCCGCCCGGGTCAGGGCGCCGTTTTCCAGAAACGCCTGCTCGCTCAGCAGCAGCGCGTGCAGCACCTGCTGGTCGAAATAGGCCTCCGACATGGTGAAGAAATCGTCCTGGCCGCCGCCCAGCAGCGCGGTATAGGCGCGCAGCTGGCGGACTTGCTCCTCCAGCGGATCGCCGTCCAGCATCCGGATCACGCTCATCGGATCCTCCAGCGAGCGGATCGGCACGCCGGCCTCTTCCGCCGCGGCGGCCAGGCGCAGGTCGAGGCCGTTCTTCACGTCCGGCTGGCGCAGCACGCAGGGCGGCACCGCCATCGACAGCGCAAGGAACCAGGGCCGCATCTTGGCAGCCATCCAGGGCGCAATCCCGTGCGCGCGGGCCTTGGCGGCCAGGCTCTCCCATTCCTGCCGGGGCAGGCGGTCGATCAGCGTCGGCCCTTCGGTGATCAGCATCAGCGACGGGGTGCGGCCCAGTTTCCGTTCGAACGCGGCCTTCTCGGCGGGGCTGGCCTCCATCAGCAGCAGGCCGGCCTCGCGGACCACCGGGGCCAGCTTGGCAGTGATCGCCTCCATCCGCGGGTCATTGATGTGCATGGTGCCGATCACATGCACGGTGCGGGTGCCGCGGCGGGCGATCCAGTGGTTGCCTTCGGCAAAGGGGGCGGCTGCGGCCCGGGCCTGCAGGCGGGCCAGATCGCCGGCCGCAAGGGTGGTGCGCAGGTCGGTGCCGGTGCAGCCCGCCCACAGCGCGGCGGGCAGCAGCAGAAAAAGGAGGGTGAAGAAAAGCCGCATGACAGACAGGTCCTGAAACTGGGGAGGAAAACCGCGATGCGCCGGGTCTACCACGCGGCGCGGGTGAGGCTGAACCCCTTGCGGTGCAGCAGGTTCAGCACCCCGTTTTTGCCGGGCAGATGCGCCGCGCCGACCGCAACCACGATCCGCTCGTGGCGGGCGGCCTCGATCACCTTCATCCAGCGCCTGTTGCGCTGGTCCAGCAGGCGGTCATTGTACTGGCGCCACAGACGCGCGGTCTCGGCCCCGGAAAAGCTGCTGTACTGGGCGCTGATCCACGGGGCCAGCACGAAGGCGGACCAGACGCTCTGGTCGAAATAGGCCTCCACCGGGGTGGCATCCTCGGGCTTGGAGGAGCGCACCAGTTCCAGCTCCAGCTCCAGCATCCGCGCCTGGTCGCGCAGCGGCAGGCCGGCAATCGCCGTCAGCGCCTGCGCCGGGGTTTCCAGCCCGCCCACCGGGATCCGCTTGCGGCGCGCGAAATCGGCGATCCGGTCGTCCAGCCCGCGCTTCAGGCCAAAGCCGTAGGGGCGGCAGCCGCTTTGCACCAGGAACATCGACACCGCCCAGGGCTGCATCCGGTTCATGGTGTCCAGATTGGCGCCGGAGACCCGCGCGGTCAGTTCAAAATGGCGCCAGGCTTCCTTGCCCAGCAGGTGCCGCAGCTCTTGCCCTTGCGGCAGCAGAAAGCTGCTGGCCAGACTCGCGGGCATGGTTTCCGGCGTCTCCACTCCGGGCTGCAGCGTTTCCAGGTAGATCGCCTGCGCCGAGGCCAGCGCCGGGCGCAGGTTGCGCATCACCCGGGCCATGCGGGAATCGCCGCCGTGCATGGTGCCGATCACATGGATGGTGCGGCTGCCCTTGGTGGCGATCCAGTGGTTGCCGCGGGAAAACGGGGTGGCGGCCATCTCGCG
Organism: Leisingera sp. UBA4491; assembly: GCF_002388965.1. Taxonomy (NCBI): domain Bacteria; kingdom Pseudomonadati; phylum Pseudomonadota; class Alphaproteobacteria; order Rhodobacterales; family Roseobacteraceae; genus Leisingera; species Leisingera sp. UBA4491. Next base: position 52,350 of record NZ_DGNN01000005.1, on the reverse strand, counting down.
CTCCAGCCGCGCTTCGGTGGCGGGCGGCAGGTGGTCGCGGTAGTCGATGCCGCGGCAGGCGGCCAGGCCGGCAGAGGCCTGCAGGACCAGGGCCAAGGCAAGTGCAATGGGTTTCATCAAGCGCCCTTTCCCCGGGGGTCCGGAACTGTGGCCTGAGTGTATGACCCTAGGACGGGGCAGGGGGGGCGGCAATGCAAAACCTGCCGCCTGGGCCGTAAAACCGCGCGGCGGATTGCCTTCGGCGGCGCTTGCTGCCAGTCATGGCGGCATGGAACGCGAGGATCAGCTATATGCGCCGGTGAAGGCGCTGCTGGAGGCCCAGGGCTACGCTGTGAAGGGCGAGGTGGGGGCTGCCGATGTGGTGGCTGTCCGCGGCGCGGAGCCGCCGGTGATTGTCGAGCTGAAGCTGAAATTCTCCTTGTCGCTGTTCCACCAGGCGGTGGCCCGGCTGGCGGTCACCGATCACGTCTATATCGCGGTGCCGCGGCCCGGGGGGCGGCAGGCGCGGCGGATGCTGAAGGACAATCTGGCGATGTGCCGGCGGCTGGGGCTGGGGCTGATTACCGTGCTGGCAGACGGCCGGGCCGAGGTGCATTGCGACCCCGGACCGTACAGCCCGCGCAAATCGAAGAAGAAACAGACGCGGCTGCTGCGCGAGTTTCAGGCGCTGCGCGGCGACCCGAACGCAGGCGGCGCCACCCGGCACGGCATCGTCACCGCCTACCGCCAGGACGCGCTGGCCTGCGCCGCGCATCTGGCCGGCGCAGGCGCCTGCAAGGGAGCGGAAGTCGCCAAGGCCACCGGCGTGGCCCGCGCCACCCGGCTGATGGCCAGCAACCATTACGGCTGGTTCGAGCGGGTGGAGACCGGGATCTACCAGCTGACCGAGGCGGGCCGCGCAGGCCTGGTGCATTGGGCGGAAAGCTGGGAAACCTAGGCCGGGCCGGGCAGCAGCGGTAACGGCCGCCTGATTTCCGGCGCAAAATCATTGCCTTGCGGAGGCTCCGCACGATGCCCGCAGCGCTGCGCAATTTCCTGCGATTTTTCTTGCCGGAAGATGTTGACTCGGCCCGGCCCGATGCCTAGCTTCCCCGTCGTTAGCACTCACCCCGAGTGAGTGATAACGGCCCCGCCGGGGAGGCGGAGGTCCAACAGATAACAACCTTTGAGCCTTTTTAAGGAGCTGCAAAGATGGCATTGAAACCGCTTCATGACCGCGTGCTGGTGCGCCGCACCGAAAGCGAAGAAAAAACCGCGGGCGGCCTGATCATCCCCGATTCCGCCAAGGAAAAGCCGAGCGAAGGCGTTGTGGTTGCTTGCGGCGCAGGCGCCCGCAAGGACAGCGGCGAGCTGATCGAGATGGCCGTCAAATCCGGCGACCGCATCATGTTCGGCAAGTGGTCCGGCACTGAGATCACCGTCGACGGCGAAGAGCTGCTGATGATGAAGGAAAGCGACATCATGGGCATCATCGAGTAAGCCCGCGGGCCTGCTCTGATCCCATCCCTCGCTGACAATTACAGATTACTCTAGGAGAGTGAAAAATGGCTGCTAAGGACGTCAAATTCGACACCGATGCCCGCAACCGCATGCTGAAGGGCGTCAACATTCTGGCCGATGCCGTGAAAGTGACCCTGGGCCCGAAAGGCCGCAACGTGGTTCTGGACAAATCCTTCGGCGCACCGCGCATCACCAAGGACGGTGTCTCGGTTGCCAAGGAAATCGAACTGGAAGACAAGTTCGAGAACATGGGCGCCCAGATGGTGAAGGAAGTTGCTTCCCGCACCAACGACGAAGCCGGTGACGGCACCACCACCGCAACCGTTCTGGCCCAGGCGATCGTCAAAGAAGGCCTGAAGCAGGTTGCTGCCGGCCTGAACCCGATGGACCTGAAGCGCGGCATCGACCTGGCAACCGCCAAAGTCGTGCAGGGCATCAAGGACATGGCCCGCGAAGTGAAAGACTCCGACGAGGTTGCGCAGGTTGGCACCATCTCCGCCAACGGCGAAGCTGAAATCGGCCGCCAGATCGCGGACGCGATGCAGAAGGTTGGCAACGAAGGCGTCATCACCGTCGAAGAGAACAAGGGCATGGAAACCGAGACCGACGTGGTCGAGGGCATGCAGTTCGACCGCGGCTACCTGTCGCCCTATTTCGTCACCAACCCGGACAAGATGATCGCGGATCTGGAAGACTGCATGATCCTGCTGCACGAGAAGAAACTGTCTTCGCTGCAGCCGATGGTGCCGCTGCTGGAGCAGGTGATCCAGTCGCAGAAGCCGCTGCTGATCATTGCTGAGGACGTCGAAGGCGAAGCGCTGGCAACCCTGGTTGTCAACAAGCTGCGCGGCGGCCTGAAAATCGCAGCCGTCAAGGCACCGGGCTTCGGCGACCGCCGCAAGGCCATGCTGCAGGACATCGCGATCCTGACCGGCGGCCAGGTGATCTCCGAAGATCTGGGCATGAAGCTCGAGTCCGTCACCATGGACATGCTGGGCACCGCCAAGAAAATCTCCATCACCAAAGACGAGACCACCATCGTCGACGGCGCTGGCGAGAAGGCCGAGATCGAAGCCCGTGTGGCCCAGATCCGCACCCAGATCGAGGAAACCACCTCTGACTACGACCGCGAGAAGCTGCAGGAACGCGTTGCCAAACTGGCAGGCGGTGTGGCCGTGATCCGCGTCGGCGGCATGACCGAAGTCGAAGTGAAAGAGCGCAAGGACCGTGTGGACGATGCGCTGAACGCGACCCGCGCAGCCGTGCAGGAAGGCGTGATCGTCGGCGGCGGTGTTGCCCTGGTGCAGGCCGGCAAGGGCCTGGACGGCCTGGAAGGCGCCAACGCTGACCAGAACGCAGGCATCAACATCGTCCGCAAGGCCATCGAAGCGCCGCTGCGCCAGATCGCCGAAAACGCAGGCGTCGACGGTGCCGTGGTTGCCGGCAAGGTCCGCGAGTCCTCCGACAGCGCATTCGGCTACAACGCGCAGACCGGTGAATATGGCGACATGTTCTCCTTCGGCGTGATCGACCCGGCCAAAGTGACCCGGACCGCACTGGAAGACGCGGCCTCGGTTGCAGGCCTGCTGATCACCACCGAAGCCATGATTGCCGACAAGCCCGCCAAAGAAGGCGCGGCAGGCGGCGGCATGCCCGACATGGGCGGCATGGGCGGCATGGGCGGCATGATGTAATCACAAATCCCTTCGGGATTTGGGATGCGGCGACAGGCGATTGGCCGGGAAGGCCAATCTGCCGGAAGCCCACCGCTGACGACTGCAAGACTTGGGGCTGCCTTCGGGCGGCCCCTTTTCGTTTTGAGAGGTATTGAAGGCCTGCGGTGCGGGCCTGCCTCCGGCGGGAGTATTTGGGCAAAGGTGAAAGGGGGGGGGCACGTTTTCTCTCCCCTCTTTTCGTTTATGAAACAACGGCCTAAAGTCACCGTCATGGTCAAAGCAGTTTTCATTCAGTCTTCGCATTCAGGTTATGACGACCAGCCTGGCAAAGCGTACCATTTCCCTAAAAAGCACTACCTGAGCCGGGTTGAGCAAACTGTCGGCGACTGGGTTGTCTTCTATGAGGGCCGGCGCGGCGGCGGTAAAGGCTACCATTCTGTCCAGCGTGTGCTTCAGGTGCAGGATGACCCGAAGGATCCTGCAATGGCTTATGCGCTGCTGGACACAGGCAGTGAGCTGTCCTTCGAGAATTTTGTTCCCCGATGGGTGGAAGGGCAGGGGCCGTATGAAACCGGGCTGCCCAGGTCGCGCGGCAGCAACACCAGCGCGGTCCGGCTGATCTCCGATGCTGATTTTGCGCGGATTATTACCGCCGGTCTGGCGGCACGCGAAGAGCCGAATGCCATCCCTCGAACCGGAGATTTCACCGCAGAGCCCGGGTTTGCCGAGGCGCAGGCCCCCTTTGAACCGCAGGATCAGCCACGCGAAATGCTGCTGTCCCAGCGGGCCTTCCGGGACCGCAGTTTTGCGAGGCAGGTCAAACATGCCTATGGCGGCCGCTGTTCGATGTCGGGGCTGGAGTTGCGTAATGGCGGAGGGCGGCCGGAGGTGGAGGCCGCACATATCGTGCCGGTTTCGGAACGCGGTCCGGATACGGTGCGCAATGGGCTGGCCCTGTCGGGAACCGTGCATTGGATGTTCGACCGGGGGCTGCTGTCGATCAGCGATGATAACGAGGTGCTTGTTGCGAAAAAGGCGGTGGATGAGGCGACGCTTAATCGTTTGCTGCTGCCGGACCGGCGACTGATCGAGCCGGTGAACCCGGCTTTCAAACCTCACAGATCATACCTCCGCTGGCATCGGGAAAATGTCTTCAAGGGCTAAAGCCCTTGGGCGGCGGCAGATGTCCAATTGAGGGATCGGCGGCTGACACGAAAATATCAGTGGCCCCGCACGCTCCGGCGCGCTACCCCTTGAAAATGCGCCTGTTTCTTCTTGTCTCCCTCACCATGGCGGCCTTTGCCGCGAACTCCATCCTCAGCCGGCTGGCGATCGGGGGCGGGCATATGGATGCGGGCAGCTTTGGTCTTTTGCGGCTGGCCTCCGGTGCGGCGATGCTGGTGGTGCTGTGCCAGGCGCAGGGGCTGGCGGTGCGCCAGGGCCTGCGGGCGAGCCTGGGGGGCGGGGCGGCGCTGACGCTTTATATCGCGGGGTTTTCGCTGGCCTATCAGCAGCTCGACGCAGGCCTTGGCGCGCTGGTGTTGTTCGGGGTGGTGCAGGTCACGATGTTCCTGTGGGGGGCGGTACGGGGCAATCCGGTCAGCGCGGGCCAGCTGGCGGGCGCGGTGCTGGCGTTTCTGGGGCTGGCCTATGTGGTCTGGCCCGACGGCTCCGGCGCAACGCCCTTGGGCGCGTCGCTGCTGATGGCGGCGGCGGGTCTGGGCTGGGGGATCTACAGCATTCTGGGGCGGGGGGCGGCGCAGCCGCTGGCGGCGACGGCGGTGAATTTCCTGTGGTCGGCGGCGATGTTCCTGCCAATTGCCTTATGGCTGGGCGGCAGCTCGGTCAGCCTCTATGGCGCGGGGCTGGCGGTGCTGTCGGGGGCGGTGACCTCCGGCATGGGCTATGCGCTGTGGTACCGGCTGCTGCCGCAGATCCTGCCCGCGGTGGCCGCCACCGTGCAGCTGAGCGTGCCGGTGATTGCGATCCTGGCGGGGGCCGTGCTGCTGGGCGAGACCGTGACCCTGCGGCTGCTGTTTGGCAGTGCGGCGGTGCTGGGCGGCATTGCGCTGGTGGTGCTGCGGGCGCCGGGGCGCAAGGCGCAGCCGGCCAAACGGGCCGCCGGCTGACCGCGGGGTCTTCCCTGTGCCGCCGCTTGCGCTTATCTGGGCGCCATGCGTTATTTTGCAAAACCCTTCCTTGCCGCCGCTGCGGCGCTGCTGCCGCTGCCCGCGGCGGCCGATTGCGTGATCCTGCTGCATGGATTGGCGCGCACCGAGACCTCATTTGCGGTGATGGAGGAGGTTTTGCAGTCGCGCGGCTACAGCGTGGTGCGGCCGGGCTATGCCTCCACTGAGGCGGCCATTCAGGTGCTGGCGGAGGAGACCCTGCCAGCGGCCTTTGCCGCCTGCGGCGCGGAGACCACCCATGTGGTCAGCCACTCGATGGGGGGCATCCTGCTGCGCTACTGGCTGCAGGGCAATCACCCCGGCAATCTGGGCCGTGTGGTGATGATGGGGCCGCCCAACCAGGGCAGCGAGCTGGTGGATGAGCTGGGCGACTGGGAGGTGTTCGGCCTGCTGAACGGGCCTGCCGGGCTGCAGCTGGGGACCGGGACGGGCAGCCTGCCCAGGCGTCTGCCGCCGGTGAATTTCGAGCTGGGTGTGATTGCGGGCAATGAGACGCTGAACCCGCTGTTCTCCTCGCTGATCCCGGGGGAGGATGACGGCAAAGTCTCGGTCGACAGCACCAAGGTGGCAGGCATGGCGGCGCATCTGACGCTGCCGGTCACCCACACCTACATGATGAACAACCCGCAGGTGATGGCGCAGGCGCTGCATTTCCTGGAAGAGGGGCGGTTTGAGCCCGGCCTGGGCTGGCTGGCGGCGGTGGAAGAGATCATCACCGAGGCCTGCCAGCTGAATGGCGGCTGTGAAGAGGCAGAGGAATGACGTTGGAACTGACCTTGCAGAGCGGCGATGTGCTGCGCCCCGGCGGGCTGGAGCGCGGCGGCGAGATCGCCCTGGCGGAGGGGCAGGTGGCGGATGCGCCCGCCGGACGCCGTGTGGACCTGTCGGGCTATCTGGTGCTGCCGGGAATTGTGGACGTGCATGGCGACGGGTTTGAACGCCACCTGGCGCCGCGCCGGGGCGCGATGAAGCAGATGGCCGAGGGCGTTGTGGCCGCCGAGGCGGAACTGGCGGCCAACGGCATCACCACTGCGGTGCTGGCGCAGTTCTATTCCTGGGAGGGCGGCCTGCGCAGCCCGGAGTTTGCCGCGCAGGTGTTTGAGGCCATCAAGGCGGTGCGCCACTCCGTCGTGACCGATCTGCTGCCGCAGCTGCGGTTTGAGATCCACATGCTGGAGGATTACGCCGGGCTGGCCGCCAAGGTGGCGGACTGGCAGGTGCCTTATGTGGTGTTCAACGACCACCTGCCGCACGACCGGCTGGCGGCGGGCAAGAAGCCGCCGCGGCTGACCGGGCAGGCGCTGAAGGCGGGGCGCAATCCGGAGGTGCACTGGCAGATGCTGAAAGACATGCACGCGCGCCGGGAGGAGGTGGCAGGCCGGCTGGATGCGCTCTGTGCGGAGCTGGCGGCGCTGGAGGTGCGGCTCGGCAGCCATGACGACCAGACCGCAGAGGGCCGCGCCGTCTGGCGCGCGCGCGGCGCGCGGATTTCCGAGTTTCCCGAGACACTTGAGGCCGCAGAAGCGGCGCGCGCCGCGGACGATCCGGTGATCCTCGGCTCCCCCAATGTGGTGCGCGGCGGCTCGCACAAGGGCAATGCCTCTGCCGTCGAACTGATCGCCATGGGGCTGTGCGATGCGCTGGCCTCCGACTATCACTACCCCAGCCCGCGGCGCGCAGCCCTGATGCTGGAACGGTCCGGCCTCTTGGATCTGGAGGGCGCCTGGCGGCTGGTCTCACACGGGCCTGCGCAGCTGCTGGGGCTTAACGATCGCGGCACGCTGGAGGCCGGCAAGCGCGCCGATATTCTGGTGCTGGACAAGGCCACCCAGCGGGTCGCGGCGACAATTGCCGGCGGGCGGGTCAGCTATATGGCCGGGGAGGTGGCGGGCCGGTTCCTGGCCTGAGGGGGAAGCGCCGCGCATCAGGCCGGATGGCCCTCTTTGCGCGTGAAACCGGCGGAGCCGCTTTCACCGGGACGCCTTGCTGCCGCGGTGCGGCGCGGCTAGGCTGCGGCGAAAGAGGTTTTTATGCAACGGTTGATCACATGACCCGAAAATACGGCCGCACTTTTCATCTGCCGCAATCGCCCGGTGCCACCAGTGATGACAAAATCCTGCAGGATACCTCTGCGCTTCTGGCAGAGGCAGAGGTGGTCATTACCGAAAAAATGGATGGTGAAAACACCACTATTTACCCCGGCGGCTGCCACCCGCGCAGCCCCGATGCCCGCTACCACCCGTCCCGCGACTGGATTAAGGCTTTTGCTGCAGGCATTTCTCCGGCGTTGACGAATGGCGAGCGGATTGTCGGTGAGTACCTCTTTGCCCGCCATGCCATCGCTTACCCTGCGCTGCCCAGCTATTTTCTGGGATTCGCCTGGATCGTGGATGGCGTGATCCAGCCTTGGGAGGAAACGCTGGCCCGGTTTGGTGAGCTGGGGATTGTCAGCGTTCCGGTGCTGTACCGGGGACCGCCCTCGGAATCTGTATTACAAGCGACCATTTCCGCGCTGGATTTGGCGGCACAGGAAGGTTTCGTGATCCGCACTGCCAGAGAATTTGCCGAGGCGGAAATGCAGACGCTGCTGGCCAAGTACGTCCGCGCGGATCATGTGCAGACAGAGGTGCATTGGATGAATGCGGAGATTGTAAAAAACGGCCTCATCTGAGGCCGCTTTCCGCTTCAATGCGCTGAATTTCCTGACGCGAGGCCTTACCCCTGCGCCCTAACCACCCGGTTCACATGGCCCATCTTGCGGCCCGGCTTGGCCTCCGCCTTGCCATAGAGGTGGAGGGCGCAATCGGCTTCTTTTGCCAGTTCGGGCAAGCGCTCCACGTCATCGCCGATCAGGTTTTCCATCACCACGTCCGAGTGGCGCTGGCCATCGCCGAGCGGCCATCCCGCAACCGCGCGGATGTGCTGTTCGAACTGGTCGACGGTGCAGCCGTTCTGGGTCCAGTGGCCGGAGTTGTGGACGCGGGGGGCGATCTCGTTGACGATCAGGCCTTGGGGCGTGACGAAGAGTTCGACGCCGAGGACGCCGACATAGTCCAGCGCGTTCAGGATCTTGCCGGCCATCAGCACCGCGTCCATGCGCTGGGATGTGCTGAGCTTTGCGGGCACGGTGGTGGTGTGCAGGATGCCGTCGCGGTGGACGTTTTCGCCGGGGTCAAAACAGGCGATCTCGCCGCTCACGCCGCGGGCGGCGATGACCGAAACCTCGTGGGTGAAGGTCACGAACCCTTCGAGGATCGAGGGCGCGCCGGCCATGGAAGCGAGCGCTTCGTTTGCGTCTTCAGGCGATTTGATGCGGGCCTGGCCCTTGCCGTCATAGCCGAAGCGGCGGGTTTTCAGGATCGAGGGCGTGCCGGTCTGCGCCAAAGCGGCGTCGAGGCTGGCCTGATCGGTGATGTCCGCGAAGGGCGCGGTTTTGAGGCCCAGATCCTGCAGGAAGCTCTTTTCGGTCAGCCGGTCCTGGCTGATCCGCAGCGCCTCACGGCCCGGGCGGATCGGCTTTTGCGATTCCAGGAGGTCCAGCGCGGAGGTCGGGATGTTCTCGAACTCATAGGTGATCACGTCGACGGACGCGGCGAAGGCGGCCAGCGCCTCTGCGTCCTCGTAGCCTGCGGTGGTCACGCGGTCGGCGACATGGCCTGCGGGCGGGTTGGCGCCCGGTTCAAAGATATGGGTCTTGAAGCCGAGGCGGGAGGCCGCGACCGAGAGCATCCGGCCCAGCTGGCCGCCGCCGAGGATGCCGATTGTGGCGCCCGGCTGCAGTGCCTGTGCAAGCACGTCAGTCATCGGACGGCTCCTCGGGGATCGAGGCAGAGAGCGCCGCGCGCCAGTCGTCCAGGCGCTGGGCGAGGTCCGCGTCCTGCAGCGCCAGGATGCCCGCGGCCATCAGGCCTGCGTTGGCGGCCCCGGCAGCACCGATTGCCATGGTCGCGACCGGGAAGCCCTTGGGCATCTGGACGATGGAATAGAGCGAGTCGACGCCGGAAAGGGCGCGGGTCTGGACCGGCACGCCGACCACCGGCACGCGGGTCTTGGAGGCGACCATGCCGGGCAGATGGGCGGCGCCGCCCGCACCTGCGATGATCACCTGCAAGCCGCGGTCCGCCGCGGATTTGCCGTAGCTCCACAGCCGGTCCGGGGTGCGGTGGGCGGAGACGATCTTGGCCTCATAGGCAACGCCCAGTTCATCGAGGATATTCGCGGCTTCCTTCATGGTGGGCCAGTCGGATTGGCTGCCCATGATGATGCCCACTTTGATGTCACCCATGGCTGGTGGCTCCTGTCGCGGCTTGTGGAGCGCGCACTATAGGGAATGTTGGGTTTTGCGCAATCCGGCTTGGCCGGGAAAGCAGGGGGATTTGCCCTGTTTTGCGCCGCTGGCCGCTATGCCGCAGGGCGGCAGGCTCCCGCCCGCGCGGGACGCAGGCAAGCTGCACCGCCTTGCGGTTGGGCGTGGCGCCGCGCGTTGCGCGGCGCGGGTGGCTTGAACAGAGGATTGCAAGGGGGCAGTAACCGGGGCAGGGTGGGGGCAGGATCAGGGAGGATAGGATGCTGGAGCTGCGCCCTAATTGCGAGCTGTGCGGCAAGGATCTGCCGCCGGATGCGGCGGAAGCGCGGATCTGCAGCTATGAATGCACCTATTGCGCGGATTGTGCTGAGGCGGTTCTGCACAATGTCTGCCCCACCTGCGGCGGCGGCTTTGCGCCGCGGCCCATCCGGCCGAAACGCGCCTGGCGGGAGGAGCTGAAGCTGGGGCTGGGGAACCATCCGGCGTCAGAGAAGCGGGTGCATTCGAAGTTCAGCCGCGAGGACATTGCCGCGCATGTGGAGCGCATCCGGCACCTGGCGCCGGAGGAGCGGTGAGGGGAGCCGCCTTTGCGGCGGCTCCTCAGCGTTGCGGGATTACCGCTGTTTCGGCAGGATCAGGTTCAGCGCGAGGCCGGCCACGCCGGACAGGCCGATGCCTGCGAGGGTGAAGCCTTCGCCGAATTCCAGGGTCAACCCGCCCAGGCCGATGATCAGCACGGTGGAGATGATCACCATATTGCGCGCCTCCGACAGCGCCTCGCCCAGTTTGGCCAGAACTGACAGGCCGACCACGGTGACCATGCCAAAGAGCAGGATCATGATGCCGCCCATCACCGGCATCGGAATCGCCGCCAGCGCACCGGACAGCTTGCCAACGAAGGACAGCGCAATCGCGAAGATCGCCGCCCAGGTCATGATCGCCGGGTTGAAGGCACGGGTCAGGGTCACGGCGCCGGTCACCTCGGAATAGGTGGTGTTGGGCGGCCCGCCCAGCAGGCCCGCGGCGGCGGTGGCAAGGCCGTCGCCCAGCATGGTGTTCTGGATGCCGGGCTTCTCCATATAGTCGCGCTTGGTCACGTTGGAGATCGCCAGGATGTCGCCGAAGTGTTCGATCGCGGGCGCGATGGCGACCGGCAGGATGAACAGGATGGCGGCCAGGTTGAACTCGGGCGCGACGAAGGCCGGGACCTTGAACCAGGGGGCGGCGGCGATGGCGGCGGTGCTGATCAGCGGGTCGCCGGTGACGGCGCCCAGGATCAGCGCGGCACTGCAGCCTGCGGCGACGCCGGCCAGGATCGGCACGATGCGCATGATGCCGCGGGCGAGGATGGCGGTCAGCATGGTGGTGCCCAGCGAGATACCGGCCAGCAAGAGCGCGGTGCTGCGCGGCATCACCTGGGTGTCGCCTGCCAGGCCGGTGGCCATATTGACCGCAACCGGCGCCAGCGACAGGCCGATCACCATGATGACGGGGCCGACCACGACGGGCGGCAGCAGCCGGTGCAGAAAACCGGTGCCAAAGGCGCGGATGGCAAAGCTGAGCGCCACATACAGCAGGCCCGCCGCCGCCAGCCCGCCGGTGGTGGCGGCCATGCCCCAGGTCTGCACGCCGTAGATCACCGGCGCGATGAAGGCGAAGGACGATGCCAGGAACACCGGCACCTGGCCGCGGGTGACGACCTGGAAGATCAGGGTGCCAAGCCCGGCGGTGAACAGTGCCACGCTGGGGTCCAGCCCGGTGAGCAGCGGCACCAGCACCAGCGCGCCGAAGGCGACAAACAGCATCTGCGCCCCGGCCAGCGCCTGCCTTGGTGTGAAGTTGTAATCGGCGTCCTGCAGATCGGACGCCGGGATCTGTTCCCTCGCAGCGGTCATGGATTAACTCGTCTTGTTGTTCAGAGGCTTGCGTCCGGAGGCCGCTTTGCACGGCCGCCGGAAACAATCGCGCTGCTCCTAACCGGTTCCGGCCGGTTTGACCATCCGCCGCAGCCGGTAATCGGGCCAGGCAGGCGGGCCAGGCAGGCGGGCCAGGCAGGCGGGCCAGGCGGGCAGGACGAGCGGGCGGCGGCCCTGCGGGAGCGCAGCGCGCCGGCAGGCGCGCTGCCGCGCCCAACGCCTGGCTGGGCAGCTGCGCTGCACCGCCAGGGGGCGGGAGGGCTTGGGTTCTGAAAAAAAGCGCTGCGTTCTGCAGCCGGGGCCCGGGCGGCTTTGGCGCCGGGCAACAGGCGCTGATGCGCTGCCGGTCCTGCCGGCGCGGCGTCAGGCGATAATGTCCGGGGTCAGCCGGTCTTCGATCAAGGCGATCTTGTCCTTGAGGATAAGCTTTTGCTTCTTCAGACGGCGGATGGTCAGCTGGTCGGCGGTGCCGCGCTCTTCCAGCGCGGAGATCGCTTCGTCCAGATCGCGGTGCTGTCTGCGGAAAACCTCCAGCTCAACCCTGAGGACCTCATCCGTCTTCATCGACACATCTGTGGGTGCGTTCATGGGCGACTCAGTAAAGCTGATGAATGAAGTGAGGCTGAAGATACTTCCTTAACCGCTTTTCCGCTAGACCTATGAGCACATGCTCTTGTGAATCCAGCAGGAACTTCCCATATTCTTCTGGAAGCGGCTGCCGTGACCGGGGCCGCAAGCATCCGTCGCTTTGGCAAAAAGGACGAACAACGTGTCGAAACTTACCTTGGGCTCTTACCCGCATATGCTGGGGTTCGAGCAGCTGGAACGCCTCCTGGAACGCTCGGCCAAATCGGGCAACGAAGGCTATCCTCCATATAATATCGAACAGACCTCTGACTTTTCCTACCGCATCACCCTGGCCGTGGCCGGTTTCGCCGAGGAGGATCTGGCGATCACCGTCGAGGACCGCCAGCTGGTGATCCGCGGCCGCCAGCGCGACGACAGCGAAGGGCGGGTGTTTCTGCACCGCGGCATCGCGGCGCGCCAGTTTCAGCGCATGTTCGTGCTGGCCGATGGCGTCGAAGTGGGCGAGGCGGTGATGGAAAACGGGCTGCTGCATGTGGACCTGACCCGGTCGCGGCCCGAAACCGTGGTTCAGACGATCAACATCAAGAAGGGGTAAGAGCAATGCATACACCGTTTGACTTCAAGGATGCCGGCAGCCGGACCGTCTATGTGAAGGCGGTTGCGGTGGCAGATCTTCCCAAAGAGGTGCAGGCCAGCGCGGGCGGGCGTGAACAGCTTTATGCGGTGCACGACGCCGAGGGCGGCCAGCTGGCGCTGGTGGCCGACCGCAGCCTGGCCTTTGTGCTGGCGCGCCAGAACGACATGACGCCGGTGCCGGTCCACTAGGGCCAGCACACGGAAAGGTGCAGGGCCGGCGGATTGACATCCCGCGGCGGGCTTTGATGATGCGAAAGGCGGGCCGCAGCCCGCCTTTTTTGTTGCCTTAAAGCCGGGAGATGCAGATGGCGCGCTATGATTTCGACTGGGTGGATGCGTTCTCAGGCCGGGCATTCGGGGGCAACGGCTGTGCGGTGGTGCATGGCGGCGCGCCTCTGCCGGAGGCGGTCTGCACCGCCTACGTGCGGGAGACCTCGCTGGTGGAATGCACATTCACCGGCCCGTCTGAGGCGGCGGATGTGAAGGTGCGCTATTTCCTGGCCAGCCGCGAGATCCCCTTTGCCGGCCATCCGACCATCGCCACGGTGGCGGCGATGCGGGACCGCGGGCTGATCGAGGGCGATAGCATCACGCTGGAAACCGGGGCGGGGATCGTGCCGGTGCGGCTGGACGGGGACCTGATCGAAATGACGCAGGTGGCGCCGCAGTTCGGCCCCTTTGCCGATCCGGCACTGGTGGCGGCGGCGGTGAGCTTGCCGGTGGAGGCCATCGCAGGGCGGCCGCAGAAAGTCTCAACCGGGCTGCCGTTCTGTATCACTGTCCTGCGCGACCGGGCGGCGCTGGAGGCGGCGCAGCTGGACCTGGAGGCGCTGGCCGCCTTGGGCAAATCGCTGGGCGCCGATGGCATCGACATGATGGAGCCGTTCCTGGTGGCGCTGGAGGGCGCGACGGCGGCGGGGGACACCTTCTCGCGCCTTTTGATGGCGCCGCCCAGCCCGCCGGAGGACCCGTTCACTGGGTCCGCCACCGGGGCGATGGCGTCTTATCTGTGGCACCACGGGCTGATGCAGAAGGCGGAGTTCGTGGCAGAACAGGGACACGGGCTGGGCCGCCCCGGCCAGGCGCGGGTGTCCCGGGTTGGCCCTGCGGAGGCGATCGAGGGCGTCAGGGTTGCGGGCGAGGGGTTTGTGCTGATGCGCGGCACGGTGGATCTGCCCGCGGCGCTGTGACCGCGGGCGGCGGCCTCAGGCGGGTTCCGCGGCGGCCAGACCGTAGGCGCGCAGGGTCACATCAAACGCGCTGCCGCTGCGGGGCGGCTGGGTGGAGGGGCCTTTTTGATGCACGTGCAGGCCGATGATGTCGGGCTGGCCAAGCAGCGCCTGGGTGTGCGCCGGGTCATAGAAATCGCAGCTGGCGCCCGGCAGGTAATACATTGATTTCATCGGCTTGGCCTCCCCGAAGCGGTTCTGCCGCTTGAGGATGCGCACCATCGCCTCGTTGCCATAGACGGTCATGCCGAGATCGGTTGCGCGGAATTTCCGGCCAAGCGCGCGCAGCAGCGCGGGTTTGACCACCCGCCGTTTGAAGCCGAGCCAGTCCGGCCACAGCTCGGGATGGTCAAGCACCTTGAGGAAGTCGCAGACAAAGGGGTCATCGGGCGGGAAATACAGCGCCGAGCAGCCCACCGTCGCCGCGCCGTCGAAGGCGAACCAGGCCCGGTCCGGGTCCGGCTGGAAGTCCTGGAACAGGATGACATCGGTATCCAGCCAGACACCAAGGCCCTGTTTCTGAAGCACGATCCGGAAGATGTCGGAATAGCTGAGCCGCTCCTGCCGCGGGCTGTAGCGGGTGCGGATCAGGGGCTTCAGGCGCTCCAGCGTGTCCAGCGGCAGGATCTCTCCGGCCGGTTTCAGGCTGACACCGGGCGGCACGCCGCGGGGCGGGCAGGCGGGGTCAGTGACATAGAGGTCGACGCCGCAGGTGTGGCGCTGCCAGGACATGACCGCCAGCTGCGTCAGCAGCGGCAGCTCTTCACCGATCCAAAGAGAAACGACACGCACCTGAAATCCGCCTGTAATGCTGTATTTTTGCGGCATGATTAGCGGTTTTCCGCCGATCCGGGAAGCGTTCCGGGGCAGGGACCTGCGCATCAGGGGCCGACCGTTGCCTTTTTGACCAAAGCGCCGGCGGGGAGGCGGGGGCTGCCGGAGCGGTGCGGCGGCTGCCACTGCCCGCATTCGGCCAATCGGAAAACGGCCCGCCAATTGGCGGGCCGCTCTGCGGTCTTGTGCTGCTGTCAGGCTCAGGCCTTGATCAGCCCCATGCTTTCCAGCTTCAAGAGCACCTGGTGGGCGCAGTTGTCGACGTCGACGTTCTCGGTCTCGACCACCAGCTCGGCGTTCTGCGGCACGTCGTAGGGGTCGGAGATGCCGGTGAACTCCTTGATCTTGCCTTCGCGGGCCAGTTTATACAGACCCTTGCGGTCGCGGCGCTCGCATTCCTCGATCGAGGTGGCGACGTGCACTTCGACAAAGGCGCCGAACTGCTCCACGTCCTCGCGCACGGCGCGGCGGGTGGTGGCATAGGGCGCGATCGGGGCGCAGATGGCGATGCCGCCGTTCTTGGTGATCTCAGACGCCACATAGCCGATGCGGCGGATGTTGAGGTCGCGGTGCTCTTTCGAGAAGCCCAGCTCGGAGCTGAGGTTTTTCCGCACGATGTCGCCATCGAGCAGGGTCACCGGGCGGCCGCCCATTTCCATCAGCTTGACCATCAGCGCGTTGGCGATGGTGGATTTGCCGGAGCCGGAGAAGCCGGTGAAGAACACGGTGAAGCCCTGCTTGGAGCGCGGCGGCTTGGTCTTGCGCAGCTCGGACACCACTTCCGGGAAGGAGAACCATTCCGGGATCTCCAGGCCCTCGGCCAGGCGGCGGCGCAGTTCGGTGCCGGAGATGTTCAGGATGGTGACGTTGTCGCGGTCTTCGATCTCGTCGTTCGGCTCGTACTGGGCGCGCTCCTGCACATAGACCATGTGCTTGAAGTCCACCATTTCGATGCCCATTTCGCCCTGGAACTCGCGGAACAGCTCCTGCGCGTCATAGGGGCCGTAGAAGTCCTCGCCGGCAGAGTTCTTGCCGGGGCCTGCGTGGTCGCGGCCGACGATGAAATGGGTGCAGCCGTGGTTCTTGCGGATCAGGCCGTGCCAGACCGCCTCGCGCGGGCCTGCCATACGCATCGCCAGGTTCAAGAGCGACATGGAGGTGGTGGCGGCCGGGTATTTGTCCAGCACCGCCTCGTAGCAGCGCACGCGGGTGAAGTGGTCAACGTCGCCCGGCTTGGTCATGCCGACCACCGGGTGGATCAGCAGGTTGGCCTGGGCTTCGCGCGCGGCGCGGAAGGTCAGCTCCTGGTGGGCGCGGTGCAGCGGGTTGCGGGTCTGGAAGGCAACAACCTTGTTCCAGCCCAGCTTGCGGAAGTAGGCGCGCAGCTCGTTCGGGGTGTCGCGGCGGCCGCGGAAGTCATAGTGGACGGGCTGCTGGATGCCGGTCACGGGGCCGCCCAGGTAGACCTTGCCCGCGGTGTTGTGCAGGTAGTTCACTGCCGGGTGGGCGTCGTCATCGGCGCCGAACACCTTCTCCGCCTCGCGCGCCTTGTTCGGCACCCAGTTGTCGGTCACGGTCATGGTGGCGAGGATCACGCCTTCCTGGTCGCGCAGGGCAATGTCCTGGCCCGCTTCGAGCTTGGCGGCGAAGTCTTCGGAGACGTCCAGGGTGATCGGCATCGGCCACAGGGTGCCGTCGGCCAGGCGCATGTTTTCGATGACGCCGTCATAGTCAGCCTGAGACAGGAACCCCTTCAGCGGGTTGAAGCCGCCGTTCATCAAGAGCTCCAGGTCGCAGATCTGGCGCGGGGTCAGATCCCAGCTGACCAGATCGGCCGCTTCGACCTTCAGTTTCTGGGCGCTTTCGTAGGAGACATAAAGCTCAGGAATGGGAGCCAGGTTGCTTTGCATCGGGTTGGTCCTGTGTTTGAGAGGGGGGAGGCCGCTAGCGGAGCCGGTGAGTTCCGCATGCAGCGCGTTGTAGTCTGCGAGCTTGCGGGCGAGGAATTGATCGGTGAGCCGCACTTTCTCTGCCGCGCCGCGGGTGGTCAGCGAATAGGCAAACCGCTGCCGCTTGTCGGGGCCGGGGCGGGCGCTGACGGTGACCAGGCCGCCCTCTGCCGCTGACCGCAGCAAGGTGTTGAGCCGGCCCAGCGAAATCCCCAGCGCCGCGGCGGTGGTCCGCTGCGAGGCATCCGGCGCCGCATCGAGCTGGCGCAGGAGGCGAAAGAGCAGGTCTTGCTCGTCCGGGGTGGATGTGGTCAGGGTCTCAGGCACGGCGCAGCGGGTCCAGGGCGGGGGTCAAAGTGTGTTCACGCGTGAACGCATTGCATGGATTGGCCGGGAATCAAAGGGGGAATTGCCTCGGATTGGCGATTTTCTGCCGCGTTGCCGTGCTGCAACGCATCCGGGTGCGCGGCAGAAAGTTCTCCTAAGGCGTGTTATGCGGGCGGGATCGTCCGGGTCCGGCGCCGGGGCGGAAACGGGTGTTCGCGGGGCCGCGGGCGGGGCTTAACCCTGTTCTTTGGCCAGCAGCCGCGGCAGCGCGGCGGCCTGTTCCACCGCCAGCGCCGCCAGCGGCCGGGAGACGCCCCTGAGCTGGAACTCCTGCAGCGCGAAACGGTGCAGGGGGTAGCCCGCCGCCTCCAGCACCCGGGCGGACACCAGCAGTTCGATTCCCAGATCCTTGGTCTTGGCCTCCAGCCGGCTGGCGGTGTTGACGCTGCCGCCGATGATGGTGCGCGGGGCGTGGCCGGCGCTGCCGATCTCGCCCAGCACCAGCTGGCCCAGATGAATGCCGATGCCGATGCGGATCTGCGGCTCGCCGTCCGCTGCCAGCCGGGCGTTGAAGTCCTGCAGCGCGGTGCCGATGGCGGCGGCGGCGTCCAGTGCGGCCTCGGCGGAGCGGGCGGGGGTGGCGGCCTCGAACAGCGCCAGCAGGCCGTCGCCCAGGTATTTGTCCACCGTGCCGCCGGCCCTGGTGACGGCGGGGACGATGGCGTCGAAGAAGCGGTTCAGCAGGAACACCACGTCATAGGGCAGCTGGCCGGCGGTGCGGGCGGTAAACCCGCGCATGTCGAGGAACAGCACCGCCAGCTGCTGTTCGCTGCCCTGGCTGGCATGGGCGCGGGTCTTGCGGCCGTCGGGGCGGAACATGCGGGTGACGGTCAGCGGCGCCTCGGGGCGGATCTGGCAGGCCAGACGCATATTGGCGGGCGCCTTGACGCGGGCCAGGCTGCGCGCCTCGGGCGGGGCGGGCGGCGGCAGGGTGTCGCCGCCTTCCTCCACCACCACCCGGCAGGTGGTGCAGCGGCCCTTGCCGCCGCACAGGGAGGTGTGCTGGACGCCGCCCGCCTGCGACATCTGCAGCAGGGTGAGGCCGCGCTCGGCGCGGATTTCCGGGCCGAAGGCATAGCGGATGCGCACCGCGCGGCGCCGCCGCAGCAGCCGGTTCAGCACATGCGCCGCCGCCGCCAGCCCCAAGAGCAGCAGGAACGCCGTGAACCAGCGGCTGTCGGTCAGGAGCAGCTCGGCAAAAACCTCGCGGCTGGGCCAGTTGAAGTCCTCCATCAGCGCCGGGCGCTGGCTGCCCTCCGCGAACAGGCCGTGGATGCGGCGGCCTTCGGTCAGGAAGCCGGCCAGGGCAAAGCCGGGGATCAGCACCGCCAGCCCGGCCATCCACGGGATCAGCCGCCGCCACCAGCGGGTCAGCCGCAGCCAGTAATGCAGGCCGATGCAGCCGTGGATCCACACCGCCAGCAGCAGCGCGCTTTGCTGCCAGGCCTCGGGCGAGGCCCACATCAGCACGATCACATAGGCCATCTCGTCGTTGACGCCGTAGATTTCATGCGAATAGCGGGTGTAGGCCAGATGGCTGAGCAGCTGCAGCGGGATCAGAAACCCGAGCAGCATTTGCAGCGCCGCCGCCGGGCGCATCCGCAGGGTGCGGCGGCGGGCCAGGCTCCACAGCGCCAGCCCGGCATGCAGGATCAGCGCGGTATAGAGGATGAGACCGCCCAGGACGCTGCGGGTGATCAGCTGGCGGACGTCCTGAAACGCCTCCATCCAGTCTGGCGACAGCAAGCCCAGGCCGATGTTGAGGAAGTGGAAGAAGGCATAGGTGAACAGCACCAGCCCGGTGATGATCCGGGTGCGGGTGATCCAGTTGCCCTGCCAGAGCGCGCTTGCCACGCCGGTCCTCCTGTCCTGCGGTCCGCTGAGGGCAGACTGCGGGGACGGGGGCCTGGGGTCAATGCCGGGGGTGGCGGGCGCTCAGCCCTCCAGGCCCCAGCCGTCGGGGGCAAAGCCGTGGGAGAGGGCGGCTCGGGTGGCGACTTCCTCGCCGATCCAGATGCCGGTGGCGGAGATGATCTGATCCGGCAGGGTGGCGGCCAGATACGGGCTGCCGCCTTCGGCGTCTTTTCCGCTGACCCAGTTGCAGCCGTAGCCCTCGCGGCTCAGGTCATCGGCCAGCTTGCGCCAGTCGGCGCCGTCGCGGGCGGGGACGAAGAAGTAATCCACGTCCGCCGCCTCCGGCAGGCCGTGTTCGGCCTGCATGTCGTTGAATGCCGCAACGGTTCCGGCCCGTTGCGCGGCGAAATCATGCGGCATCCCGGTTATTCCTGCTCAGCCAGGAAGCGTTCGGCGTCGAGTGCCGCCATGCAGCCCATGCCGGCCGAGGTGACCGCCTGACGGTACTTGTGGTCGGTGAGGTCGCCGGCGGCATAGATGCCGGGGATAGAGGTCTCGGTGGTGCCGGGCTTCACCTTGACGTAGCCGCCGTTGTGCAGCTCCAGCACGTCCTTGACCAGCTCGTTCGCGGGGGCGTGGCCGATGGCGACAAAGACGCCCTTGCAGGGGATTTCCTTCACTTCGCCGGTCTGCACGTTCTTGACCACGACGCCCTCGACCCCCAGCGGGTTGTCGGTGCCGACGACCTCCTCCAGGGTGTGGAACCACAGGGTTTCGATCTTGTCGTTCTTCATCAGGCGGTCCTGCAGGATCTTCTCGGCGCGCAGCTCGTCGCGGCGGTGGATCAGCGTGACCTTGGAGGCGAAGTTGGTCAGGAACAGCGCTTCCTCGACAGCGGTGTTGCCGCCGCCGATCACCACGATCTCCTGGCCGCGGTAGAAGAAGCCGTCGCAGGTGGCGCAGGCGGAGACGCCGAAGCCCTTGAATTTCTCCTCGGACGGCAGGCCCAGCCATTTGGCGCGGGCGCCGGTTGCCAGGATCACAGCGTCAGCGGTGTAGGTGGTGCCGCTGTCGCCCTTGGCAACAAACGGGCGGGCGGAGGTGTCGAGCGAGGTGATGATGTCGCCGATGATCTCGGTGCCCATCGCCTTGGCGTGCTCCTGCATCCGCACCATCAGGTCGGGGCCCTGCACCTCGGTGTCGCCGGGCCAGTTCTCCACCTCGGTGGTGGTGGTCAGCTGGCCGCCGGGCTCGATGCCCTGGACCAGGATCGGCTCCAGCATGGCGCGGGAGGCATAGACCCCCGCGGTATAGCCGGCAGGCCCGGAGCCGATGATCAGAACCTTGGTGTGGCGCGTCTCGCTCATGTTCGTCCCTTACGTAAGCAGCATGGCGGGCTTGCCGCCGTCAGGAAATGCATATAGCGGCAGGACCCGCTGGCTTAAACCCCCCCAGCCGTGCCGGGGTGCCTGGCGCTGGTGCCGCTGCCGCCCCGGATTGCCGCTTGCACCTTCGGAGTGCAAAGAATATTGCGCGGCGATGAAACATTATTGCGCAGCCCGGCGGCGGTGCTATAAGAAACGCAAAGTTCACAGGAGTTTCCCGCATGGTCACAACCCGTCTAGATCCGATTGATCGCAAGATTTTGTCGGAGCTTCAGGCCGATGGGCGGATGACCAACGTGGAGCTGGCCAAGCGGGTCGGCATCTCGGCACCGCCCTGTCTGCGCCGGGTGCGGGCGCTGGAGGAGGCCGGGCTGATTCACGGCTATCATGCAGATGTGAACGCCCGCGAGCTAGGCTTCGAGGTGCAGGTCTTTGCCATGGTCGGGCTGGAGAGCCAGGCCGAAGTGGAGCTGAGCGCCTTTGAAGAGAAGTGCCGCAGCTGGCCCCTGGTGCGCGAGTGCCACATGCTGAACGGCGAGGTGGATTTCATCCTGAAATGCGTGTCGCCGGATCTGAGCACCTTTCAAAGCTTCCTGACCGGCGAGCTGCTGACCACGCCGAATGTGGCCAGCGTCAAGACCTCGCTGGTGATCCGCGGCGCCAAGGATGAGCCGGGCGTGCCGTTTGAGGTGCTGGAGGAGCGGCTGGCCCGCGAGGCCTGAGCCGGAGCCGCCCGGCGCGTGCCGGCGGCGGCCCTTTTGCGGGGCGGTGCCGGGGCCACTTGATCCAAGTCATTGACGCGAGGGGGAAACCCCGGATGCTGGTAAGGCGGGGCATGCCGGTTGATCGGTTTGACCCGGTCGTTGTTCCGCCGACTGGAGGTGTAACGATGGCAACTGTTCAGCAAATTCTCGATGCGAAGGGCGGCACCCTGCACACGCTTCCGACGGAGGCCATGGTGGTCGACGCCTTGAAGCTGATGGCGGAGGAGGACGTGGGCTCCGTGCTGGTGATGTCCGGCGGCAAGCTGGCCGGGATTTTCACCGAGCGGCACTATACCCGCAAGGTGTTTCTGGCGGGCAAGACCTCTCCGACGACGCCGCTTGCCGATGTGATGGCGACGGATTTCTATGGCGTCGAGCCGGGGCAGAGCGCCGAGGCCTGCATGGCGGTGATGGTGGAAAAGCATGTCCGCCATCTGCCGGTGCTGAAGGACGGCGAGCTGGCGGGGATCGTCTCGATCGGCGACCTGATGAAAAGCATCATTGACGAAGAGCAGTTCAATGCCAGCCAGCTGGTGCGCTATGTGCGCGGCATGAACTGACCCGCAGCCCCTGTGCCGGCGGCGGACAGGCCGCCGGCAGGGAGATCACAGCAGCGGGCCGCCGGCGCTGCCGCCCTGGCCGTCGGCGCGGGGATAGGCCAGCGGGCCAAAGTCCCTGACGCTGTCGGCGTGGGAGAACATGTTCAAAAACAGCGTCTTGATGGCATAGCTGGCGAGCTTCAGCGCGTCCGGGCCGGGGTGATAGGTTTCAAACTCCAGCCCGCCGGCATTGATCACCGCATGGCGCGGCAGGCACAGGTGGTACATGTCCACCGGCGTCGGCGGCGCGGTTTCAAAGATGCTCATCCCGTCCTGAAACGCGGCCGCGGGAGTCAGCAGCGGGCCTTTGCCGCTGCCCTGCAGGTGCGGCGGCGTGCGCAGCAGCCGGGCGGCAGGGCCGGCCACCAGGCTGGCGGACGGTTTTTGCAGGCCCAGGCTGTCGGCCATGAAGCTGGTGAGCCGGTGGCTGCGGCCGCGGCTGCCGGGCCGGGCCGGCAGCAGGCTGGTACGGCCGATCCACACCAGCGGCTGGCTGCCGCCGCCGCTGGTCAGGATTTCATCGCCGGGCAGCAGATCCTCGACCGCGACCGGGCCGCTGGCGGTTTCCACCAGCGAGCCGCGGGAGAACGCGCAGAAGGCGTCCTCGAACAGCGGCAGCGCCGGGGCGATGTGGCGGGTTTCCGAGATGGCGCCGCCGGGCAGCAGGCTGCTGACCTCGTAGCGGCGCAATTGCGGCTTGTTGGCGGCGCGCAGAACCGCCGGGTCCTGCAGGATAGAGGTGGCTTCGACGGCATTGGCTGCAGCCCGCTGCAGCGAGTAGGGGATGGTCATAACCGGACCTTTCCTTTCAAACTGCCCGTTTGCATCGGCCCCCACCGGCAACACAGACGCGCTTGAACGATATGTGTGACTGAGTGTGGAGGGATTCAATTCGAATTGTCAAAAAATCTGAAGTGAACTGGTTAACGGCCGGGCGGGGCGGAGACGGGGCGATTCGGCGGAGGGCGCATCACGCCTGTCCCGGGGTTTGCCCGGCGGGCTGGGTGCCCCGGCG
>NZ_DGNN01000005.1:0-29492 GCF_002388965.1 Leisingera sp. UBA4491 | reverse complement strand
CCCCGGCGTTAAACCAGTTTCCGCTTGGACGCCTGGCGGTCAGGCTGGCGTGCGGCGGCCCAGGGCAGGTCCGCGGTCCCGCTCTTGGCGGCGCGGATGATGGAAGCAATGAAACGCTTGTTCATTTTCATGGTCTGTCTGTCCTTCGCCCGGCAGCACCGGCCCTCTGCGGGACGGCAGCTGGTTATTTTTGTGATCTCTTTATGGGTAATCATTGCGCCGCAATTAAGGCCTGCGCGGGGCAATTTTGCCGCCGCCGGGCCCGCGCCAGGGACAGGAGGGCGGGGCGGGTATACGGGGCAGGCAGCTGAATTCGTTCAGAAAATTCCGCCGGGCAGGGGAGGGTGGCGCAGCGGGCGGCGGCAAATGCGGCAAAATTTCAGAAAATCCGCCGCAATCTGCAGGGTTAACGCGCTGTTAAAGCCGGATGCAGGAGATCAGGCGGCCGTAGTCGGCCTCTTTCGCGTGGGTCGCCCGCCGGTAGGAGAAGAATTTCTCCGGATCCGAATAGGTGCAGTGGCGGGTCCATTCCGCGGCGCCGGCGCCGGCCTCGCGCAGTTTGTGCAGGCCGAGGCCCGGCAGGTCGAACAGGTAGCGGCCGCCCTCGCCGCTGGCAAAGAAGCGGGCGTAGCGCTCGTCCTGCATCATGAAGTCCTCAAAGAACTCCGGCCCCACTTCATAGGCGCGCTGAGAGATCGTCGGGCCGATCACAGCAGCGGTGTTTTCGCGCCGCGCGCCAAGGCCCTCCATGGCTTCCAGGGTGGCTTCCAGCACCCCGTCCAGGGTGCCGCGCCAGCCCGCATGAGCGGCGCCGATGACGCCCGCTTCGGGGTCGGAAAACAGCACCGGCTGGCAGTCGGCGGTCAGGATCGACAGCGCCAGCCCCGGCACGTTGGTGACCATCGCATCGGCCTGCGGGCGGTCCTGCGAAGGTTCGGTGATGACGGCGACATCGGCGCTGTGGACCTGGTGCACCGCGCTCAAATTCTCCGGCGGCACCTCCATCGCGGCGGCCACCCGGGTGCGGTTGATCCGCACCGCCTCGCGCTGGTCGGTGGAGCCGAGGCCGCAGTTCAGGCCGTGGTAGATGCCCGAGGACGCACCGCCCCTGCGGGTGAAAAACCCGTGCCGCACCGGGCCAAGCAGATCGGACGTCAGAATTTCAAGCGTCATATGTTCAATCCCGGCGGTGGGGCGGCCTGTGAGGGGTAGAGGCCGAGGACTTTGAACAGGTTTCCCATTTCCTCCGGGTGCGTCAACCGCCGATGTGCGGCGATCAGGGTTTCCAGACCGTCGCCCTGCAGCGGCGCTGCCAGGGCGCGGGCGCGGTCGGTGATGCCGAGCCGTTCGAGGAATACCCCTTGGGGCGTAAGGCGGGTGAAGGCGCAACCTGCGGTTTTTGCGGCCATTGCCAGCGCCTCGAAATCCACATGGGCCGTCAGATCGGCCTCTCCCGGCGTTTGCAGCGGATCGGCGGGTTCATGCGCCCGCAGGGCCTGCAAAGTGTCCCCCAGCGCCCGCCAGTCGCCGTAATCCACGATCAGCGCGGCGCCGCCATGGGCAGCGATTCGGGCGGCGATGCACTGGGTAACGGGGGCGGCGGGCTCGCACAGCTCAACCAGATCGCCGTCGCGGGTGTCTGCCAGCCTGTGCGCCAGCGCGGGCTGCGCCGCCGCCGGGGTCAGGCCGAAGCAAAGCGCGCCGTCCTTGAGGCCGATGCGCCTTTCGCTCCAGCCATCCCCTGCGCGCAGGAACTGGCGGACGGGCAGGGCGTCGAAGAACTCATTTGCCACCAGGAACAGCGGCTGGTCGGGCAGGGCGTTCGCCGTGTCCAGCCATTCAGGCGCGTAGCTCTCCAGCGTTTTGGCCTGCACGCTGCGCAGGGCGGGGGACGCCTCGACCAGATGGATCTGCATCGCGGCGTGGAAGCCGGGCACGGCGCGGGTGGCGCGCAGGAGGTCGGCCATCAGGGTGCCGCGTCCCGGGCCAAGTTCTGCCAGGGTGAAAGGTGCCGGCGATCCCTGATCCAGCCAGGCCTGCGCCAGGGCGAGGCCCAGCAGCTCGCCGAACATCTGGCTGATTTCCGGCGCGGTGGTGAAATCGCCCTGCGCGCCCAGCGGGTCGCGGGTGGTGTAATAGCCGTACTGCGGGTGCAGCAGGCAGTCGGCCATGTACTCCGCGACGGACATCGGGCCATCCGCCAGGATGCGGGCAGCAAGGTGATCCATCAGGCTCATGCCGGGCTCCGGGCGGCGTGGCGGGCGCGGATCAGGAAGTAGAGGCCGATCGCGATCATCGGCAGCGACAGCGCCTGTCCCTGTGTCAGCCCGATGCCGTCGATGTGCCAGGCCAGCCCCAGCGGGTTGCCGGGGGTGACGAACTGGGCATCCGGCTGGCGGACGAATTCGACCAGGAAGCGGGCGAGGCCATAGCCCGCCAGGAACACCCCCAAGAGGCGGCCCGGGGTGTGGAAGGCCCCCCGCCGCCAGGCGAGGTACAGCAGCACCGCGCCAAGGATCAGCCCCTCCATCAGCGCCTCATAGAGCTGCGAGGGATGGCGGGCGCAGAGCTCTCCCAGCGCCTGGCCGCAGTCCTGTGCGGCGGGGCCGGGAAAGGCGACACCCCAGGGCAGCTCCGTCGGGCGGCCCCACAGCTCGGCGTTGACGAAGTTGGCCAGCCGCCCCAGGAGCAGCCCCGGCGGCACCGTGTGCGCGACCAGATCGGAGATCTGCAGTTTCGGGATATTGTGGCGCGCGGCAAAGATCAGGGTGGCCACCACCACGCCGATCAGCCCGCCGTGAAAGGCCATGCCGCCCTGCCAGATCTTCAGGATCTCGGCGGGGTTCGCCAGGTAATAGGCCGGCTGGTAGAACAGCACAAACCCCAGGCGCCCGCCCAGGATCACGCCGAGGATGATCCAGGTCAGCAGGTCCTCGACCTGCTCGGGGCGCATCGGCGGCTGGCTGGCGGGCCATAAGCCGGGGCGGCGCAGCGCGGCCACCGCCAGGCGCCAGGCAATGACGATGCCGGCGATATAGGCCAGCGCGTACCAGCGCAGGGCAAATTCGAAGCTGCCGATGGCGATTGAGAAAATCTCGGGCGAAAGGTCGGGGAATTGGATCAAGGCCTGCATGTGCGACTGAATGCCTTTGCGGGTTATGGGAAGTCAACGGCTTGCCGCCGCGGCTTTGCTTGCCCATATAGGGGACAACCTTGAGACGGAGAAGAACATGCAGACCCGCAACAAGATCCTGGACGATATTTCGCAGCTGATGACCAATGCGATGGGCGTGGCCCAGGGCGCCAAGGACGAAGCCGAGACCGCGATGAAAAGCATGATCGACCGCTGGCTGGCCGACCGTGACTTTGTCACCCGCGAGGAATTCGACGCGGTGCGCGCAATGGCCCAGAAGGCGCGCGAGGAAAACGAGGCGCTGAAGGCGCGGCTGGACGCGCTGGAGGCAAAAGGAAAGGCCTGAGCCTTTCCGGCGCGGGCCGGCGGCCCGCGGGCGCAGGCGCCGCGATGATGACAGGCCCGCCGCAGCGGCTGCTGCGGCGGGCTTTGCTTTGCGTTCTGTGCATGGCTGGCGTGCAAATTTTCGCGTCGCTTTCCGCCCGCCGGGTCGAAAACCGTCCAGCGCCGGCGGTGCGGTCCGGTACATGCTGCCTGTGCTGCTTGAAAAGGAGTGTGGCATGGTTGCGGTCTATTCGGTGCCCAGTGCGTTCAGCACGCAGGAGTGCGCGGAGATTTTGCGGAAGGTGGAGGCGGAGCCGGACAGCGAGGCGCGGCTGGTGGGCCAGACCCGCGATCACAACCTGCGCCGGGCCAGCGTGGTGTGGCTGGACGATGTGCCGGGCACCGGCTGGGTGATGGAACGGCTGATCACCCTGGTGCGGCGGGCCAACCGGGAGCAGTTCAACTTTGACCTGCGCGAGTTTGCCGAAAGCCCGCAGGCTGCCAGCTACAAGGACCGGGACAACGGCCATTTCACCTGGCATTCCGACATCGGCGACGGGCCGGTGGCGGGCAAGCGCAAGCTGACGCTGGTGGTGCAGCTGAGCAAGCCGGGATCCTATGACGGCGGCGATCTGGAGATCATGCCGGGCGCCCATGTGGTCACCGCCAGCCGGGTGCTGGGCAGCGCCACGGTGTTTCCGAGCTTTCTGCTGCATCAGGTGACGCCGGTCACCCGCGGCACGCGCCGGTCGCTGACCGTCTGGGCGCACGGGCCCGCCTTCCGCTGAGCCTTCGGCCGGCCTGTTCCGCGCGCTTTGGCGCGCGGGGGCATTCATGCGCAAACTGCGGTGTGTTCTGCTATACTGAACCCGCGCCGCCGTGCGGCGCGCGGGTGTGTTTGGCGGGGGACAGGTACGATGACGGCACAAAGCGGCTATCTGCTGATTGCGGATATTTCCGGGTACACGCAGTTTCTGACGTCCTCGGAGCTGGACCACGCCAACCCGATCCTGCAGTCGCTGCTGCAGGCGGTGGCGGAGCAGGTCGGCGAGCCGCTGCACTTCTGGAAGCTGGAGGGCGACGCGGTGCTGGCCTATTCGACCCGGGCCGAGCTGGTCTCCGGCGATCTGCTGCTGACGTTTTGCGAGAACCTCTATAACGCCTTTGCCGCCCGGCGGCAGGATATCGTGGCCAATACCACATGCCCCTGCCGCGCCTGCGCCAATGCGGGCGGGCTGGATCTGAAGGTGATTGTCCATTACGGCACCTTTGAGGAAATGCAGGTGGGGCCTGTCAGGGACCTGTCCGGCGCCGATGTGATCCTGGTCCACCGGATGACAAAGACGGCGGCCGCGGCGGAAACCGGCGTGCGCAGCTATGCGCTGTTCAGCGATGCGGCGGTGCAGGCAATGCAGCTGCAGGCGGCGATGGCGCCTTATTCCCAGGCGATCGAGCATTTCGGCGATGTCTCCATGCAGGTCTATGACTTGGCCCGTGCCTGGGAGCACTTCCGCGCCGGGCAGGAGCGGGATTTCCTAGAGGAGGCCGATGCGGTCTGGACCTACCGGCGCCGGTTCGACGCAGCGCCGCAACTGGTCTGGGAAGCACTGACCGCGCCGGAGTTCAAGCTGCGGTGGATGGACAGCGTCAGCGCCATTGACATGGATAACCCGCAGGGCCGCCTGGGGCCGGGATCGGTCTACCACTGTGCCCATTCGCTGGCGGAGTTTGTCTACAGGATCACGGACTGGCAGCCCTTCGACTATTTCTCAACCCGGATCAAGGACCCGGCACGGGAGGGCGTTGAGCTGCCCGAGACCTACCACCTGACGCCGGACGGGGACGGGACCGCGCTGCGCTATACGCTTGGCCGGGCCTATGACCGCGCGGGCAACCGCTCGGAGGCCTCTGAGCAGGAGGCCGCCGGGTTCCTGTCGGAATTCTGGCCGGTCTCCTTTGACGCGATGGATCCGCAGGTGTCGCGCCGACCCTGAACCGACAATTCGCAAGGTGCAAAACTGGGCACAAAATACAGGGCCCGGACGGCTGTCCGGGCTTTACCTTTGCAGCCACCCGTTACATAGTCGCGCAGCCGGCATTTAGGGGGCTGTGGATTGTTCATCCACAAGTTATTGCAGTTATCCCCTAAATAAAGGGTTGCCAGATCACCTTTTCAGCTCCACCATATCTAGTATGGGAGCGGGGATGCCTCCCCGGCCCATAGCACAAAAACCTAGCTATAGGGTGCCTATGTGCCCTGATGTGCTAGGCAAAAAGAGAGGTGGCATCATGGCACTATCCGAGCTTCACCTGGAAGAAGACATCCATCCCATCGACATCGTCGAGACCCTGGCGTCGCACCACGACTGGGACTTTGACCGGGTCGGGGACGATCAGATCGCGATGTCGGTGGAAGGGCAGTGGCGCACCTATTCGCTGACGCTGGCCTGGTCGGGCTATGAGGAATGCCTGCGGCTGGTGTGCAGCTTTGAGATGGAGCCGCCGGAGGCCGAACTGCCGCGGCTCTATGAGCTGATCAACCAGATGAACGACCAGTGCTGGGAAGGCTCCTTCACCTATTGGGCCGATCACAAGCTGATGCTGTTCCGCTATGGCCTGATGCTGTCCGGCGGCCAGATGGCCAGCCCGCAGCAGATCGACGCGATGCTGAATGCCGCGGTGGCCAATGCGGAGCGCTACTATCCGGCGATCCAGCTGGCAGTCTGGGGCAAGCGCAGCCCGCAGGAGGCGATGCAGGTCGCCATTGCAGAGGCTTACGGGCGGGCGTAAACCTTTCCCTGAACCTGAGATTTAGGGGAGGGGCTTACGATGGATATGCAGGAAATCGCTGCGCGCGGTCTGGTGCTGCTGGGCTGCGGCAAGATGGGATCGGCGATGCTGGCCGGATGGCTGGAGGGCGGATTGCCCGCTGCCTCGGTCTGGGTGATTGATCCCAACCCCTCGGACTGGCTCAAGGGAACCGGCGTCCGCCTGAATGCCGAGCTGCCCAAGGCGCCGGGCATCGTGCTGATCGCGGTGAAGCCGCAGATGATGGGCGAGGCGCTGCCGGTGCTGCAAAGCTACGGCAACGGTCAGACGCTGTTCATTTCGGTGGCGGCGGGAACCTCGATTGCGACGTATCAGGACATTCTGGGGGCGCAGACGCCGATCGTGCGGGCGATGCCCAACACGCCGGCGGCGGTGGGCCGCGGGATCACCGCGATTATCGGAAACGCCCATGCCGCGCCCAAGGATCTGGAGCGGGCCGAGGGGCTGCTGCAAGCCGTCGGGCAGACCGTGCGGCTGGAGAACGAGGGCCAGATGGACGCGGTGACCGGCGTCAGCGGCTCTGGCCCCGCATATGTGTTCCACCTGATCGAGACGCTGGCCGCGGCCGGCGAGGCGCAGGGCCTGCCAGCGGAGCTGGCCATGCAGCTGGCCAAGGCCACCGTCGCAGGCGCCGGCGCGCTGGCGGAGGCGGCAGAGGACAGCCCCGGCCAGCTGCGCATCAACGTGACCAGCCCAAATGGCACCACGCAGGCCGCGCTGGAGGTGCTGATGGATGAGCAGAACGGCTTCCCGGCCTTGCTGAAGCGCGCGGTTGCGGCGGCAACGGAGCGGTCCAGGGAGCTGTCGCGTGGCTGAAATCAACTTCGATGACTTCATGAAGGTCGACATCCGCGTCGGCGAGGTGGTCCGTGCGGAGCCGTTTCCCGAGGCCCGCAAGCCGGCAATCAAGCTGTGGGTCGATTTCGGGGGCGAAATCGGCGTAAAAAAGAGCTCAGCGCAGATTACGGCGCATTACATGCCGGAAACGCTGGTGGGCAAGCAGGTTCTGGCCGTCGTAAACTTCCCGCCGCGGCAGATCGGCAGGTTCATGTCAGAGATCCTGGTTCTGGGCCTGCCGGATGAGGATGGAGAAATTTACCTGGCGGGTCCCGACGGAAAGGTCCCGCTGGGCGGGAGGATGCATTGAGATGAAAATCTGGATTGCGCGGCCGATGACGGCCGCGGTCACGGCACGGGCGCGGGAGGCCTTTGCCGGTCTGGAGATCCGTGAAACCAACGCGGTGATGAGCGAGGCGGAGATGCTGCGCGCGCTCAAGGAGTTCGACATCGTGGTGCCGACGCTGGGCGACAAGTTCACGGCAGAGATTTTTGCCAAGGCGGGCACGCCCCGTTGCAAGCTGCTGGCCAACTTCGGGGTCGGCTACAACCATATCGACGTGGAGGCCGCGCGGGCCGCTGGTGTCGAGGTGACCAACACGCCGGGTGCGGTGACCGATGCCACCGCCGATATCGCCATGACGCTGATCCTGATGTCGGCGCGCCGCGCCTCGGAAGGCGAGCGGATGCTGCGCAAGGGCGCGTGGGAAGGCTGGCACCCGACCCAGATGCTGGGGCTGCACGCCACCGGCAAGCGGGTTGGCATCGCCGGCATGGGCCGGATCGGCCAGGCGATTGCGCGGCGCTGCCACTATGGCTTTGGCATGGATGTGTCTTATGTGGCGCGTTCACCCAAGGATCTTGATTTTCCGGCGGACCGGGCTGAGAGCCTGATGGCAATGGCGGGGCAGGTGGATTTCCTGGTGGTGGCGGTGCCGGGCGGGCCTGAGACCCGTCACCTGATCAACGCCGAGGTTTTGGGCGCAATGCAGCCCCATGCGCATCTGATCAACATTGCCCGCGGCGAAGTGGTGGAAGAGGCGGCGCTGATCGACGCGCTGCAGAACCGCCGCATCGGCGGCGCGGGCCTGGATGTCTATGAGTTCGAGCCGAAGGTGCCGCAGGCGCTGATCGATTTGGACAACGCCACCCTGCTGCCGCATCTGGGCACCGCCACCGAGGAGGTGCGCAGCAACATGGGGCATATGGCGCTGGACAACGTCGCGGCGTTCCTGGCCGGCGCGGCGCTGCCGAACCGGGTCTGACGCGGGCGGTCAGCTGTCCTTGGGATCGTCGCGGGGCATGTCGCGGCGGTGATCCCAGGCGGGGTCTTCTTTCTTGATCTTGCGGGTCAGAAAGACGCCTGCAGGCCACGCCACAACCGCGCCGATGGCGATGCAGACGGCGATCGACTGCCAGGAATAGAAGCCAAGGGTGAAGGCGGCGATGATCAGGGCGCCTGCGATGCAGGCGCCTGCCAGGCTGGCCATGTGAAAGCGCAGCTTGCCGGCGAGCGGATCCCGTGCGGTCATGACGATCTCCTGTATAAAGGGTTGCACAGGAGAAAAACGCAGGCGGGGCAGGCCGGGTTCCGAACCGGCGCGCCGCTAGCGGCTGCCGACGGCCTCGCGCCAGTGGCGGCGGCACAGCGACACATAGGTCTCATTGCCGCCGATCTGCACCTGGTCGCCTTCGGTCAGCACCTGGCCCTGACCGTCCTGGCGCACCACCATGGTGGCCTTCTTGCCGCAGTGGCAGATGGTGCGCACCTCGCGCATCTCATCCGCCAGCGCCAGAAGGGTGGCGGAGCCGGGAAACAGCTTGCCCTGGAAGTCGACCCGCAGGCCGTAAGCGAGCACCGGCACCCGCAGGTCGTCGACCACGCGGGCCAGCTGCCAGACCTGGTCCGGCTCCAGGAACTGCGCTTCGTCCACGAAAATGGCCGCCACCGGGCCGCGCGCCAGGCGCTGCTCGATGCGCAGATAGAGGTCATCGCCGGCAGAGAACATGTCGGCCTCTTCGCCGATGCCGATGCGCGAGGCGATCCGGCCCGCGCCGGCCCGGTCGTCCAGCTGCGCCGTCAGCAGGTAGGTGTCCATGCGGTTTTCGCGGTAGTTGTGCGAGGCCTGCAGCAGCACCGTCGATTTGCCCGCGTTCATGGTGGAGTAATTGAAATAGAGCTTGGCCATGGCGGCGGGTTTAACCGCACCGGGACGCCGGGAAAACCGGATTCGTGCAGGTAACCGCGCGGCAGCGGCAGGCGCGCATCAGCAGAGGATGGCCTCCCGGGGCTGGCATGGCCGGGGAGGAACAAAACCCCGTAAAAGCAGCCATCGCCAAATTGCCCCGGAAGGCGCAAGTTCCGGGCAGACCAATTACCCTGGTTGCAGGACGTCACTCACCCATCCTGCCTTGCACTGGACAACAGATGCCAATTGCACCATGCCACTCGCTAAATCCCTGAAAACCTGAGGGATGGATAAGGTATCGCAATTGATCTACAACTCAGAAATGGGAAATTAACCGGTTCGTTCCCCATGGGGGCGGCGGGCAAGCCAGGTAGGATGTATATGGCTGAAATCGGGACGTATCTGAAGAAGCACACCGAAGCGCTGGTCAAGGATGTCGGTATCGAAGCGGCCTGCCAGATCACCGGCAAGTCAAAGGCGACGCTGGGGCGGTATTACTCTGACAACGCCGAACACGCGGACCGGTTCATGCCGGTGGATGCGGTGGCCAAGCTGGAAGGCGCGGCGTCTTATCCGCATGTGACGTCGGCGCTGGCGGACCTGAAGAACATCACGCTGTCCTATAACGGCAACGGCAGCGCCGGGGAAACCGGCCGCAGCGGCGGGGTCAACGCGGATGTGATCGCGCTGAGCCAGCGGTTTGCCCAGCTGATGAGCGAATACCAGGCGGCGATCGAGGACGGCATCATCACCGTGAATGAGGCCAAGCGGCTGCTGCGGGAAACCGTGCTGCTGCAACAGGTTCTGCTGGATATGAAACTGCACCTGGAAGAAGAGAGTGCCTGACACCTTGGATCTGAGCGGCCTGCCTGCCGTCGCGGAGGGGCAGCTGCATCCGATTGACGTGGACGCGCTGGCCGCGCCCGGCGACCCGCGCCACCCGCCGCGCATCCTGCTGCTTTACGGCTCCCTGCGCGAGGTGAGCTATTCCCGCAAGGCGGCGGAGGAGGCGGCGCGGGTGCTGCAGGCCCTGGGCTGCGAGACGCGGATTTTCGACCCCTCCGGCCTGCCGCTGCCCGACGATGCGGGCGCGGCGGAGCATCCCAAGGTGGCGGAGCTGCGCGCGCTGGCGGTCTGGTCCGAGGGCATGGTCTGGTCCAGCCCGGAGCGCCACGGCGCGATGACCGGCATCATGAAGCTGCAGATCGACTGGCTGCCGCTGTCCTTGCAGGGCGGCATCCGCACCACGCAAGGCAAGACGCTGGCGGTGATGCAAGTGTCGGGCGGCTCGCAAAGCTTCAATGCGGTCAACCAGATGCGCATCCTGGGCCGCTGGATGCGGATGGTGACGATCCCCAACCAAAGCTCGATCCCAAAGGCGTGGCTGGAGTTCGAAGAGGGCGAGCGCCTGCCCGACGGCCCGTTCTACCGCCGTCTGGTGGATGTGATGGAGGAGCTGGTGAAGTTCACCTGGCTGGTGCGGGGGCGCAAGGACTATCTTGTCGACCGCTACTCCGAACGGGTGGAAAGCGCTGAGGACGTGCATAAGCGGGTGTCGCAGAAATAACCGGGCGGTCCGGCCTGTATAGATACGGCCCTCATGATCCGGCCCGCGTTAGGATGCCCCGGCAATTCTGCCGGGGCTTTTTCATGTCTCAGATCAGCGGGATCAGCGGCACATCGCAGGCGGACAGAAACAGCAGGGCGGTGACAAGCAGGGGGAGCCGCATAGAGGGGTCCTTTGGTGTAGTTGAGGTTGCCGCAACCTTGCCCTGCAGCTGCAACCGCGGCAAGTGCCGCTGCCCGTGCCCGGCGGGATTGCGCGCGCATCTGCACGGCTTGGCGGCGCAGCCCGCCGTTAAAGACTCAGTCCGCGCCACGGCCCGCGTTTAGCCATTTGTTAAGGCTCATTTGTGCCGCATTCGGGCCGCGAAGTTACCGCCGGGGGCGGAAACCGCGCGGAAACCGGGGAAATTGCCGCGTGATCTCCTAACGAAAACCGTAGGGTTTTTCAGTGTTTTAAGGCGAATCTTCGCAAAATCGAACGGGAGCGTTAAGAAAATAAGGGCTTCCGGGCCGGTGAGGGATGCACGCGGCGCGTGTCTTAATCTTTTGTTAATCATGTCGCATTCTGCCCATCTTTCTGCCAGCGCGGCACCGCAGCAGGCCCCATTCCAGCCTCAGGACTCACCCACCATGGCGGTGTGGGAAAAAGGAGTTGGTCATGAGACGTTTGCTAGGAATTGCCGCCGCTGTGCTGATGGGGCTGAGTGCCGGAGCCGCCGTCGCGGACGGGCGGCGGGGAGCGGTGCAGTCGGTGCCGGGATGGGAGGCAGTGGGCCGCCTGAACATCGGCGGCCGGGCCATGTGCACCGCCAGCCTGATCGCGCCGGACATGGTGCTGACCGCGGCGCACTGCATGTATGACATCCGCACCGGCCGGGCCGTGGACCCGCGCAGCGTCCAGTTCGAGGCGGGGCTGAACGGCCGCCAGTCGAAGGCGTCGCGCAGGGTGTCCAAGGTGGCTATCCACGCAGGCTACCAGCATGGCCGGACCGGCCAGTTCCAGACCGGCACCGATATTGCAGTGCTGCGGCTGGAGCGCCCAATCAGCGCCGATGTGGTGCGCCCGTTAGCACTGGCCGCCCCGCCGGAGCGGGGCGCGCGCGTCGATGTGATGTCTTATTCTCACAGCAATGCCACCTCGCCGCGGCTGCAAACCGCCTGCCAGGTGCTGGTGGCCCGCCAGATGTCGCTGATTACTACCTGCCGGGTTGACCTTGGCGCCTCCGGCTCGCCGGTGCTGCAATCCCGCCCGGGCCGCGCGCCGCAGCTGGTGTCGGTGATTTCCTCCAAGGCGGAGCTGGGCGGCAAGCGGGTGTCGCTGGCCGCCCCCCTGGGCCACGCGCTGCAAACGCTGATGCGGCAGGCGGGCTGACCGCCGCGCCTGCAAACGCTCCGTTCCTGCTGACTGGCTGAGCCGCAGCACCACACAGCCCCGGCCGGGAGCCGGGGCTGCATTTGTCTGGGGTCAGCCCGCCCCGCGGTCACTGGCTGGTCAGGCGCACGTCCTCCATCGGGTAGGCCAGGCTGTCCTGGGCCGCCCAGTTCAGATGGCAGCCCGCGCAAAAGCTTTGCTGGATCTTCATGTCCTTGCCGTTGGGCATCAGCGCCGCATAGAGCCAATCGCCCGCGTCAGGGGCTTCGCCGGCCTCTAGTTTGGTCATGATGAACAGCGGGCCGGGCACCGCCTTGCCGTCCTTCACGGCAAAGCTCTCCTTGGCCAGAACCGATCCGGCCGGCATCTCAACACCCTCGTTGGCGAACTTCAGATACTGGTCTGCGGCGATACCGTTGGCGAAGGTCTGCAGGAACCGTTCGCCATGCGGCCCGGCCAGGGCGGGCCGGGTCGAAGTCACCTGCCAGGAACGGTATTCTGCCGCGACCGGGTCGCCGTTTGCGGCGTAGCCTTCGGCCATTCTGGCTTCGATGCAGTCGTAAAGCGCGCTGACGGCCTCATCCCCGAGGTCCAGCGGGTCGCCCTCTACCGGGCACTCCTGGGCAAATGCGGCCAAGGGGGCGAGGGCCAGAAGTCCTGCGATGAGTTTCAGACGTGATGTCATGACCTGTCTCCCTGAACTTGTTACTGAGAAGCATGTGGTACCGTTCAGGGTCGCACGGTTCCGGCTTGCGGGGCGGTCACTCCTCTACACGGCTGCGTGACGGCCGGGCCGGTAAGGGCCGCGGGCGCAAAGAAAAAGCCCCGGGCGGTGCCGGGGCTTTCAGAAGTTCAAAAAGTGCGCCGGCGCCGGGGCTTAGCCCTGAAGGCTCTTCACCTCGACGTCCCCTTCGGCCTGCGCCTTGATGGCGCGCGCGGCGGCGTTGGCGCCGGCAGCGGTGGTGAAGTAGGGGATCTTGTCATAAAGCGCGACGGAGCGCATTTCCTTGCTGTCCTCGACCGCCTGGGCGCCCTCGGTGGTGTTCATTAGCAGCTGGACACCGCCGTCCTTCAGCATGTCGACCACGTGCGGGCGGCCCTCATAGACCTTGTTGACCAGCTCGCAGGCGACGCCCTGGTCTTCCAGCCAGCTTTGAGTGCCGCGGGTGGCGACCAGGGTAAAGCCCTGCTCGACCAGGATCTGCGCCGCTTCCAGCATCAGCTTGCCCTTGTCGGCGTCCTTGATCGAGATGAAGGCGCGGCCCTTGGACGGCAGCACCATGCCGGCGCCCATCTGCGCCTTCAGGAAGGCGCGGGCGAAGGAGCGGTCCCAGCCCATGACTTCGCCGGTGGAGCGCATTTCCGGGCCGAGGATGGTGTCGACGCCCGGGAAGCGGGCGAACGGCAGCACCGCTTCCTTGACCGAGAACCAGGGCATGTCCGGGTCCGCCAGCGTCATCGGGTCGGCAATCGGTGTATTTACGTCATAGCCGGCATCCGGGCCATAGGGCGGGCGCAGCGGGAAGTTCGACAGCGGCTCCCCGGCCATCACGCGGGCGGCGATGGAGGCGATGGCGCTGTCGGTGGCCTTGGCGACAAACGGCACGGTGCGGGAGGCGCGCGGGTTCACCTCGATCAGGTAGATCTCATCGTCCTTGATCGCGAACTGCACGTTCATCAGGCCGACCACGTTCAAGGCCAGCGCCAGGGCGTTGGTCTGGACCTTGATCTGGTCGATCATCTCCTTCTCAAGCGAGTAGGGCGGCAGCGAGCAGGCACTGTCGCCGGAGTGCACGCCGGCCTCCTCGATGTGCTGCATGATGCCGGTGACATGCACGTCCTTGCCATCACAAAGGGCATCGACGTCCAGCTCAACCGCGCCGGACAGGTAGCTGTCCAAGAGCACCGGGCTGTCGCCGGAGACCACCACCGCCTCGGCGATGTAGCGCTTGAGCTGGTCCATGTCGCGGACGATTTCCATCGCCCGGCCGCCCAGAACATAGGACGGGCGGATCACCAGCGGGAAGCCGATTTCGCCTGCGATTTCAATCGCCTGTTCGCCGGTGGAGGCGATGCCGTTCTTCGGCTGCTTGAGGCCCAGTTGGTTGACCAGCGCCTGGAAGCGCTCGCGGTCTTCGGCCAGGTCGATGGCGTCGGGGGAGGTGCCCAGGATCGGGATGCCTTCCTCTTCCAGCGCGTTGGCCAGTTTCAGCGGGGTCTGGCCGCCGAACTGCACGATGACGCCATGCAGGGTGCCGTTGTCCTGCTCCACCCGCAGGATTTCCATCACGTGCTCGAACGTCAGCGGTTCGAAATACAGCCGGTCCGAGGTGTCATAGTCGGTCGACACCGTTTCCGGGTTGCAGTTGATCATGATGGTTTCATAGCCCGCGTCGGTCAGCGCAAAGCAGGCGTGGCAGCAGCAGTAGTCGAACTCGATGCCCTGGCCGATCCGGTTGGGGCCGCCGCCGAGGATGACGACTTTCTTCTTGTCCGAGGGGCGCGCCTCGCATTCGACGTCGCCAAAGGCCGGGGCCTCGTAGGTCGAGTACATATAGGGCGTCTGCGCCTCGAACTCGGCGGCGCAGGTGTCGATCCGCTTGAACACGGCGTTGACGCCCAAGCCGCGGCGGGCCTTGCGGACCTCGGCTTCTTTTTTGCCGGTCAGATTGGCCAGGCGGGCGTCAGTAAAGCCCAGCATCTTGAGCGCGCGCAGGCCGGCCGCGTCCGATGGCAGGCCGTTTTCGCGGATCCCGGCCTCGGCCTCGACGATCTCGCGGATGCGGGCCAGGAACCAGGGGTCGAACTTGGTGACCGCGTGGATCTCGTCGTCGCTGAGGCCGTGGCGCATCGCCTGGGCGATGGTGCGCATCCGGTCGGGGGTCTGCTTGCCGATGGCCTTGATCACCGCGGCGGTGTCGCCTGCGGGCTCCCAAGGGCCGGCGCCGACGCCGTCGATCATCACCTCGTCAAAGCCGGTCAGGCCCGATTCCATCGAGGCCAGCGCCTTTTGCAGCGATTCATGGATGGTGCGGCCGATGGCCATTGCCTCGCCCACCGATTTCATCGCGGTGGTCAGGTAGGGTTCGGAGCCGGGGAATTTCTCGAAGGCGAATTTCGGGATCTTGGTGACGACATAGTCGATGGTCGGCTCAAACGATGCGGGCGTCACCTTAGTGATGTCGTTGTCCAGCTCGTCCAGGGTGTAGCCCACCGCCAGCTTGGCCGCGATCTTGGCAATCGGGAAGCCGGTCGCCTTGGAGGCCAGTGCGGAGGAGCGGCTGACCCGCGGGTTCATCTCGATCACCACCATGCGGCCGTCGGCGGGGTTCACAGCCCACTGCACGTTGGAGCCGCCGGTCTCGACGCCGATCTCGCGCAGCACGTTGATCGAGTGGGTGCGCATGATCTGGTATTCTTTGTCCGTCAGCGTCAGCGCGGGCGCAACGGTGATCGAGTCGCCGGTATGGACGCCCATCGGGTCGACGTTTTCGATGGAGCAGACGATGATCGCGTTGTCCGCCTTGTCGCGGACCACTTCCATCTCATACTCTTTCCAGCCCAGAAGGCTCTCGTCGACCAGGATCTGGTTCACCGGCGAGGCATCCATGCCGGAGCGGCAGAAGTGGATGTAGTCGTCGCGGTTGTAGGCGACGCCGCCGCCGGTGCCGCCGAGGGTGAAGGCGGGGCGGATGATCGCGGGCAGGCCGATGTCATCGAGGGCTTCCAGCGCGATGCGGACGCCTTCCTCCAGGTCGGCGGTGCCGTTTTCGCGCTTGGGGGCGGTGACGATGGTGGCGCGCGGGTTCTCGATGCCGAGGCGGTCCATCGCTTCGCGGAACAGCTTGCGGTCCTCGGCCATCTCGATGGCGTCGCGCTTGGCGCCGATCATCTCAACGCCGAATTTCTCCAGCACGCCCATTTCTTCCAGCGCCAGCGAGGTGTTGAGGCCGGTCTGCCCGCCCATGGTGGGCAGCAGCGCGTCGGGGCGCTCTTTCTCGATGATCTTGGCGACAACCTCGGGCGTGATCGGCTCGATATAGGTGGCGTCGGCGAGGCCCGGGTCGGTCATGATGGTGGCCGGGTTGGAGTTTACCAGGATCACCCGGTAGCCTTCTTCGCGCAGCGCCTTGCAGGCCTGGGCGCCGGAGTAGTCAAACTCGCAGGCCTGCCCGATGACGATCGGACCGGCTCCGATGATCATGATCGACTGGATGTCGGTTCTTTTGGGCATGGCCATATTCCTTTGATTGACGTGCGGGCAGCTTTGATTCACAGGCGCTGGCGTGCGCCCAAATTGTTCCGCGTTATAGGGACCGCACCGAAAGGTTCAAGGGGGATCGGAAACGGATTTGAAAATGCCGCATCCACCCCTTTTGTTCGCATAGCGAACAGATATATGTGGAGCTCAAGAGCCCGGGGAGTTGCTTGCGGTGCGGATTCGCTTTGATCAGGGGCCCATGGGGGCCGGCACAGTGTTCAGCCAGCCGCTGCGGGTGATCCGTGCGGACGGGGCGGATGAGGTGCCCGCCGCACTGGCCGCGCTGGATGCGGCGCGGGGTGCCGGGCACTGGCTGGCGGGTTATGCGTCCTATGAGCTGGGCTATGCGCTGGAGCCGAAGCTGGCGGGGAGGATGCCCGCGGGGCGGCGGCTGCCGCTTATCTGCTTTGGGGTTTATGAGGGACCGCTGCAATCTGACACAGAGGGCTGCGCCCGGCCGCAGGCGGAAAGCGAAGCGCCCGCCCGGGGGGGCGGACGGGCGCTGACCGGCGTGCCGCCGGGCGATGCAGGATTGGACGGCATCACGCCCCGCTGGACCTATGAGCGCTATGCTGAAGCCTTCACGCAAGTGAACCGAAACATCGGCAAGGGCGACATCTATCAGGCCAACCTGACCTTCCCGATTGATGCGGATGCCTATGGCACTGCCGAAGAGCTTTATGCCGCCTTGCAGGCCAGGCAGGCGGTGGGCTACGGTGTTCTGGTCGAACAGGACGGCCTGCCGGACCTGCTGTCGCGCTCGCCGGAGCTGTTCTTCCGCACCGGTGCGGACGGCCTGATCGAGACCCGCCCGATGAAAGGCACCCAGCCGCGCAGCGACGACCCGGTGGAGGACGCCCGCCGCCGCGATTTCCTGCGCCAGGATGAGAAGAACCGCGCCGAGAACCTGATGATCGTGGACCTTCTGCGCAACGACATTTCCCGCGTGGCGCAGACAGGATCGGTGCATGTGCCGGAACTGTTTGCGGTGGAAAGCTATGCCACCGTGCATCAGATGGTGTCGCTGGTGCGGGCGAAACTGCGGCCCGATGCGGGGCTTGCGGACATCTTCACGGCGCTGTTTCCCTGCGGCTCGATTACCGGCGCGCCCAAGATCCGCGCGATGGAGATCCTCGCGGATCTGGAACCCTGGGCGCGCGACATCTATTGCGGCACCATCGGCTGGGCGGCGCCCGGCGGCGCGTCGGAGTTCAACGTGGCAATCCGCACGCTGATGCTGGAAGACGGGCGCGCGACGCTCAACGTGGGCGGCGGCGTGGTGTGGGACAGCACTGCCGAGTCGGAATATGAGGAAGCCCTATGGAAAGCCCGGTTCGCCCGCGTGACACCGTCCAGAACGATCCCGCTTTCCGCCTGATCGAGACGCTGGGCTGGCATCCGGGCGCGGGGTTCCGGCACCTGCCGCAGCATCTGGCCCGGATGGGGCGCAGCGCGGCGGTGTTTGGGATTCCCTTCGATCCTGAGCAGGCGGAGGCGGTCCTGGATGAAACCGCAGGCGGGGCGCCGCTGCGCTGCCGCCTGACCTTGGATGCGGACGGGCAGTTGGAACTGACCACGGCCCCTCTGGGATACAGCCCTGCACACTGGCGGCTGAGCATCGCGGACACCCGGCTGGCGGCAGATGACCTCTGGCTGCAGCACAAGACCACCCGCCGCGCGCTCTATGACGCTGCGCGGGCAGCGCTGCCGGAGGGGGTGGACGAGCTCTTGTTCCTGAATGAGCGCGGCGAGGTCTGCGAGGGCACCATCACCAATCTCTTCGTGACCCGCGCAGACGGGCAAAGGGTGACACCGCCGCTGAGCTGCGGCCTGCTGCCGGGTATTTTGCGCCAGACGCTGCTGGAAAGCGGCGAATGCGTGGAGCAGGTGCTGAGGGTGCAGGACCTGCTGGAGGCGAAGGCCATCCACATGGGCAATTCCCTGCGCGGGCTGATCCCGGCGCGGATTGTGTAGCGGGGCGCTCCCGCGGACGCGCGCCGCCCGGCTGGCGCCAGGCGGCGCGTGCCCTTGGGCCCGGCAGCGCGCCTGCGGCTGCCGCGAAACGCCCCCGGCGCCCCGCCGCCGGCGGGGCGCTGGGCCCAACGCTTGCCGCCGGGCCGCGCAGCGGCAGGGTGCGCAAGGGGCGGGAGCCTTTGCGCCAGGGGGCCGAACCGGCAAAAACCGGACGGCAGCCCCTGCGGAATCGGCCCTGTTTGCTTGACAACTGAGCCGCAAACTAGTGTACCACCCCGGACGAATTCCGCGCCGTTTCCGTGCGCAACTCCCGAACGACGGCCCGCCCGGGCACAAGACCGGTATAACGAAAGGTCAACCGATGCACGCTTACCGCAGCCATACCTGCGCCGAACTGAACAAATCCAACGTCGGTGAGACCGTCCGCCTGTCGGGCTGGGTCCACCGCGTCCGCGACCACGGCGGCCTCTTGTTCATTGACCTGCGCGACCATTACGGCGTGACCCAGGTGATGGCCGACCCGGACAGCCCGGTGTTTGCAGAGATCGAGAAGGTCCGCTCCGAATGGTGCATCCGCATCGACGGCGAGGTGAAGGCGCGCGACGAAAGCCTGGTGAACCACAAGATCCCGACCGGCGAGGTTGAGGTCTTCATCCGCGACATCGAGGTGCTGGGCAAATCCGAGGAACTGCCGCTGATGGTGTTCGGCGAGCAGGAATACCCGGAGGAAACCCGCCTGCGCTACCGCTACTTGGACCTGCGCCGCGAAAAGATGCAGCGCAACATGGTGCTGCGCGCCAACATGATCCAGTCGATCCGCAAGCGCATGTGGGACATCGGCTTCAACGAATACCAGACCCCGATCATCACCGCCTCCTCCCCCGAGGGCGCGCGCGACTTCCTGGTGCCCTCGCGCCTGCACCCGGGCAAGTTCTATGCGCTGCCGCAGGCGCCGCAGCAGTTCAAGCAGCTGATGATGGTGTCGGGCTTTGACAAGTATTTCCAGATCGCGCCCTGTTTCCGCGACGAAGACCCGCGCGCCGACCGGTCGCCCGCGGACTTCTACCAGCTCGACATGGAAATGTCGTTTGTCACCCAGCAGGATGTCTTTGACACCATCGCGCCGGTGATGGCGGGCGTGTTCGAGGAGTTCGGCGGCGGCCGCAAGGTCGACCCCGCAAACGAGTGGCCGCAGATTTCCTACAAGGATTCGGCGCTGTGGTATGGCACCGACAAGCCGGACTTGCGCAACCCGATCAAGATGCAGGTGGTCTCCGACCATTTCCGCGGTTCCGGCTTTGCGATCTTCGCCAAGCTGCTGGAACAGGACGGCACCGAGATCCGCGCCATTCCGGCGCCCACCGGCGGCAGCCGCAAGTTCTGCGACCGGATGAATGCCTTTGCCCAGAAAGAGGGCCTGCCGGGCATGGGCTATATCTTCTGGCGCGACGGCGCGGAGGGCATGGAGGCGGCCGGTCCGTTGGCCAAGAACATCGGCCCGGAGCGCACCGAGGCGATCCGCCAGCAGCTGGGCCTGGGCGTCGGCGATGCGGCCTTCTTCCTGGGCGGCAAGCCGAAGACGTTCGAGGGCGTCGCGGGCAAGGCGCGCACCGTCATCGGCGAGGAGCTGGGCCTCATTGACAAGGACCGCTTTGCCTTTGCCTGGATCGTCGACTTCCCGATCTACGAGAAGGACGAGGAAACAGGCAAGATCGACTTTGAGCACAACCCGTTTTCGATGCCGCAGGGCGGCATGGACGCGCTGCTGTCCGATCCGCTGGCCGTCAAGGGCTACCAGTACGACCTCGCCTGCAACGGTTATGAGCTGGTGTCCGGCGCGATCCGGAACCACAAGCCGGAGATCATGTTCAAGGCCTTTGAAATCGCCGGCTACGGCGAGGATGAGGTGAAGAAGCGCTTTGGCGGCATGGTCAACGCCTTCCAGTACGGCGCCCCGCCGCACGGCGGCTGCGCGGCCGGCATCGACCGAATGGTGATGCTGCTGGCCGACGAGGCCAACATCCGCGAGGTCATCATGTTCCCGATGAACCAGCGCGCCGAAGACCTGATGATGGCAGCGCCGTCTGAGCCGATGGCGGAGCAGCTGATGGAGCTGGGCCTGCGGGTGATCCCGCAGGATCAGTGAACGGCGCAGACGTCTTGATGGAGGCCCGGGCAATTGTCCGGGCCTTTTCTTTTGCGGCTCATCTGCGGCGGACCGCTGCCGGAGTTCCGCGCCGGGAAACGGCAGCTTTGCAGAAAGCTGCGGGGCGGGCGACGGAACGCGCGGAAACATGCGTATCATCTGAAATTCGCCTGTGGGGCAGGGCTGCGATGCTCTAACCTGCGGGCAGGCCGGCAGGGCAAGGAGAGAGCAGCGCGATGCAGTTTGACGGAGACTTGGCTGAGATCCGCTTTGGCGCCGGGCTGTCGCCGGCGATTGCGCCGCCGGAGTCGGCGGCAGAGATGCTGAGCCGCCTGCAAGGGCCTGACGAGATGGCGCAGCAGTTCCCGGTCAGCCGGTTTGAAGACGCAGTGACGGGGGCCGCCGCGTTCCGGCGGCTGCGGCGGCAGCGCAGGCAGCTGGACGGCAAGCCCGGCTATGAGGCTGCGGACAAGGCCTACAGGGAGTTCCGCCGCGCGCAGAACCATGCCCGCTACGATTGGCACGGCCAGCGGCTGCTGCGCCAT
Organism: Leisingera sp. UBA4491; assembly: GCF_002388965.1. Classification (NCBI taxonomy): domain Bacteria; kingdom Pseudomonadati; phylum Pseudomonadota; class Alphaproteobacteria; order Rhodobacterales; family Roseobacteraceae; genus Leisingera; species Leisingera sp. UBA4491. The sequence goes on along the minus strand of NZ_DGNN01000005.1, from coordinate 8,316 downwards.
GTCCGCACCCGCGACGGGCTGCGCGAACGGCTGGTGCTGTTCTGGGCCGATCACTTCACGGCACAGGGCAAATCCGGGCCGACGCGGGTGCTGGCCGCGCCTTATGCCGAGAGCGTGATCCGGCCGCATGTCAGCGGCCGTTTCGAGGACATGCTGATCGCCGCTGCCACCAGCCCGCTCATGCTGATGTACCTGGACCAGCACCGCTCTGCCGGGCCGGGCAGCCGGGCCGCCGCGCGGCGCAAACGGCTAAGCGGGCTGAACGAGAACCTGGCCCGGGAAGTGCTGGAGCTGCACACGCTGGGGGTGGACGGGCCTTACAGCCAAGCCGATGTGCGGCAGCTGGCGGAGCTGTTCACCGGCCTCACCGTCTCCAGGGAAGACGCGTTCGTCTTTCACCCCGGCATGGCGGAGCCGGGGCCGGAAACCGTGCTGGGAAACACCTACGGCGGCGGTAAGCCGCAGCTGGAGCAGGTGCTGGGCGCGCTGCGCGATCTGGCCCGCCATCCTGCCACCGCGCAGCATATCGCCCGCAAGCTGGCGGTGCATTTCCTCTCCGACACGCCGGACCCGGCGCTGGTGTCCCATGTGGCGGCCCGGTTTCAGGACAGCGGCGGCGATCTTGTGCAGGTCTATGCGGCGCTGCTGGAGCATCCGGCCGCCTGGGAGCCGCAGCTGCACAACGTGAAGCCGCCGTTTGATTACGTGGCCTCCGCCTGCCGCGCGCTGGCGCTGCCCGAGACGAGGATTGCGGGCCTCAGGCCGGGGCAGCTGAACCGGCTGCTGCTGGCGCCGCTGACCCCGATGGGGCAGCGGTGGGAGTTTTCCGGCGGGCCGGACGGCTGGCCCGAAGACGACGCCGCCTGGGTCACGCCGCAGGCTCTGGCCGCCCGCCTGCGCTGGGCGATGGCGGCCCCGCGGCGGCTGGTGCAGCCGCTGCCCGATCCGCGCGGCTTTGCCGCTGCGGCGCTGGGCGGCTTTGCCAATGAGCGGGTGATGTTTGCCGCCCGCGCCGCCGAAACCGAAGCGGAGGGGGTCGGGCTGATCCTGGCCTCTCCCGCCTTTCAGCGCCGCTAACAGGAGGCCATCCGATGCAGCTGACCCGCCGTTCTCTTCTGGCCCGCTCTGCCTTGCTGGGCTGTTCGCTGGCCGCCAGCCCGCTGGTGACGCCCGTCAGTTTTGCCGCCGCCCCCTGGGACACGCGGCTGGTGGTGATCATCCTGCGCGGCGGCATGGACGCGCTGGATGTGGTGCAGCCCTATGGCGACCCGCAGTTTGCCGGGCTGCGCCGGACCCTGTCGGGCGGGCCAGCTTCCGGGGCTGCCGATCTGGACGGCTTTTACGCTCTGCACCCGGGTCTGGCGCCGCTGCTGCCCTTGTGGCGCAAGGGCGAGCTTGGATTTGTGCATGCGGTGTCCACGCCATACCGCGACCGGCGCAGCCATTTTGACGGCCAGGACCTGCTGGAGGCGGGCACTGCCGGGCTGGGCGCGGCGCGCGACGGCTGGCTGAACCGCCTGCTGCAGCAGACGCCGGGCGCGGACGCGCGCACTGCCTTTGCCATCGGACAGGAGCGGATGCTGCTGCTGGAGGGCGCGGCGCCGGTCTCGCAATGGGCGCCGGGGGCCGGGCTGGCGATGAGCCCGCAGGCGGAGCGGCTGGCGGCGCTCCTGATGGAGGACGACCCGCTGTTTCACGCCGCCCTGAACGACGCGCTGGAGCTGACCCGGCAGGATATGTCCCTGGGTCTTGAAGAGGGCGGCGGCGACGGCAGCGAAGACAGCGGGATGATGGGGATGATGACGGCGCCGAAGGGCGAGGCGCACACTGCCGTTGCTGCCTATGCGGCCGGCCAGCTGCGCGGCGACAGCCGGATTGCGGCGTTCTCGATCAACGGCTGGGACACGCATTACCGCCAGGCGGGCGGGCTGAAGGCGGCGCTGGGGCGGCTGGCGGAGACGGTCCTGGAGCTGCAACGCGGTCTGGGGCCACAGATCTGGGGCAAGACCGCCGTTGCGGCGGTGACGGAGTTTGGGCGCACGGTGCGGGAGAACGGCACCGGCGGCACCGACCACGGCACCGGCGGCGCGATGCTGCTGGCGGGCGGCGCGGTCCGCGGCGGCCGGGTGCTGGGGCGCTGGCCTGGGCTGGCGGAGGCCGATCTTTACGACCGGCGCGACCTGATGCCGACCGCGGATGTGCGCCGCTACCTGGCCTGGCTGCTGCACGGGCTGGCCGGGGCGCAGAAAAGCGGTCTTGAAGGCGGGGTCTTCCCGGGGCTTGCGATGGAAGAGGATCCGGGGCTGCTGCTGTAGGGCGCCGCAACCCGGCAGAGCGTCAGCGTGCAGACCAGCCGGGCGCCTCCCGCCCGCTCAGATCATTCGGGGAATGACCTGAGCCGTTGGGCCCGGCACCGCCTGCCGGCGGTGCCGGGCCCAAGGCCGCCAAGCGGTGCGGCCCTGGCCGCGCAGCTGCGGGCGCGGGAGAGGACCGTAGCGGGGGGGAGCGGACGGGCCGCAGCATAGGGTCTGGCAGGGTGAGGCCAGCTGGCGATGCGGCTGCAGCCGAAGACGGGCGCGGCAGACGGGGGCGGCACTGGGGGCGGTGGCGGCTGCTGGCAAGGAAAGCGCGCGGCGGCAGCTCATGACGCGCCTGGGCTGGCTGTTGCTGGAAGATAGCAGCCGGCGGGCCGCCAGGGACAGCGGCGGGCGGGAGAAGCGCCTGCGGCCGGCCTGGCTCATGCCGGGCGGCGTCGGCTGCACCGGGACAGCCCGGCGGGCAGGGGCTGCGTCAGCGGTTCGGGCGGGTGAGAACCATCGGGCGTCTGTCTGCGCTGCCGCGGCTGCGGCGGATCGCGCGCGCCTCCAGCCGGGTCTGGCCGTAGAGCACGATGACAAGCGTGGCGAGGGCGATGAGAAACGCTTCTGCCATGTCAGATCGCCGCGCGGCGATCCAGCCGCTCCTGCACAAGGCCTGCCAGGGTGGCGGCATCCTGGGTCAGCGGCTCCCCCTTGAGGCGGGCGCTGTCGAGGCGGTCGGCCGCCGCCGCAAGCGGGCCGTCGCCGGCGCTGCGGGCGACACCGCCGAGGAATTGCGCCAGATAGGCCAGGGTCTTCTCCTCCTGCGACATGCTGAGCACGTCCGCGGCATGGGCCATGTCGTCCCGGTAGGCGAGGAGATCCGGCTCCACCGTTTCGTCATCCATGGCGCGGGGGCCGGACAGCTGGCGGTCGGCGGGCAGGTTGGCGAGAATCTTTTGCTGGAAGGCGGCCAGCGAGGTGATCGGCTTTTCCAGGAAACCGGCGGCGCCGGCCTCAAGCGCGGCGCTTTCCAGCGCCGGGTCGCCGGAGGTGGCCAGGATCACCCCGGGGCGCGGGCTGGCCTCTGCCAGTTCGCGGATCAGATCGAGACCGGAACCGTCCGGCAGCCCGACATCGGCAATCAGCACCGAGGGGCGGTAGACCTGCAAATGGCGGCGGGCGGATTTCAGGCAATCGGCGCGGCGGATGCGGGCGCCGCTGCGCAGGCAGAGAAGCCGCAGCGCCTCGCAGGCGAAGCGGCTGTCCTCGACAACCAGAATGGTCAGCCCCAGCAGCGGGCGCCGGGTGGTGGGCAGGCGTTGAGCGGCAGCAAACAGTTCCGAATCGTCCATAACGTATCCTCCTTGCGGGATATAAACCGACGCTAGGAACTCTAGGCTAACACCCGGTTAACGGCGCGTGCGCTGCCGCATCCGGGCCCCCCGTGCGCAATGGCGCACTTGCCGCGGCGCAGCATCCGCCGCATAACCGGGGCCCAGGACCATATGTGAGAGGAGCACAAAAGGATGATTGGCCGCTTGAACCATGTTGCCATCGCTGTCCCCGACCTGGAGGCAGCCTCGGCCCAGTACCGCAACGCGCTGGGCGCCAAGGTGGGGGCACCGCAGGATGAGCCGGATCACGGGGTGACCGTCGTCTTCATCGAACTGCCCAACACCAAGATTGAGCTGTTGTACCCCTTGGGCGAGAACTCCCCCATCAACGGCTTTTTGGAGAAGAACCCGGCGGGCGGCATCCACCATGTCTGCTATGAGGTGGAGGACATCCTGGCGGCGCGCGACCACCTGAAGGCGCAGGGCGCGCGGGTGCTGGGCACCGGCGAGCCGAAGATCGGCGCCCATGGCAAGCCGGTGCTGTTCCTGCACCCCAAGGATTTCAACGGCTGCCTGGTGGAACTCGAAGAAGTTTGAGGCTATGAGCGTCCTGCCCCGGCTGCGGGGCGGGGCAACTACGAAAGGCCGGCGCCATGGGTGTTACATCAGCGATCGTTCTCTATGCAGTGATCTGGTTCCTGACCTTCCTGGTGATCATTCCGATCCGGCTGCAAACCCAGGGCGACAGGGGCAACGTGGTGCCGGGCACCCATGCGGGCGCGCCGGAGAAGCATTTCCTGAAGCAGAAGGCTTGGATCACGACCGGGATTGCCGCGCTGATCTGGGCCATCGTGGCCGGGATCATCCTGTCCGGCGCGATCTCGGTGCGCGACTTCGACTGGATGGGGATGATGCCCGAGCAAGGGTAAATCCGCGGATCTGCGATTTTCAAGCAAGGCAGCCCTCCCGCCCGGTTTGGAGGCATTGAAATGCCTCGGGACCGGTTGGGCATGGCGCCGCGCTGGCGCGCGGCGCGGGTGCGGCCAGCCCTGGCGGGCTGGAGCGGGCTGCATCGTAAACCTGTAATCAGAAGAAACTTGCTGAGAAGCGCTTGAGGGGCAGGGCTGCCCCTCAAGACGCCATCTCCAGTGTAGTCCGCCCTCCACCGCGTCAAGGCTGAACCGCGCGTGCCGCGCGGCGGCTTTGCCGGCCTTGACCCGGCTGCGGCCGGGGCGGGGTGCTGGTCCTACCGGCGGGCCAGCGCGTGGTAGAGGTGGGTGAAAGTGGCGGCGCCCAGGATCGGAACCACCAGGTTCAAGAGCGGCACCGACAGCGGCATGGCCATCAGCGTTCCGGCGGCCCAGATGGTGCCTGCATGGCGGCGGCGCAGCTTCTTTGCCTCTGCGGTGCCCACCCGGCGGGCGGCGGCAAGGGTGAAATATTCACGCCCCAGCAGAAACCCGTTCAGCCCCCAGAAGATGAAGATCGCCGCAGGCGGAAACAGCACATAGAGGACCAGCGCCAGGAGGTTGGCCGCAATCAGCAGGCCGAGGAAGTTCACCGTGTCGCGGACCGCATCCCAGAACGGCACCCGGGGCGCGGGCGGCAGGGCGGGGTAGTGCTTGTCCTCCACCGCTTGCGCCACCTCGTCCAGGAACATCGAGGTGATCGCCGAGGCCACCGGCACCATCAGGAAAATGGACAGCACCAGCATCAGCACCAGCGAGCCGGCCGAGAGCAGGTCGTCGAGCCAGGTGACCTCGCCCAACAGCGGCAGTGTGGCTTCGGGTCCGACCAGCCACTGGATCAGCATCAGGAACCCGGCATAGGCCGCGATCAGCAGGGCAATGGTCAGGCCCAGGCCCAGAAACAGCACCTTGCGGAAGCGCGGGTCGCCGGTCTGGCCGAGGGTTTTGAAAAAGGCGGTCAGGATCATGCGCTTATCCAGGTGGTGATTGCGTCAACGTCCGGGCGCGGGCGTTCGGGCGGGGCGGTGGTTTCGGTGGCGATGTGGATGAGGCCGGCGATGCGCTCATTCTCCGCCAGGCCAAAGGCGGCCTCGCAGAAACCGCGGTCATGGCTGGCCCAGCCGCTGAGCCAGTTGGCGCCCCAGCCGGCCGCCAGCGCTGCATTGAGCAGCGACAGGCACACCGCGCCGGCGGAGTAGCTCTGCTCGATGGCGGGCACCTTGGGGCTTGCGGTCTGCACCTCAACCACGGCCACGGCAAGCTGGCCCAGATCGAACTGGCTGCGGCCCTTGGCGATGTCCTCAGGGCTTTTGCCCAGCCGGGCGCCGGTTTCCGCGCACAGCTCCGCCAGCCGGGCCATCGCGGGCTGTTCCACCACGATAAAGCGCCAGGGCTCCAGCTTGCCGTGATCCGGCGTGCGGGCGGCGGCGGTCAGGATCGGCCGCAGCTCCTCGCGCGTGGGGGCCGGGGCCGCCAGCGTCTTGGCCGGGCGCGACCGGCGCGACAGCAGAAACTCAAGAGCGGCGTCATTGCGTGGAGGCATATGTGAAACCTTTTTACATCTGGTGCTGCCTATCTCGGCAGGCAGGGAAGTTTTTTCAAGGGCCAACGGGTGTAGCGGGACACTTCGCGTTGCAGTGCGGGACACTTCCCGTTGCAGCAACCCGTTTTGAAAATCCCCTGATTTCTAGGGCTTTTCCGGGGTGGTTTCCAGCCCCAGCGGGGCGGGAATAGCGGCTGTCAACGCGGCAAGCCTGGACACTTCAAACTGAACCGCGCCGGGTTTGCCGGAGGCTTCAACTCCTGAGCAGGATGAAGCCACAATGAGCAAGACAACAAGCAAGTATTCTCGTGAGGTCCGTGAGCGTTCGGTGCACCTGGTGCTTGACAACCAGGGACAGCACAGTTCCCGCTGGCAGGCGATCATGTCAATATCCGCGAAGACCGGCTGTTCGGCGCATACGCTGAATGAGTGGGTGAAGAAGGCAGAAGTCGACAGCGGCAAGCGGGCGGGTGTTCCCACCGATGTCACCGACAGTGCGGGTCGTTCGCGCAGCGATCAAATGATCCGGGGGATCATTTGAAGGCCCAAACGAAGGCGCTGGAGCGGGAGAACCGCGAGCTGCGTCAGGCGAACGAGATCCTCCGCAAGGCATCGGCGTATTTTGCGATGGCGGAGCTCGACCGCCGGTCGAAGTGATGGTGTCCTTTATCCGCTGCCCGGCAGCGCATGCCTGCATGCGCGAGAGGGGACATGCATCGCAGTGAGCATGGGGTCGAGCCGATCTGCATTCGCCATTGTCGCTCGGACCAATGGCGCGACATGGCTCATTCCTGCCGATTGCCCCTTCCACGTATTACGAGCACCTGGCGAAGCGGGCTGATCCGGCCCGGTTGCCGGACCGTGCCCGGCGTGACGCGGCATTGCGGCCCGAGATCCTGCGTGTTTTCGAAGAGAACTGGCCGGTCTATGGCGTGCGGAAGATCTGGCGGCAATTGCAGCGGGAGGGTTTCACTGTTGCCCGCTGCACGGTCGCCCGGCTGATGAGAAGCATGGGTATTCAAGGCATCATCCGGGGCAAGCCGCACAAAACCACGGTGCCCGACAAAAAGGCCCCGTGCCCGCTGGACAAGGTAAACCGGCAGTTCCGTGTGCCCGCGCCCAACATGCTCTGGGTCAGCGATTTCACCTATGTTGCCACCTGGAAGGGGTTCACCTATGTCGCCTTCGTTATCGATGCCTATGCCCGCAAGATCGTTGGTTGGCGTGTCAGCACCTCGGCGCATGCCGGGTTCGTTCTCGATGCTCTGGAGCAGGCTGTTCACGAGCGGCGGCCGACAAAGGCGATGGGGCTTGTTCACCACTCCGACCGCGGCAGCCAATACCTGTCGATCAAGTACACAGAGCGGTTGGGAGAAGCTGGTATCGAGCCCTCTGTCGGCAGCGTCGGAGACAGCTATGACAATGCTCTGGCTGAAACAATCAACGGCCTATTCAAAGCCGAAGTCATTCACCGCCGGGGCCCTTGGCGCAACTGCGAGGCGGTGGAATACGCAACACTCGAATGGGTGGATTGGTTTAATAACCGCCGTCTGCTTGAGCCTATCGGGAGCATTCCGCCGTCAGAAGCAGAGAACAATTTTTACGCGGCTATGGAAACTGAGGAACGAGCCGCGTAACTAACTGAAATCAGCCTCCGGCAAACCCGGCGCGGTTCAGTGGTTCGATGAAAGCTTGGATAGCGCCTGCATTCGGTTTCCTATGGTGAAAGTACTTTCCAGCACGCCAGATAGTACCATTATTGACACCGTAACGTGTTAAGCCAGTATTCGTGAGTGATTTGCGAAAGGTCCTTAGTATGCAGCGTGGTATAATGATTCCGCCAGTGCAACTAACATTTAATGACAAAGGAAACTACACCTTCTGCACCACCGGGGTAGGTGACTTCCTATCGGCCGCCCCAAGTGCGATTCTCTATTGGGATAAGGTGTTTGCGCCGGTCGCTATCCGTGGGATGGATCCGCCATACGACGCAGCAGTAGATCGAATGACCCAATTGGGGATCGCGGCCTCTGCAGACCTGAAATCGGAGAACTCAATTTCTGCCAGTGACATTCCTGGTATGATGTCAAAGTACTCAGTTGAGTTGCAGAGACTTGAGCGTCAGGATGGGGAGGACTGGTCTGTCATGTTGACCTGCCCCCCGCTGGTCC
>NZ_DGNN01000016.1:0-279869 GCF_002388965.1 Leisingera sp. UBA4491 | reverse complement strand
AGAATTCCGCAAAGAAAAATCAAGCATCAAATAAAATCAACGACTTACACCAAAACAAAGTCAGCACCCCTGACCCTCTTTCCGCCCCACCCCCGCACCGCAAACCACCCCGAACACCCCGGAAAAGCCCCCCGCGCCACTTACCCACAGACTCGGCACCCCTTATCCACAGACTCAACACCCCGGAATCGCAACAAACACCCCCAAACCCCCTCCGCCCGCCCGGAATCGCCAGGGCCAAACCGGCCAAAGGACAAACAGCGCAGTCGCAAACAAGAAGGGCAGCCAAATGGCTGCCCCTCCATGGGTCTTCCAAGAACAGCGCAGGCGTATCAGGACTGCTCCTCCAGCACTTTGCGCGCCACCCGGAAGCACTCCAGCGCCTGGGGCACGCCGCAATAGATGCCGACCACGTGAATAATGGCGCGGATCTCCTCCTTGGTGACGCCGTTATTGAGGGCGCCGCGGCAGTGGATTTCCCATTCATGCATCTTGCCCAGCGCGCCGATCATCGCGAGGTTCATCATCGAGCGGGTCTTGGCGTCGATCACGTCATCGCCCCAGCCGAACCCCCAGCACCAGGCGGTCATCGCCTCCTGGAACGGGCGGGTGAGGCCGTCGGCGGCCGCCAGGTTGTTGTCGACATATTCGGCGCCGAGGGTGGATTTGCGCTGTTCCAGACCCTTGAGGAACAGATCTTCGTCAAACGTGCTCATGTATCGGTCTCCATATTCAGCATGTTCAGCAGCGAGGCCTCGATTTGCCCCCCGCAATAAACCGGGCGGCGCCCGGCCCAGTCTGCGATCAGGGCGGCGACGGGCGGCTCGGCGGCGATACGGTCCGCCAGGCCTTCCAGCACCGGCGCATTTTCGTGCAGCAACGGGCGCAGCGGCGGCAGGCGGTCCGCCATCGTGTGCCAGAGCGCGCCCAGGACAAGGTCGGCCAGGCCAGGATGCGCCCTGCCCCGCAGGTATCCTGCCGTGGCGGTGACGCCGGCCTCCGCCACGATCCGCTCATGGATCTGCATCCAGCGCGGCAGGCGGCTGCCGTGGAAGTCTGCCCAGCTTGCCGCATCCCACATCAGCGCCCCGTGATAGCGGGTGATTTCGAACAGGATGTCGGAGGCATCGCAGATCAGGCGCAGGGTCCGGTCCGGCTCTGTCAGCAGACCGTGGGCGCGGCCCAGCGCCATCAGAATCGCGGGCATCTGGCTGAGATGGGTGCCGGTCCGGGTGTCGGTCAGCAGCGGCGGCGCCATAAAAGGATGCGGCTGATCCGCGACCTCTTGTTTCTTGAGGCCGGCCACCGCGTCAAAGCCCGGCTCTTCCCATGCCTGCCCGGCATAGGCCAGCACGTAGCGGATGAAGTGGCCGCGGAACGGGATCGGCCAGTAATGGAGCTGATAACGCGCTGTCATTGCTCTAGCCTTGCCGGGCCGCAGCGATGGTCTAGGTCTGCAATAAGGTTCACAGTGCCTCGTCCTCCCGTCTCGCAGCCGCCGCCGGATTTGCCGGAACCGCCCAACCGGAGGGCCGGCGCCCTGCGCGTCTGCTTCTGAAGAGAGAGGATGGAGTGTTCCGGACCCACTAAGCAAGAGGGATCGGCCGCCACAGGCCCCGGCACAACGCCGCGGCCGTTCAGGACGCGCAGCACGGGGCACCGGACTGACGGCAGGTCCTGTTGCACGTGAATCGGGTTTCGGGCCGGTCCGGGACAGCAAGTTCCTGAGTCCGCCTGTCCGCCCCTTTGAAAAAGAAAGGGCGGGCCGCCGGCCCGCCTGTTTGCTCCTGCTGCCGGGATCAGCCCTTGGCGGCAGTGACGATGAATTCGACCAGCAGATCCTCGCGGGCCAGCTTGGCCTCGCCGCAGGCACGCGCCGGCGCATGGCCTTCGGGCACCCAGGCATCCCAGACCGCGTTCATTTCGGCAAAGTCCTTCATGTCGGCAAGCCAGATCACCGTTTGCAGGATGCGGGTCTTGCTGCTGCCTGCCTCGGCCAGCAGCGCGTCAATCTTTGCGAGGCAGTCCTTGGTCTGCTGTTCAACGCTGGCACCTGCCGTGCCGACTTGACCGGCCAGATAGATGGTCTCGCCATGGGTGACGATCTGGCTCATGCGCTGGCCAGTGTGTTTGCGGGTGATCTCGGACATGGGTGCCTCGCTCCTGGAACGTCAGAAAAACTCTGCACCCTGCTTAGCCCTGCCCCGGCGCCGCGGCAAGGACGCGGTTGCGGCAGATTACTGGGACAGCAGCCAGTCTCCGCCGGAGGGGCAGAACTTGCGGCGGACCTGTTTGGCGTCCTGGCTGTCCTTGAGGTAGGCCTGATGCTGGAGCAGAAGGCAATCGCCCTCCTTGCCGGCCACCCGGACCTCTCCCTGCGCGCCGCTGTCCGGATTGTTCCACCTGGCCCGCTGGCCGCTGCCGCCCTCAGCCAGAAGCGCCTGCTCGGCCCGGCGCATGAGGTTGGTGTCCTGCGGCGTCAGCCCGGACTTGGCCAGAATACGGCTGAGCGGATTGGCCGCGGCGGGCGCTGCAACCAGCGCTGCAACTGCGGCGGCGGTCAGAAATCGGGAAAATCGCATTTGAATACTCCTGCCTGAAAGAAACCGGCGTTGCGCCCTGCCCCGCGGCGGACTGCACCCTGACCAGTAAGGCGCAAGCCGCGGGCAAAGTCCATGCGGCAGGCCGCTTCTGGCAGGGTCAGGAGAACTTGCGGAACAGCCGGGTCATGTCGAACAGCTCATCCAGGCGGTCGTAGCGGTCCTTGGTCTTGTCCCAGCTTTCCTCCTGGGTGGCGGCGATCATCGCCTCCAAAAGCATCATGGTGGAGATGTTGGAGTCCCAGGCGGAGGGGATTTCGACCCAGCAGTTGAAGGTGTGTTCCGAGACCGAGGCAATGGGGCTGGCCCACTGGTCGGTGATCAGGACGATCTTCACCCCGCGCTCGGACGCCAGTTCCGCCAGCCGCTGCAGGTTGGTTTCGTAGCGGCGCACGTCGAACATCAGGAGCGTGTCGCCCTCCACCATGTCCAGCACATAATGCGGCCAGGTGGCGGAGGAGGAGGTCATATGAGTGACCCGTTGCCGGATCGCCTGAAAATGGGTAAAGGCGTAGTCTGCCAGCGCCCGGGTGATGCGGCCGCCGACCACGTAGAGCCGCCCCTCGGTGTTGGCGAGCTGGCGGACAGCGGCGTCGAACTGGGCCGAGTCTATGTTGGAAAACGTCTGTTGCAGGTTGTCGGTAACGGCCTGTGCAAATCTGTTCAGCAGATGGCCTTCGGGCGCCTCGGACGCCCAGTTGTCACGCCGTTTGGTGGGGCCGGAGACCTTGGCCTCAAGCTCCTTCAGGAGGGCCTGGTGGAATTGCGGATACCCTTTGAAGCCCAGTTTCTGCACCATCCGGGCCACCGTCGGCGTGGAGACCTCGGCATTGCCGGCCACGATGGTGATCGAGGCCAGACCCGCCGCGGGATAGTTTTCCAGCAGCAAATTTGCGAATTTGCGCTCGGACTGGGTGAGCGAGGAATAGTTCTCGCGGATCAACTCGCGAACTGTGGCGGGCGGTTTCGACAACGGCACTTCCCTGCGTTTGAACAGACACTTTCTTACCCGGTTCCGGCCTGAAGAGAAAGTTTCAGGAATCTCTGTCTGGAACCGATCATGAAAAGATATTGACACAAATATCTCTTCATGGAAACATTTTTCCAAATCGCAGGGAGGCGGCATATGCGAGAGAGCGATTCTCACGCTTTGGGGGAAGCAGTGGAGGTGGTGAACCGGGAGGGCACCAGCCCGGTCCTGCTGCTGTGCGAACATGCCTCCAGCAATATCCCCGCCCGCTATAACGGGCTGGGGCTGCGCGACGAGGACCGGCTGAGCCATGCGGCGTGGGATCCGGGCGCGTGGGCGGTGGCCCTGCATATGGCACAGGCGCTGGATGCGCCGCTGGTGGCCAGCCGGGTGTCGCGGCTGGTGTACGACTGCAACCGCCCGCCCGAGGCCGCCAGCGCCATGCCGGAGAAATCCGAACTGGTCGCGGTGCCGGGCAATTTCGGGCTGAGCGAGGCGGAGCGCCAGGAACGCGCGGACACCGTCTATGTGCCGTTCTGCACCACCGTGACGGAGGTGATCGAGGCACGGAAAAAGGCCGGGCTGCAAACGGTGCTGGTCACCATGCACAGCTTCACGCCGGTCTATTTCGGCAAGCAGCGGGACGTTGAAATCGGCATCCTGCACGACGCCGACAGCCGGCTGGCGGACGCAATGCTGGCACAGGCCCCTGCCCTGCCGCACCGCCGGGTGGAGCGCAATGAGCCCTATGGCCCCGCCGATGGCGTCACCCATTCGCTGAAGCTGCACGGGCTGGCGCACGGGCTGGCCAATGTGATGATCGAAATCCGCAACGACCTGGTGGCAACGCCGGACCAGGAAGAGGCCATGGCACAAGAAATGCTGACATTGCTGCGCCCGGCCCTGGCCGCGTTGGCGGCCGAGGGAGGGCCTGATGCCTAGAATAATCCGGGCCTATGTCCGCGGCATCGACGCGATGAACCGCTTCATCGGCCGCTTTGCCATGTATCTTATCTTTGTCCTGATCGGAGTGCTGTTGTGGTCGTCGGTCTCCAAGACCTTCTTTAACCCGTCGCACTGGACGCTGGAGACCGCGCAGTTTGTGATGGTCGCCTATTACGTGCTGGGCGGCCCCTATTCGATCCAGATGGGCTCGAACGTGCGGATGGACCTGTTTTACGGCGCCTGGTCGACAAAAACCAAGGCGATGGTCGATGCCTTCACCGTGCTGTTCCTGATCAGCTATCTGGTGATCCTGATGTACGGCGCCCTCAGCTCCACCGCCTATTCGCTCGGTTATTTCGGGCTGGAGCCGCTGGACTTCTTCTGGGACCTGATGAAGACGCTGCTGAGCGAAGGCCCTGCGGCGGCAGGCGAAAAGCTCGGCTATCTGGAGCGCAGCTCCACCGCCTGGCGGCCGTTCCTGTGGCCCGTGAAAACCATCCTGTGCCTCGGCGTCTTCCTGATGCTGCTGCAATGCCTTGCCGAACTGTTCCGGGATATCGGACGCCTGCGCGGAGTTGAAATCTGATGTCCTACGAATGGATTGCTATCGTCATGTTTGCCGGCATGATGCTGATGCTGATGACCGGCCAGCGGGTGTTTGGCGCCATCGGCTTTGTCGGCGCGGTTGCGGGCATGCTCCTGTGGGGCACCGGCGGGGTGGAGATCCCGTTCTCGGCTGCCATGAAGCTGATGAAATGGTATCCGCTGCTGACGCTGCCGATGTTCATCTTCATGGGCTACGTGCTGTCGGAATCAAAAATTGCCGACGACCTTTACCGGATGTTCCACGTGTGGATGGGGCCGGTGAAGGGCGGGCTGGCCATCGGCACCATCGGCCTGATGGTCCTGATTTCGGCCATGAACGGCCTGTCGGTGGCGGGCATGGCCATTGGCGCGACCATCGCGCTGCCGGAACTCTTGCGCCGCGGCTATGACAAGATCCTGGTGACCGGCACCATCCAGGCGGGCTCCTCGCTTGGCATTCTGGTGCCGCCCTCGGTGGTGCTGGTGCTTTATGCGATGATCGCGCGCCAGCCGGTGGGGCAGCTGTGGCTGGCGGGGGTGGTCCCCGGCCTGCTGATGGCCGCCATGTTCATCATCTACATCTATTTCCGCGCCCGGATGCAGCCGCATCTTGGCCCCGCCATGCATGACGAGGATCTGGCGGAATACGAGCAGGTGACAAATCACCCGCTGCGCCTGAACTACATCGTGCTAGGCGCACTGGTGCTGGTGCCGCTGCTGATGCTGACCGGCGCGATGGAGCCTAAGCCTGCGCTTGGCGTGGCGCTGGCCCTGGGGGTGCTGTCCTTCCTGACCCGCAAGAACGCTTTGTTCTACAAAGACGTGTTCATGAAGGAAAAGTACCGCCTGCTGTTCTCCGGCGTGCTGCCCTTGGCGATCTTTGCCGCGATGATGGTGCCTTTCGTGAACGGCTGGACCTCGCTGGTGGAAAGCTCGGCCATCGGTGCGATGACCGCCTTTATCGCCGCGGTGCTGAAGGGGCGGATGACCAAGGACGTGTTCGAAACCTCAGTGCGCTCGACCCTTGGCATCTCCTGCATGTTCATGTGGATCATCCTGGCGGCGCTGGCCTTCGGCGCGATCTTTGACGGCTTGGGCGCAGTCAAGGCGATCGAGGATCTGTTCACCACCAAGCTGGGCCTTTCCCCTTGGATGATCCTGATCCTGATGCAGCTGAGCTTCATCGTGATGGGCACCTTCCTGGATGACACCGCGATGCTGGTGATCGTGGCACCGCTCTACGTGCCGCTGGTCGGGGCGCTTGGCTTCGACCTGATCTGGTACGGCGTGCTTTACACCATCACCACTCAGATCGCCTATATGACGCCGCCCTTCGGCTACAACCTGTTCCTGATGCGCGCGATGGCGCCGCCGGAAATCGGGCTGAAGGACATCTATGTCTCGATCATCCCCTTTGCCGCGGTGATGGTGCTGGCGCTGGCCCTGATCATGGTCTTCCCGCAAATCGCCCTGTGGCTGCCGGAGTATGTCTATGGAAAGTAAGACCATGCTGCAGGCGCTGGGGCCGGACATCTGGATCGCGGACGGACCGCCGATCGAGTTCTACAAGATCCCCTTTCAAACCCGGATGACCGTCATCCGGCTGGAGAACGGCGATCTGTTCCTGCATTCGCCGATCCGGTACAGCCAGCAGCTTGCGGCGGAGCTTGAAACACTGGGGCGCATCCGCCACCTGGTGTCCCCGAACTGGATTCACTACGCCTATATCGCCGGGTGGGCCGCGGCCTGTCCGGATGCCATCGCCTGGGCCTCGCCCAAGGTGCGCGAGCGGGCCAGAAGCCAGGGCGTGGAGGTTCGGTTCGACCGCGACCTGGAGGACAGCGCGCCCCGGGACTGGGCGGCGGATCTTGAGCAGATGATTGTGCATGGCAGCCGGGCGCATACCGAAGTGGTCTTCTTCCACAAGCGCTCCAAGGTGCTGGTGCTGACCGACCTGATCGAGAACATGCCCGCTAGGACGCTGCCCCTGTGGGTGCGGCCGCTGGCCTGGGCGGCGGGTATCCTGGCCCCGAACGGGAAGATGCCCATAGACATCTGGTTTTCCTTCGCGGGCAACCGGGACAAGCTGCGCAAAGCGCTGACCCGGATGCTGGCGTGGAACCCCGAAACCGTCGTGCTCGCGCATGGCGACATCCTTCGTGAGAATGCACCGCAACGGCTCCGCGAAGGGTTCAGAAACCTGGCCCCCTGCGGGCACGGGCATTGATTTAAGTTCAACAGAGGAGAGGAAGACATGACAACAAGACGTAAGTTTTTGCAGACCGCGGGCGTTGGCGCCATGGCGGCACCGCTGGCCGCCCCGGCGCTGGCCCAGTCCACCATCAAGTGGCGGATGCAGACCTATGCAGGTGCTGCGCTGGCCGAACATGTGGTGAAACCCGCCATCGACATGTTCAACAAGATCGCGGGCGACCGCATGCAGATCGAGCTCTACTATGCCGACCAGCTGGTCCCCACCGGCGAACTGTTCCGCGCCATGCAGCGCGGCACCATCGACGCGGTGCAGTCGGACGATGACTCGATGGCCTCGCCCACCGAAGTCACCGTGTTTGGCGGCTACTTCCCGTTTGCCTCGCGCTACTCGCTGGACGTGCCGGTGCTGTTCAACCAGTACGGCCTGAACGAGATCTGGGACGCGGAATATTCCAAGGTCGGCGTCAAGCATATCTCGGCCGGCGCCTGGGACCCCTGCCACTTTGCCACCAAGGATCCGATCAACTCGCTGGCGGACCTTAAGGGCAAGCGCGTCTTCACCTTCCCGACCGCGGGCCGCTTCCTGAGCCAGTTCGGCGTGGTGCCGGTCACCCTGCCCTGGGAAGACATCGAAGTTGCCATGCAGACCGGTGAGCTGGACGGCGTGGCCTGGTCCGGCATCACCGAGGATTACACCGTCGGCTGGGCCGATGTGACCGACTACTTCCTGACCAACAACATCTCCGGCGCCTGGGCGGGATCGTTCTTTGCCAACATGGGCCGCTGGGAAGAGCTGCCGGAAGATCTGCAAACCCTGTTCCGCGTCTGCTGCGACCAGTCGCATTATTACCGTCAGTGGTGGTACTGGGGCGGTGAAGCGTCCTTGCGCGTGAACGGCGACAAGATGAAGCTGACCACCATTCCGGACAACGAATGGCAGCAGGTCGAAGACGCGGCGGTGAAGTTCTGGGATGAAATCGCAGCCGAGTCCGAAACCAAGGCGAAGGTTGTGGAGATCTTCAAGAAGTATAACGCTGACATGCAGAAGGCCGGCCGCCCCTACCGCTACGGCTGAGGCACCGGTTGAAACACGGGATTTGGCCTGCGCCGCAGCGGGCCAAATTCCTTACTCAAGGAATTTGCCAAAACTTTTGAGGAAAAGTTTTGCGCGCAACAGACAAAGGGCCGCTCATGCTCTCCTTCGACACTCTTAAGGACCAGGTTGCCGATGGCACCGTTGACACCGTTCTGGTCTGCCTTGTGGACATGCAGGGCCGCCTGATGGGCAAGCGCTTCCACGCCAAGCATTTCGTGAATGGCGCCTGGGAGGAAACCCATTGCTGCAACTACCTATTGGCCACCGACCTCGCGATGGCGACGCCGGACGGCTATGCCTCGACCAGCTGGGAGCGCGGTTATGGCGACTATGTGATGAAGCCGGACCTCGCCACCCTGCGCCCGGTGCCGTGGCTGGCAGGAACAGTGATGGTGCTCTGCGATGTGCTGGACCATCATACCCATGAAGACGTCTCCCACTCCCCCCGCGCGATCCTGAAGAAACAGGTGAACCGCCTCAAGGCGATGGGGTATGACGCCATGTGCGCCACCGAGCTGGAATTCTTCCTGTTCGAGAAGAGCTTTGACGAGATCCGCAAATCGGGTTTCCGCGATCTGGCGCCGATTTCGGGCTACAACGAGGATTACAGCATCCTGCAGACCACCCGCGAGGAGCATGTGATGCGCCCGATCCGCAACCACCTGTGGGATGCGGGGCTGCCGATCGAGAACTCCAAGGGCGAGGCGGAGACCGGCCAGGAAGAGCTGAACATCAAATACGCCGCGGCAATGGACACGGCGGAATACCACACCATCGCCAAGCACGCGGTGAAGGAAATTGCCGAGCAGCAGGGGCACGCAGTGACCTTCCTGCCGAAGTGGAGCCACGATAAGGTCGGCTCCTCCAGCCACGTGCACCAGTCGCTGTGGCAGGACGGCAAGCCTGCGTTCTTTGACGAGAGCGACGCGCTGGGCATGTCGGCGCTGATGAAGAATTACATGGCCGGCCTGCTGAAATACGCGCCCGACTACACCGCCTTCATGGCACCCTATATCAACAGCTACAAGCGCTTCATGAAGGGCACCTTTGCGCCGACCCGGATCATCTGGTCGGTGGACAACCGCACCGCGGGCTACCGGCTGTGCGGCGAGGGCAGCAAGGCGATCCGGGTGGAGTGCCGCATCCCGGGCTCCGACATGAACCCCTATCTGGCGATGGCGGGGATGCTGGCGGCAGGCATTGCCGGCATCGAGGAAGGCCTGGAGCTGCAGGCGCCTGCCAAGGGCGATGTCTACCAGGGCGAGACCGGCATGATCCCCTCGACCCTGCGCGACGCGGCGGCGGCGCTGAAAGGTTCGGAGATGCTGCGCAAGGCCCTTGGCGACGATGTGGTGGATCACTACGTCCGCGCGGCGGAGGTGGAGATCGAGGATTTCGACCGGGTGGTCACCGATTACGAGATTGCGCGCGGGTTCGAGCGGGCGTGATCCGGCAACCCCCGGGGGCCTGCCCCCGGACCCCCGGAGTATTTTTTGGAAAGATGAAGAGGGCTTTGCCCTTTCCTGGATGGAGTGAATGGCGATGGGCCAGACCCTGAAGTGTATCTCGCCGGTCGACGGATCGGTCTTTGCGGAGCGCGAAGTGCTGTCGCGCGAGGACGCCTTTGCGGCGGCGGAACGGGCCCGGGCGGCGCAGCCCGCCTGGGCGGCACGGCCGTTGCAGGAGCGCATTGATCTGGTGATGGCGGGCGTGGCCGCTGTTGGCGCGATGAATGACGCGATCGTGCCGGAACTGGCGCATATGATGGGCCGCCCGGTGCGCTATGGCGGCGAGTTCGGCGGCTTCAACGAGCGTGCCAGCCATATGGCGAAAATCGCCGAAGAGTCGCTGGCGGACATCGAGGTCGGCGAGGACGCCACCTTCAAACGCTATATCAAGCGCATCCCTCATGGGGTGGTGTTTGTGGTGGCGCCCTGGAACTACCCCTATATGACCGCGATCAACACTGTTGCGCCTGCGCTGATCGCCGGCAACACCGTGGTGCTGAAGCACGCGACGCAAACGCTGCTTGCGGGCGAGCGGATGGCAAAGGCTTTCCACTCCGCAGGCATCCCCGAAGATGTGTTCCAGAATGTGTTTCTGGACCACGGCACCACGTCTGAACTGATCGCGAACCGCGCCTTCAACTTCGTGAACTTCACCGGATCGGTCGGCGGCGGCCAGGCGATGGAGCGCGCAGCTGCGGGCACCTTTACCGGCGTCGGCACCGAACTGGGCGGCAAGGATCCGGGCTATGTCATGGAGGACGCCGATCTGGACGCGGCGGTGGACACGCTGATTGACGGCGCGATGTTCAACTCCGGCCAGTGCTGCTGCGGCATCGAGCGGATCTATGTGCACGAAAGCCTGTATGACGCCTTCCTGGAAAAGGCGATTGCCATCGTGAAGGGCTACAAGCTGGGCAATCCGCTGGATTCCGAGACCACCATCGGGCCGATGGCCAATGTGCGCTTTGCCGAAGAGGTGCGCAGCCAGATCGCCGAGGCGGTTGCCGCGGGCGCCGTGGCCCATATCGAAACCTTTGCCGAGGACGACGGCGGCGCCTACCTCACGCCGCAGATACTGACGAATGTCACCCACGATATGCGGGTGATGCGCGAGGAAAGCTTTGGCCCGGTCGTGGGCATCATGAAGGTCTCCTCCGACGCGGAAGCCATTGAGCTTATGAACGACAGCGACTTCGGCCTGACCGCCTCGCTCTGGACCAAGGATGTTGAGCGGGCGCAGCGTGTCGGGGATCAAGTCGAGACCGGCACCGTCTTCATGAACCGTGCCGACTACCTGGACCCGGGCCTGTGCTGGACCGGATGCAAGGACACCGGCCGCGGCGGCGGCCTGTCGGTCATCGGCTACCACAATCTGACCCGTCCAAAGTCCTATCACCTGAAAAAGGTGACCGGCTAAGGGCGGCCCCGCCCGCCCCGGCGTCTCCTCCCCGGGGCGGGCCTTTGCATCAAAGGAAAACGATATGTCTCTCGTTGGAAACTGGTCCTACCCGACCGCAATCAAGTTCGGCGCAGGCCGGATCAAGGAACTTGCCGATGCCTGCGCCGCCGCCGGTATCAAGAAGCCGCTCTTGGTGACCGACAAGGGTCTGGCGGATCTGCCCGTCACCCAAGGCACACTCGACATCATGGAGGCCGCTGGCCTGGGCCGCGGCATTTTCTTTGAGGTCGATCCGAACCCGAATGAGAAAAACCTGGACGCAGGCGTCGCCGCCTATAAGGCGGGCGGCCATGACGGGGTGATCGCCTTCGGCGGCGGCTCCGGCCTGGACCTGGGCAAGATGGTGGCCTTCATGGCGGGCCAGACCCGGCCGGTGTGGGACTTCGAGGACATCGGCGACTGGTGGACCCGCGCTGATGCGGACGCCATCGCGCCGATCATCGCGGTGCCGACCACGGCTGGCACCGGCTCCGAAGTGGGCCGCGCCAGCGTGATCACCGACTCTGTCACCCATCAGAAGAAGATCATCTTCCACCCCAAGGTGCTGCCGACGGTGGTGATCTGCGATCCTGAGCTGACCGTGGGCATGCCCAAGTTCATCACCGCGGGCACCGGGCTGGATGCCTTTGCCCATTGCGTCGAGGCCTTCAGCAGCCCGCATTACCACCCGATGTCCCAGGGCATCGCGCTGGAGGGCATGCGGCTGGTCAAGGACTATCTGCCCCGCGCCTATGCGGACGGCAGTGACATCGAGGCCCGCGCCCAGATGATGTCCGCAGCGGCGATGGGCGCGACCGCCTTCCAGAAGGGACTTGGCGCGATCCACGCGATGAGCCATCCGGTCGGCGCCCATTTCAACACCCACCACGGCACCACCAACGCGGTTTGCATGCCTGCGGTGCTGGAATTCAACGCCTCGGCGATTGCGGACCGGTTCACCATGGCCGCGGCCTATTTGGGCATTGCAGGCGGCTTTGACGGCTTCCGCAGCTTTGTGCAGGAGCTGAACGACTCCCTTGGCATTCCGCGAGGGCTGTCCGACCTGGGCGTCACGGAGGATGCCATCCCTGAGCTGGTCAAGGGCGCCCTCATCGACCCCTCCTGCGGCGGCAACCCGATTGAGCTGACCGAGGACAACCTCACACGGCTGTTCAAGGCTGCGATGTAAGCAGGACCCCTTGCCAAGCTGCAGCGCTCTCCGCCCGGCGGGGAGCGCGTTTTCTTTCCGGCACCGCTGCTGTGCGCGGTTGCGTCAGCCGCTGACGTAGACCTTGCCCTTGGGGTAGTAGAAAATTTTCTGATTGTGCAGCCGGCCCAGCAAATCGTGGATACGGCGCAGCGTGTCCTCCTCGCCGCTGCCCGCTGCGGGCAGTGACTCTGACAGCGCGTCCCGGGCGGTCTGCAGGGCGGTTTCGATCAGCTCCATATCCGCAACGGACAGTTCGAACATATCGTTGTACTGGGGCATCTGGGCTCCTTCTCCGGCTGGCGTGACTGAACGGGCTGGCTACAGGCTGCCCCAAGGCGCGCCGCAAAGCCATCGAAAAGCGCCGCAGCCGCTCCGCCCTGCCCCTTCGGCAGATCCGGCTGCACGATTGAGCAGCAGAGGGGGGGGGTCAGAGCGTCTCGCCCAGGCTGATCGCCGGGCACAGCCGGTCAAACACCAGCCCCTCGGTGCCGCCGATCTCGCGCGATTGCAGGATGATGCCGGCCGCGCGCTCGCCAATCTCCCGGCGGCAGGCGTCCGTCGTGGCCAGCTGCTGCGGCAGCCCCTGCAGGATCTGCAGGTTGTTGAACCCCGCAAGCGCAATGTCCCCCGGCACCGTCAGCCCGGCGGCCAGGCAATGCATCAGCCCGCCAACACTCATCACATCGCTGGAAAAATAGATGCAGTCGAGATCCGGGCTGCGGGCCAGCATCTGCGCCGTCAGCTGGCGTCCGGTCTGGATCGCGCTTTCGCCGGAATAATGCTCGATATCGCTCAGCGTCACGCCCTGCGCTGCCAGCCCGTCGGTGAAGCCGTCGAACCGTTTCCGGGCGCGGAAATCCTGCGGCATCTTGGTGCCGATAAAACCGATCCTGCGGTAGCCGCGGGCGAGGATTTGCGCCGCCATGTCGCGTCCCGCCTGCAAATGCGAGATGCCAACGCAGTGGCGCACCGGGTCGCCGTCCACATCCATCACTTCAACCACCGGGCAATCGGCCTGCTGCAGCATCCGGCAGGTGGCCTCCGTGTGCTCCAGCCCCGCCACGATCAGCCCCGAAGGCCGCCAGCTCAGCATTTCGCGGATGACGCTTTCCTCTTCCTCCAGGTCATAGCCGGAGATCCCCACCACCGGTTTCAGCGGGCTGTCCTTCAGCACCGCGGAAATCCCCGACAGCACCTCAGGAAAGACAAAGCTGTTGAGCGAGGGCACCACCACCGCCACCAGATTGACCGATTGCGAAGACAGGGAGCCGGCAATCCGGTTCGGCACATAGCCATGGCTGCGGGCGATCTCCTCGATTTTCGCCTTGGTCTTCGAGGAGACATCCGGGGCCCCGCGCAGCGCGCGGGAGGCGGTCATTTCGCTGACGCCGGCCAGCCGGGCCACGTCTTTCAGAAGCAGTTTTTTGGTCATGCCGCCATGCTCCTGCAGATTGCCTGCCGCCGCAAGGGCAGCTCTGCCGCCGCAGGGGTTGATTTTGGCCTCCGTTATCGGTATCGGTAGCGAAACCGTTATCGCTACCGGCTTTGATCCGGAGCCACAGCCGGAGATCAGAGATGACACTGAAAATTGCAATCAACGGATTCGGGCGGATTGGCCGCGGGGTGCTGCGGGCGCTGCTGGAAAGCGGCGCCAAGGATATCGAGGTGGTGGCCATCAACGACCTGTCGCCGCCGGAAACGCTGGTGCATCTGCTGAAATACGACAGCGTGCACGGGCGGCTGAAGACACCGGTGTTCCTGGCGGACGACCTGATCCGCGTGGGTTCCCACAGCATCCGCCTCACCGCCATCCGCAACCCCGAAGATCTGCCCTGGCAGGATGTGGACATCGCCTATGAATGCACCGGCCTGTTCACCGCCCGCGGCGATGCGGCGCGGCATCTGAAGAACGGCTCCAAGCGGGTGCTGATCTCCGCGCCCGGCAAGGATGCCGACCGCACCGTGGTCTATGGCGTGAACCACATGGATCTGACGGCAGAGGACGTCATCGTCTCCAACGCCTCCTGCACGACAAACTGCCTGGCGCCGCTGGCCAAGGTGCTGGACGAGGCCTTTGGCATCAAGACCGGCTATATGACCACCATCCATGCCTATACCGGCGATCAGCCGACCCATGACACCAGCCATAAGGATCTGTACCGCGCCCGGGCCGCCGCGCTGTCGATGATCCCCACCTCCACCGGTGCCGCGCGGGCGATCTCCGAAGTGCTGCCGCATCTGAAAGGCCGGCTGGAAGGCTCCGCCATCCGGGTGCCCACGGCCAATGTGTCTGTGGTGGATCTGAGCTTTGTGCCGGAGCGCCCGGCCACCGCAGAGGCGGTCAATGCTGCGGTGAAGGCGGCGTCCGGCAACGGGCTGGAGGGTATCCTGTCCTACGAAGAAGACCCGCTGGTCTCCGTCGACTTCAACCACGATCCCCACTCCAGCTGCTTTGCCGCCGCGCAAACCGCGGTCACCGCCGAAGGGCTGGTGCGGGTGGTCAGCTGGTACGACAACGAATGGGGCTTTTCCAACCGGATGGTCGACACCGGCCGCCGCATCGGCGCGGTGATGGGCAGCGCCGGGATCGCACTGGCCAGCTGACGGGGCTCTCCCGCCCGTCGTCCGGCCCCCAAGGGGCCTCTTCCCGTTGGGCCCGGCGCCGCGCTGATGCATTCAGACGCGGGCCTTTTGCGCGCATTTTGCGCAGCCAGCAGCCAAAAGATGACTCCAGGATGCGTTAAAGCAAACTCCGGGCCGGGTACGGGTGGCATGCCGGTGTGAATTGCGCCACAACAGGCGCAACGCATGACCAGCTACAGGAGACCGGCGTGACCGTCACCCGTGAAACCGTCCTTGAGGCGCTCAGAACCATCACCGATCCCGTCAGCGGCAGCGATATCGTCAGTGCCGGAATCGCCCGTGCGGTCACCGTGGACGGCCGCACCGTCCGCTTTGTGCTGGAGATCGATCCCGGCAAGTCTGAGGCCTATGGCCCGGTGCGCGACAGGGCCGATGCCGCAGTCGCCGCGCTGCCGGGGGTGGAGAAAGTCTCTGCCATGCTGACCGCCCACTCGGAAAAGGCGCCGCCGGACCTGAAGCCCAAGCAGGCCGCCCAGCCGCAGCAGCAAGCGCCGCAAAAAGTGCCGGGCGTGGCGCGGGTCCTGGCCGTGGCCTCGGGCAAGGGCGGGGTTGGCAAGTCTACCGTTTCGGCCAATATCGCCTGTGCGCTGGCAATGCAGGGGCGCAGGGTGGGGCTGCTGGACGCCGACGTCTATGGCCCCTCGCAGCCCAAGATGCTGGGCATCAGCGGCCGCCCCGCCAGCCCGGACGGCAAGACCATCCTGCCGCTGCGCAACCACGGCGTCACCATGATGTCGATGGGACTGATGACCGGCGAGGATCAGGCGGTGATCTGGCGCGGGCCGATGCTGATGGGGGCACTGCAGCAGATGCTGTTGCAGGTGCAATGGGGCGATCTCGACGTGCTGATCGTCGATCTGCCGCCCGGTACCGGCGACGTGCAGATGACGCTGGCGCAGAAGACCCGTGTGGATGGCGCCATTGTGGTCTCCACCCCGCAGGACGTGGCGCTGATCGATGCCCGCAAGGGCATCGACATGTTCCGCAAGATGAACGTGCCGGTGCTCGGCATGATCGAGAACATGTCGACCCACATCTGCTCCAATTGCGGCCATGAGGAGCATGTCTTCGGCCATGGCGGCGTGGCGCAGGAAGCGAAGAAACTCGGCGTGCCGCTGCTCGGAGAGGTGCCGCTGCATCTGGACGTGCGCCTGGCAGGCGACAACGGAACGCCGATCGTGGCCGCCAAGCCCGGCAGCGCTCAGGCCAAGGTCTTCCTCGACATCGCCACCCAATTGGTTGACGCAGGCGCGGCCTGAAATCAGCCAGGCCCGGGTCAAGGGCCGCAAAGCGGCGGTGCGCGGCACCGTTCACCCTTGAGGCGGGGATGGCGAACCGCATAATGCACAAGGCGCTTCAGGGCAAACCTGCCCCTGAAGCGCGTCTCAGCAGCTTCTTGCAGCGCCGCGCAGCGGCGCCACGCCCAACTGTGACGGGCATTCTGTGAATGTCCGGGAACAGGCGGGAGCCCCCGCCTGCCGGATCAGGCGTATTTCTCCAGGAATTCCTCAGCCCGCAACTGGCGGAAATCCGGCAGCGCGGCATGCAAGGCATCGTGCTCCCAGTGCCACCAAGCCAGCTTGATCATCTGCCCGGCCACGGCTTCCGGATAGCGGCGGCGGATCACCCGCGCGGTGTTGCCGCCGACAATCGTATAGGGCGCCACATCCTTGGTCACAATCGCGCCCGAGGCCACAACCGCGCCATCGCCGACAGTCACCTCCGGCTTGATCATTGCGCCGTGGCCGATCCAGGTGTCATGGCCGATCCGGGCCGTCCGCCCGGCGCGGCGGGCGAACCAGTCGGCGTCATCTTCCGCATCCTCCCAATAGCTTGCGGAGCGGTAGAGGAAATGGTGCTGCGACGCCTTTTCCATAGGGTGATCCGTGGCGCCGATGCGGACACAGCTTGCGATATTGGCGAACTTGCCGATCACCGCATTGGCGATGTCGCAGGCGCGGTCGCAATAGCTGTAGTCTCCGACCGCCGAATTTGCGACCCGGCTGCCGGCGCCGATCTCCACAAAAGCGCCGAAGGTGCTGCCGGTGATCTGGCAGCCCTGGTGAATAAGCGGCGCTTCTGCTTTCAAACGGGCCATGCTCTATCCTTTCCCATCTCCCCGCCCGCAGCTCAGGGCAGCAGGAAGGCTGTGCCCGCGCGCCCCTTGCGCCGGGTTTTGCCGCCCTCGCCCTTGATCAGGCGGCGGCGCAGCCAGCCGGAGAACCAGTCCATCAGCATCACCATCAGGATGATCAGGGTGATGTAATAGGCCACTTCCTCCCAGTCCTTCTGGGTGATGATCGCCTGCGTCAGCAGCAACCCGATGCCGCCGCCGGTGATCGCGCCGATGATGGTGGCGGAGCGGGTGTTCGATTCCAGGAAGTACAACAGCTGGCTCAGCAAAACCGGCGTGATCTGCGGGATCACCCCGAAGCGGTAGCGCTGCACCGGTCCCGCACCGGTGGAGGCGACGCCCTCGATCTGCTTCTGGTCGACGTTTTCCAGCGCCTCGGAGAAGATCTTGCCGAAGGTGCCGGTGTCCGTCACCAGGATCGCCAGCGCGCCGGTCAGCGGCCCGGGGCCAAAGGCGCGGGCCAGCACCACGGTCCAGATCAGCGAGTCGACGCCGCGGACAAAGTCAAACAGGCGGCGCATGGCAAAGCGGATGCTGCGCAGGGGCATGAAGTTGCGGGTCGCGGCAAAGGCCAGCGGCAGCGCGATGATGCCCGCGCCGATGGTGCCAAGGAAGGCCATCAGCAAGGTCTCGGCAATCGCCCAGGCCACATCCTGATGGCGCCACATCTTGTTGGTCCAGAACTCCTGGAAGATCGCGCCGCCCTCGCCGGCGGCGGCCCGCTGCAGCAGCTCCGCGGCCCCCATGCCGTAGTACGGGCTGTCGAGGGTGAAGAAGAACAGCTCCCACCCTGCGAAGTAGCGGAACACCTCGGCCCGGTTGCGGGTCACGGTCAGGCGGCCAGCGTCTGTGGTGACGGCCAGACGGTTCTTGGAGACACTGATCCACTCCGGCACATCGCCTGCCGGCAGCTCCGTCTGCACCCCTGCTCTGCGGCTCGGGGTGGCGCGCACGGCGCCATAGCCAGGGATCAAGTATTCGATGGTTTCCGGCCCGAAGGTAACAACATGGCCATCCTCCAGATCAATCACCGTGGTCTCGCCCAGAGCCACCCAGTCCGGCGCCATGCCGTCGGGATAGGCTCCCTTCCGCTCGCCCTCGATCGCCACGGAAACCGCGCCGCTGCGGTTGTCGCGGGTGACATGTGTCTTGTAGCTGTAGCTGTCGCTGACCAAGGTCCGCGCGTTGTCCAGGCTGGCCCGCTCCCACAGGCCCGGCATGTCGAAGGCCACAAACACATAGGCCAGATAGGCCAGCACCGCGGCGGGAAGAGCGAAGTTCACAAGCCGCTTCTTCAGGAACAGCCGCGAGATGTCCGACTTCAGGTCTGCCGGCGTCAGGGTGGTGTCAAAAGTGGTCATGCCTTCGCTCCATGGGTCAGGCGGTCACGCAGCAGGCCGGACAGCTGGTCAACGGCCACGATGGTGACAAACAGGAGAAGGAAAATCGCAGCGGCCTCGTCGTAGCGCCCCTGCCCCCAGGACATGGCGTTCTTCAGCTCATAACCGATGCCGCCCGCGCCGACGAAGCCGAGGATGGCGGAGGCGCGGATGTTGATCTCAAACCGCAACAGCGCGTAGCTGACGTAATTCGGGCCGACCTGCGGGATTACCCCCAGCGTCATCCGCTGCGCCCACGTGGCCCCGACAGAGGTGAGACCCTCAACCGGTTTCAGGGAGGCGTTTTCGTTCACTTCGGAGAACAGCTTGCCCAGCGCACCGGCGGTGTGGATGGCGATGGCGAGCATCGCAGCCACTGGCCCGCCGCCAAGCACGAAGATCAGAACCAGCGCGATGACGATTTCGGGGATAGCGCGGCAAATGTCGCTAATGCGGCGGAACAGCGGGATCAGCGCAGGCCACGGCGCCATGCCGCGGGTCGCCAGCAGCGACAGCAGCGTGCCGAACACGGTGCCCACAAGGGTCGAGGCGGCTGCGATGTTCAGCGTCTCCACCAGCGCCGGAAAAAAATGCACCAGATGCCCGGGCAGCTGCGCGGCTTTCTCGGCGGCTTCCGCCAGCACTTCGGCAGGGTAGTCAAAAACGCGGGTGAAGCCATCCGCAAAGGAGCCTGCATTGCGCGCATCCGCAGTGCGGAACCCCGCTGCCATCAGCGCGACAAAAACCGCCAGAAGGATGCCGCCATAGAGCCGCTTGCGCTGGGTGTGGGCGGTGTAGTGCTGCCGGATATCCTCGATGCCCGGCCGGGCGGCTGTCAGTTCTGCCATTTGGGGATCCTGGTCTTGATGGGACGGCCGTTGCAGAAGCCATCGGGAAATTGCGGGGACCCAAGACAGGCCCGGACCCCCGCAGAGCGCAGTTCAATAAGTGCTGGGCTGAAATTACTCGGACTT
This sequence comes from Leisingera sp. UBA4491, assembly GCF_002388965.1. Classification (NCBI taxonomy): domain Bacteria; kingdom Pseudomonadati; phylum Pseudomonadota; class Alphaproteobacteria; order Rhodobacterales; family Roseobacteraceae; genus Leisingera; species Leisingera sp. UBA4491. The sequence continues at coordinate 260,173 of NZ_DGNN01000016.1, read as the reverse complement.
CAGCTTCCGGGCTTCGATGATCACCTCATAGGCGTCATGGGTGATCGGGTCGAAGCTCTTGGCCTCCCCCGCAGCGACACCGTAGAAGCAGTCACGGTCGATTTCGCTGAGGTTGTCCATCAGAGCGGTCATCTTGGCTTTAACCTCTGCCGGCAGGGCCTTGCGCAGAACAACCGGGCCTTCCGGGATCGGGGCGGATTTCCAGATCTCGACCATGTCGTTCATGTCGACCAGGCCTGCATCCACGGCACGGCGCAGGGCGCCGGACTGGTAGCCGTCTTCCCATTCACCCAAGCCGTCGGCCCAGGTCACACCGCCGTCCACATCCCCGTTGGCAACCGCAACGATGGTCTGTTCATGGCCGCCGGTGAACTTCACTTCGCCAAAATAGTCGCCCGAGTCCATGCTGGCATTGATCTTGTTCGGGATCTCGATGGACGGGATCAGGTAGCCCGAGGTGGAGTTCGGATCACCAAAGCCGAAAGTCTTGCCCTTCAGGTCTTCCAGCGAGGTGACGCCGCTGTCCTTGCGGGCAAAGCCGACCGAGTAGTAGCCATAGCCGCCGTCGCTGTTCACCTTGACTAGAACCGGCTCAACCGCTTCCGGGTCGGACAGGTAGGTCTTGGCATATCCCGACGCGCCCAGCCAGGCCATGTCGATGGTGCCGCCCAGAAGGCCCTGGATCACGCCGTTGTAGTCCGCAGGCGCAAACAGCTTGGTTTCGACACCCAGCTCTTTCTCGGCATATTCCCGCAGGCATTCGTTGTTGTTCAGACGGTCCTGCGCGTTCTCGCCGCCCAGGATGCCGATGCGGAATTCCTTGATCTCTTCAGCCGCAACGGGGGCGGTCAGCGCGGTGGTTGCCAGAACGGCAGCAATCAGTTTCTTCATCTTATGTCTCTCCGGTTGGGTCCCGGCAGAGCAGCCCGCCGGGTCGATGAATTCAGGTCCAGGGTTATTCGGCGGGAATGGCGGCGCGCAGGGCGTCCGTCTTTTCCAGCGTTTCAATCTCGGTTGAGGTGGCGGCCTCGGAGAATGCCTCTCCGGCGCCGTAAATCTCGCGGGCCACACCTGTGGTCAGCTGCTCCGGCAGTCCGTCAAACACGATGCGCCCGTCGCGCATGCCGACAACCCGGTCGCAATACCGGCGCGCAGTGTCCAGCGTGTGCAGGTTGGCAATGACGGTGCGGCCGTCTTCCTCATGGATGCGGCGCAGCGCCTCCATCACGGTCTGGGCATTCATCGGATCGAGCGAGGCAATCGGCTCATCCGCTAGAATGATTTTCGGATCCTGCATCAGCGCCCGGGCGATCGCCACCCGTTGCTGCTGCCCCCCCGACAGCGCCTCGGCCCGCTTGGCGGCATGTTCGGCGATGCCCAGCCGGTCCAGGATATCAATTGCCTGGTGGATGTCATCCATCGGGTAGAGGTTGAACAGCGTCGCCATCGCGTTGCGGCGGTTCAGCGTGCCGTGCAGCACGTTGGAGACCACATCCATCCGCGGCACTAGGTTGAACTGCTGAAAGATCATCGCGCAGTCGGACTGCCAGGCGCGCTTGTCTTTGCCCTTCAGCCCGGTGATCTCGCGGCCCTCGAACAGGATGCGGCCAGCGCTTGCGTCCTCCAGCCGGTTCAGCATCCGCAGCAGAGTGGATTTGCCCGCGCCGGAGCGGCCGATGATGCCGATCATGCAGGGCTTGTCGATGTCCAGCGTGGCGGCATCCACCGCAATCTTGCCGCCGAATTTCTTTGTCAGCTTGTCAATGCGCAGCACGGGGCGCTCCCTTCTCGTTCCGGGACTGCCTAGAGCCTGCGCTCAAAGCTCTTGTGTCACTGCCGTGAAAGTTTTGTAACGCCGTCCATTGCAACCCGCAGACGTGCAACCCGCGGGCGGTGCGTGCAGGGAAACCACCCGGCAGCGCATTCTGCCCCTGTCAACAACGGGCCGGAGGGTCTATATGGCCTGCGACTCCTCATTCCCCTTTGCAAAAGGAAGCTGCCAGATGTCCTTTGACCGCAAGATCAAGATCGCGCCCTCCATCCTCTCCGCCGATTTCGCCAACTTCGGCCAGGAGATCCGGGCCATCGAAGCCCAGGGCGCCGATTGGGTGCATGTGGATGTGATGGACGGGCATTTCGTGCCGAACCTCACCTTCGGCCCGCAGGCGGTGAAGGCGTTCCGCCCGCATGTGAAGACGGTGATGGACGTGCACCTGATGATCGCGCCGGTCGATCCCTATATCGACGCCTACGCCGATGCCGGCGCCGACGTGCTGACCGCGCATTTCGAAGCAGGCCCGCACATCCACCGCACCCTGCAGGCCATCCGCGGGGCGGGCATGAAGGCCGGTGTGGCGCTGAACCCCGGCACCCCGGCCGAGGCGGTGGAGCACCTCCTGGACCTGACGGACCTGGTCTGCGTGATGACCGTGAACCCGGGCTTTGGCGGCCAGAAGTTCATCGACATGACCACCAAGATCCGCCGCCTGCGGTCGATGATCGGCGACCGCCCCGTGCATATCGAGATCGACGGCGGCGTCGACCCCGTCACCGCGCCGCTGGTGGCCGAGGCCGGCGCTGACGTGCTGGTCGCAGGCTCCGCCGTGTTCAAGGGCGGATCGGTCGACACCCCGGAGGTCTACGGCGAAAACATCCGCAAGATCCGTTCCGCCACAGAAGGCACCTGGGCCTAAGGCTTGCGGAACTCCCGCCAATCGCCGGGCGCATCCAAGATGCGCTGCTCTTGTTGGGCCAGGCGCCGCGCAACCCGCGCGGCGCTTTTTCGTGATACGGCCAGCGTTTGCGCGCCCCGCCCGGCAAAGCCGGGCCGCGCCCTGACGGCCCTCGACGGGCCGGAAGGGCGCCCGCCCGCCTGCTCAGCTGCCTTTGTTCAGGGAGTCGAAGGTTCTGCCTTCTGCCACCAGCTGCTCCAGCAGCGGCGCGGGCTGCCAGAAGAAACCGTCCTCTGCCGCATAAGCCCGGATATCGGCCAGGATCCCATCCAGCCCCTGCAGATCCGCCCATTTCAGCGGCCCGCCCCAGAACCGCGGGAAGCCGTAGCCGAACAGCATCACCATATCCACATCCAGCGGGCGGCGCGCAATGCCCTCGCCCACCACCTTGGCGGCCTCGTTGACCATGGCGCACATGTAGCGGCGCAGGACCTCTGCGTCCGAGAACTCCCGCGGGGAGACGCCTTGCTGCTCCTGATCCTTGGCAATCAGCGCTGCCACCTCAGGATTCGGCACACCGCCGCGCCGGCCTTCCTCATAAACGTAAAAGCCTTTGCCGGTCTTCTGGCCGAAATCGCCGCCCTCACACAGCATCTCGTAGAACCGCGGCACCCGCTCGCGCGGATCGCGGGTGGGCGCGCGGCGCTTGCGGGCGGCCCAGTTGATGTCCAGCCCCGCCAGATCGCCCATCGCAAACGGCCCCATCGGGAAACCGAAACCGGTCACCACCTTGTCCACCTGATAAGGCGAGGCCCCGTCCAGCACCACATATTCCGCCGCCTTGCGGTAGGCGTTCATGATCCGGTTGCCGATGAACCCGTCGCAAATGCCGGAGCGCACCGTGACCTTCTTCAGCCGCTTGCCAAGCGCAAACCCGGTGGCCAGAACCTCCGGCGCGGTTTTCTCCGCCACCACAACTTCCAAGAGCTTCATCACATGCGCGGGCGAGAAGAAATGCAGCCCGATCACATCCTGCGGCCGGGACGTCGCCGCGGCGATCTCATCCACGTCCAGATAGGAGGTATTGGTCGCCAGCACCGCGCCCGGCTTGCAATGGGCGTCGAGCTTGCCAAAGACCTCGCGCTTGACGCCCATGTCCTCGAACACCGCTTCGACAACCAGGTCCACCGCGGACAGCGCAGCATAGTCCGTCGCCACCGTCAGCGCGTCGCCGGTCAGTTGATCGTACTGTTCCTGGCTGATCTTGCCGCGTTTCAGGGCGCCTTTCAGGTTGCCCTCGATCCGGCCGCGCGCCGCGGCTGCGGCCTCGTCCGTCATTTCGATCAGCACCACCGGCAGCCCCGCCAGCAGCGCCGCTGTGGCAATACCTGCCCCCATGGTGCCGCCGCCGATCACCCCCATCGAGGCAACGTCACGCGGCGCGACGCCGTCCAGCTCCGGCAGCTTGCTGACCGCGCGTTCCGAGAAGAAGGCGTGGATCAGCCCTTGCCGCTGATCGGAGTCCATCAGCTCCATGAACAGCTCACGCTCGCGCTTCAGCCCGGCCTCGAAGCTTTCGGCTTCAGCCGCCGCCTGAACCGCGCGCACTGCCACCGCAGGCGACAGCTGGCCGCGGCCTTTCTTCAGCGTGGCCTCATAGACCGCATCGAAATCCACCGCTTCCGGCGCGGGCATTTCTCCGACAGCCCGGCGCGGTGCCCCCTGCGCCAGCAGCTCCTGCGCATAGGCAAGGCCGATCTCGCGCGGCGCGCCGTCTTCGATCCGGTCGATAATGCCTTTCTCCAGCGCCTCCGCTGCGCTGATGTGGCGGCCGGTGGTGATCATCTCCAGCGCCGCTTCGGTGCCGGCCACCCGCGGCAGCCGCTGGGTGCCGCCGGCACCGGGCAGAATGCCCAGGTTCACTTCCGGCAGCCCCATCTTGGCCGAAGGCACCGCAATCCGGTAATGCGAGGCCAAGGCCACCTCCAGCCCGCCGCCCAGCGCAGTGCCATGCATGGCAGAAACCACGATCAGCGGCGTGGCCTCGATCCGGCTGCACAGCCCGGGCAGCCAGGGCTCCTGCGGCGGCTTGCCGAATTCCCGGATGTCGGCCCCGGCAAAATAGGTCTTGCCCTCGCCATAGATCAAAACCGCCTTGGCACCGTCCTGTTCGGCGCGTTCGATCCCGGCCAGCAGCCCCTTGCGCACATCCACACCCAGCGCGTTCACCGGCGGGTTCTGCGCCTTCAGAACGGCAATATCGCCCACGCGCTCATATGCAATGGCTTCACTCATCCGGTCTTCCTCTCTCCTGCGGGGTCCATGATGCAGCCCCGCGCCCCAACTGATTAGGCACGGCGCCGGTCTCCGCGCCAAGCCCCAAAAACCGCCGCGCTCCGGCAGACCCCGCGTCACACGTCACCGGGCCGCAGCGGCTGTTCTGCCGGGATTACGTAACAGAATGCAGGAGAAAATCAAACTTCTTGAAACACCTTATCCCGCCCCTGCGCCTCCGGACAAGGCAGCTGGCGGTTCAGCCGCTTTGCACGATGCCGCTGGCGATCCAGGAATCGAGGATCTCCAATGCCTTGGCCGCAAACGCTGCGTCGTTGATATGGCAGTCCAGCTCGTGCAGGCTGGCATTTCCGGGACAGCGGCGGCGCATTTCATCGCAGAACGCCGCCAGCCCCGCCGCATCGTGCAAGGGCGCGCCTGGCCGGTCCCACTCGTTGCAGCCGCCCGCCGGCAGCAGCACGGCCACCGGCGCCCGGGCGGCGGCCAGCTTGCCGCAGAGCGCCTGCGCCACCTGGCGCCGCTCATCCGCCTCCAGCAAGGCGGAGGTGAGCAGACGGTTATGGGCATGGGTCTCCCGCCCCTGAAGCTGTGCGGGCGTTTCCTGCCAGCCGACGAAATCCACCAGGTCATAGCAGCCCGGCGCGACCAGCTGCGGTATGCCTGCACGGCCTGCATTGGTCATCCGGTCCGCGCCAGCCGACAACCCGCCGAACAGGTGGTTCGAGACCTCCTGCGGCGCGAAATCCATCACTGCGGCAAAGGCACCCTCAGCCGCCAGGCTCTCAAACGCCCGCCCGCCCATGCCGGTGGCATGGAATACGGCGACCTCAAAACCGCGCGCCTCCAGCGCCGGTTTCAGCGTCACCATATACCGCAGCACGGTCTTGCCGAACGAGGTCATGCCGATCAGCGGCCGCTCCCGCCTGGGCGGCTCCACTGCCCGCGCCGCGCCCAGCACCGCGCCCGCGGCCTGGCTGAGCGACGCCTTGCAGATCGAATTCAGCCCGTAAAGCCCGCCCGCCCACAGGATCATCTGCACATCCGCCGGGATCCGCTCCGGCGGCATCAGCGGCGAGAAGGCAACGGTGGAGACGATGTATTTCGGCACCCCAACGGGCAGCGCCGCACACATGTCGAGCGCCAGATCGGTGCCCATGGTGCCGCCCAGCACGATCACCCCGTCGATGCGCCCCGCCCCGTAGAGCTCCTGCGCCTTGGCCGCCGCGCCACTGCCCATGATCTGCATGGCAGTGTTTTCGTCACCCGCGCCGATTGCCTCCAGGATCGAGCTGCCGCCCGCCTCGGCCACCTCGTGCTTGCTGACGTCCGTTGGCTGGCTGGGGTCGCCCAGCACGCTCACATCCATCGTCAGCACCGTGCCGCCCTGGCCGCGGATCACCTCCGCCAGATAGCTCAGCTCCTCGTCCTTGGTGTCATATGTCCCGGCAACCAGTATCGTTTTGGCCTTCATATACCGTCCTCCCCTCGGCCTGCGCTCTGCAGCCAGGCCGCCTTTCATCTTTCCCCAATACTCCCGCCGGAGGCTACAGGTTTTGCCCCTGCAAAACCTGCATCACAGCTGGATCCAGGCGGTCTTCAGATCAGTGTATTTGTCCAGCGCATGCAGCGACTTGTCATGTCCGTTGCCGGACTGCCCAACGCCGCCCAAAGGCACCGTGTTGTCCGAGCCGCCATAGGTGTTCACATGCACCAACCCGGCGCGGATGCCTGCGACCATCCGGTGCGCACGGCTGAGGTTTTCGGTCCAGACCGCAGCCGCCAGCCCGAACTCGGTGCCATTGGCCAGGCTCAGCGCCTCCTCCTCGGTTTCGAATTTCGTGACCGCCAGCACCGGCCCGAACACCTCGCGCTGAAACAGCGCGTGATCGCGCGCGACGCGGGTGACGATGGCCGGCGCCATATAGGTGCCGCCAGTCTCCTCCAGTATGCGCGCCCCGCCGGTTACAACCTGCCCGCCCTCGGCCCGCGCCATATCCATGAAGGACAAGTTGCGGCGTAGCTGTTCCTCGGAGTTCACCGCGCCAATGTGAGTGCCCAAGTCCAGCGGATCGCCTACCCGCAGCGCCTCCGCCTCGGCCTTGAGCCTTTCGACGAACTCATCGTGGATCGACGCCTCGACCAGCAAACGCGACCCCGCAATGCAGACCTGCCCGGAATTGCGGAAGATGCCCGCTGCGGAGGTTTTCGCGGCCTTCGCCATGTCCGGTGCATCCGCAAAGACGATGTTGGGGGACTTGCCGCCCAGCTCCAGATAGCAGCGCTTGAGGTTCGAGCGCGCCGAAGCCTCCAAAAGCTTCCGGCCGGTCGCACCGGAGCCGGTGAAGGCCAGCACGTCCACGCCGTTTGAGGCCGCCAGCGCCGCGCCGGTTTCAGCACCGGAGCCGGTCACCACGTTCAGAACTCCGTCCGGCAGGCCGCATTCGGAGCAGATCTCTGCCAAGCGGAGCAAGGACAACGAGGCCGTCTCAGCCGGTTTCAGCACCACCGAATTGCCCATTGCCAGTGCGGGCGCCAGTTTCCAGGCGCCGATCATCAGCGGGAAGTTCCAGGGCACGATGGCCCCCACAACGCCCACCGGCATCCGGTGCACCAGGCCCAGCACGTCCGGCGCGGTCGGCGCGACTTCTCCCGCCACCTTGTCCAAGGCCTCTGCATAATAGCGGAAGGTGCCCGCCGCCGATCCCGGCTCGGCCTTCAGCGCCATGCTGAATTCGGTGCCGTTGTCGCGCACGCCCAGCACAGCCAGCTCGACCGCCTCCGCCTCGACCCGGTCCGCGATCCGGTGCAGCACCTGCTTGCGTGCGGCGGGGCTCTGTCCCGCCCAGCGGCGGTCCTCGAAAGCCCGCCGCGCCGAAGCGACAGCGTTTTCGACATCGGTTGCAGAGGCGCCCGCCAGCGTCGTCAGAACAGATCCGTCAACCGGCGAAGCAACTTCGAGTGTCTGGCCCGAACCTTCTTGCCATGATCCTTCAAGAAAGAGTTTCTGCGGCGCCACATCAAGCTGCCGAAGCTTGTCGATGCGCGATTGGTCTGCCATTCGGCCTCCTTCAGTTCCTTCCGGTCCTTCAGCACCCGCAGGATGTGGACCGCCAGAACGATGATGATGATGCAAAACAGGATGAACGCCACCGGGCGGTCAATGAAATCAAGGGGTTCCTTCACCCGCGCCATGCCCGCGCGCAGCTTCACCTCCATGATGCCGCCCAGGACCATGCCCAGGATGATCGGCACCGAGGGCAGCGACAGCCGCTTGAGGATGTATCCGAGGATGCCGAATCCCGCCGCCATCACGCAATCGGTGGCGGAGTTACGCAGGGAATAGACCCCGACAAAGCTGAGCGTCAGGATGCAGACGCCCAGGAACCGGTTGGGGATGCGCACCACTTGGATGAGCGAGCGGGTGGCAAACAGGAGGAACAGCAGCACCAGCACGTTCAGGATCAGCAGCGCGAGATACAGCGCCACCACGAAATCCATCTGGTTCTGAAACAGCCCCGGTCCCGGCACCACGTTGTGAACGTAAAACACCGACAGCATCATCGCCGTCAGCGCCTCGCCCGGGATGCCCAGCGCCAGGAGCGGCACCATGGCTGCCGCCGGCACCGCGTTGTTGGCGGTCTCCGCGGCGATCAGCCCCTCAGAGGAGCCATTGCCGAAATCCTGCGGCCGTTTCGAGGTCTTTTGCGCATAGGTGTAGGACATGAACTGCGCGGTGAACTCGCCCACTCCGGGGATCATCCCCATCAAGACGCCAAAGGTGGCAGAAACCCCGGCCACACGCGGATGGCGTGCCAGTTCGCGCAGGCCCTGGAACATGCCGCCGCGCAGGCGGGTCATGCGCACCTTCTCATCCTCGTCCGTCAGGAGCACAAAGGCCTGCGAGATTGCAAACAGCCCCAGCACGACGACGATCAAGTTGATCCCGCCGCCCAGGAAATCCTGCCCGAAGGTGTAGCGCTGGGTGTATTTCACCGGCTCCAGACCGATGGTCTGCAGGAAGATCCCGAAACAGGCCAGCGTGCCCGCAATCAGCGCCTGGCCGCGGTGCGCGACCACCACCAGGATCAGGCCCAGAAGCGCGGCCAAAAATATCTCGCGCGAGCCGAACATCGGCGCGATCTTGGCCAGCACCGGGGCAAACAGGATCAGGCAGATGACCGAGAAGATGCCGCCAAAGAAGCTGGCGGAATAAGCCAGGCTTAAAGCCCGGCGCGGCTCGCCCCGCGCGGTCATCGGATAGCCGTCATAGGTGGTCAGCGCATTGACCGCGGTGCCGGGCGTATTGATCAGGATAGCCGGGATTGCCCCCCCGTACATGGAGGAGCCGTATATCCCCAGCAGCACCGTCAGCCCGACAATCGGGTCCATCGAGAAGGTTGCGGGCAGCAGGATCGCAATGGCCACTGCCGGGCCGACGCCGGGAATGGCCCCGATCAGCACCCCGCCCACCGACCCCGCCAGCAGCGCCAGCGCCACGTCCCAGCGCATCAGGATGTCTATTGCAGAGAGGATCAGGTCCATGACGGGCACTCAGAGATAGAGAATGAAGAAGCTGCGCAACGCGCCCGGCAGATACTCATAGATGAGCGCACCGGGGATCTTGACTGACAGGAAGGCCTTGAACAGCACCACCACGGCCACGGCAAAACCGGCGCTGATCCACAGCATGAAAGGGCTGCGGTAGCCCATCCGCCAACTGAGAAGCGGCACGAACGCCAGCGTCACGGGCAGATAGCCAATGACGGGCACCAGCAGGACATAGCCCATGAACCAGCCGGCGAATTCCAGCACCCGCCCCCAGCGCTTGACCTCCCACAGGTCATAACGGCTGACCCGCCGCCAGGGCAGTTTATAGAGGTGCAGCCCGCCCAGCAGCACCATGCCGCCAATGGCCACAGCAGGCCAGAACCGGGGCTGGGCAAACAGCTTGGTCTTCTGGACCCAGGCGGTCTGCTCCGTGATCAGCACCAGCAGCAGCAGCGCCCCCCCTACCATGACGAGGGCAAAGACCAGCTGACCGCGCCGCGGCCCGGCAAAACGGCGTTCACGTTCCGAAGGCATCTGAGAAGCTCTTTGTCCGCGCGTTTAAAAGGCACCGGGACCGTGCATGGCCCCGATGCAGTGGGGGAGGATTACTCGGACAGCAGCCCGCTGATACGGGCCATGGTGTCGATATCGCTGGCAACCCGCGCCGCGCTGTCTTCGGCGTTCTGCCAATAGACCAGCGCGCCGGTTTCCTTGGCCACGTTCTGGGCGCGCTCGCTCATCACTGCCTTTTCGGCCACAGCAACGATCTTGTCGCGCACGTCCTGCGGCGTGTCCTTGGCCACAAACAGGCCGTTCCACAGGGCAATGTTCAGGCTTTCGTCCAGTTCGCCGATGGTCGGCGCATCAGGCGCCAGCGGAATACGCTCGTCGGTGATCGAGACCAGAACCTTGACCTGATCCAGACAGGGCAGCACCAGCTGCAGCGTGGTATTGATCACATCCGCATCGCCCGAGGCCAGCGTGTTGCAGTCCAGCGCGTCAAAGGCCGCATCCGAGCCCCATTCGAAACCGGCGTTCTTGGCATAGGCCTTTGTCACCTGGGTCGGGGTCAGCACGTCTCCGAAATGGCCCAGCGCCACGTCGTTTTCCTTGGCATAGGCCGCCAGCTCCTCCATCGTACTGTAAGGCGCATCAGCGGAGGCCGCGATCACAAAGGGATAGGTCAGGAAGATCCCCAGCGGATCGAACTTGGCCGGTGTCAGCGGCGGAATGTCGATCTGATGCCCCATCACCGGCACGCCGATCACAAAGGACCCGATGGTGTAGCCATCAGCCGGTGCGTTGGCGACCTCGATCGCGCCCGGGAACGGCCCGCCGCCGCCGCCCGGCTTGTTCACCACCGCCGCCGCGACGCCGTATTCGTTCTGGAAATCCTCGGCGATCATCCGCGTCAGCACATCCTCCAGATCACCCGGCGGCCACGGCACGATGAAATTCACCGGCTTCTCCGGATACTCGGCCTGCGCCGCAACCGCGCTGAGCCCCAGCGCCGCCGCTGCAGCCGCCCCTTGCATGAGGGTTTTGAGTTTCATGGCTTTCCTCCCAGTTCTGCCACTTGGTTCATTATTTGAACCGTTGGTTTGAATTTAGATTGACAGCCCGCCCCGTTATCTGTCAACAAAATTGCATCGCGGGTGCGTCTTTTTGAGCGGACACCGCCCGGCTGAACCAGACAGGGAGCATCGGCAAGAGCATGGGAACTGTAACCAAAGCCTTGTCATTACTGACGTTTTTCAACCACGGGCGGACTGAAATCGGCCTTAGCGACCTCACGCGCTTGTCCGGCATGAACAAGGCCACGGTCTACCGGCTGATGAGCGAACTGCAGGAATCAGGCTTTGTCGAGCAGGCCGGAAGCGACCGGTCTTACCGTCTCGGCCCGCAGGTTCTGCGCCTTGCTGCGCTGCGCGAGGCGGCTGTTCCGATCCTTTCCGTCTCGCGCCGCGTGCTGCGGGATCTGAGCGATGAGACAGGTGAGACCACCCATTTGTCGCTGCTGCAGGGCAGTCAGCTCAACTCGCTGTCGCACGCTTATTCGCCGCGCAATGCCACCAAGGTGATGATGGAGGACGCCGAGGTGCTGACCTTCCACGGCACCAGTTCCGGCATGGCCGTTCTGGCCTACGCGGACCCGGACTTTGCCGAACATGTGCTGTCCCAGCCGCTGGCGGCCCGCACCCCCGAGACCATCACCGATCCGCAGGAAATCCGCACACAGCTGGCGGAAATCCGCAGCAGCGGCATTGCCCAGTCCATCGGCGGCTTTGAGGCGGATGTGCACTCCCACGCGGTCCCGGTCTTTGGTCCGGACCGCAAGGTGATCGGCGCGCTGGCCGTTGCCGCGCCGGTGTCCCGCATGAGCGCGGACCAGAAACAGCTGATCCCGGCGGCCCTGCGCCGCGCGGGCGCCACCCTCACCCATCGCATCGGCGGCTCTGCCCCCGCGGACTATCCGCAGGACGAAACCGCCTGACCCTCGTCACCGGCCTCATACGGGCCGCATCCAGGAGCTGCCCCATGAAAGACTCCAACTTTCTGAAAGAACACAACGCCAAATCCCTCTGGCACCCGATGGCGCATCCCGGCGACAGCCTGGCCAACCCGCCTGCCATCATCACCTCCGCTCAGGGCGTGAAGATCACCGACATCGACGGGCACGAAGTGGTCGACGCGGTCGGCGGCCTGTGGAACGTGAACCTCGGGTTCTCCTGCCAGCCGGTCAAGGATGCCATCGCCGCGCAGCTCGACGTGCTGCCCTACTACTCCACCTTCCGCGGCACCACCAACGACCAGGTGATCCAGCTGGCCGAGGAGCTGCGCAAATTCTTCGCGCCTGACGGGCTCACCCGCGCCTTCTTCACCTCCGGCGGCTCGGACTCGGTGGAAACCGCCCTGCGGCTCGCCCGCCAGTACCACAAGATCCGCGGCGAGGAGGGCCGCATCAAGTTCCTGAGCCTCAAGAAGGGCTACCACGGCACCCACATGGGCGGCGCCTCGGTGAACGGCAACGCCAATTTCCGCACCCAGTACGAGCCGCTCCTGCCCGGCTGCCACCACATCCCGGCGCCCTACACCTACCGCAACCCCTTCAACGAGACCGATCCGGAACGCCTCGCCCGGCTCTGCCTCCAGGCGCTGGAGGACGAGATCGCTTTCCAGGGCGCAGGCACAATTGCGGCCTTCATCATGGAGCCTATCCTGGGCGCAGGCGGCGTGATCCCGCCGCACAAAAGCTTCATGCCCGGCGTGCGCGAGATCTGCACCAAACACGGCATCCTGCTGATTGCGGACGAGGTGATCACCGCCTTCGGCCGCACCGGATCCTGGAGCGGCTCGCGCCACTGGGGCGTGCAGCCCGACATGATGGCGACCGCCAAGGCCATCACCAACGGCTACTTCCCCTTTGGCGCGGTGATGATCGCGGACCACATGACTGAAGTCTTCGAAAAGGACACCACCGGCAAGGCCGCGATCGGCCACGGCTACACCTACTCGGGCCACCCGGTCGGCGCAGCGGCGGCGCTCGCATGCCTTGCCGAAACCCTGCGCCTGAACGTGCCGGAAAACGCCGCCGCCCGCGGCACCCAGATCCACCAGGGCCTGCTGGCGCTGCAACAGAAATACGCGCTTATCGGCGACGTGCGCGGCGGCCACGGCCTGATGTGCGCGCTGGAACTGGTTGCCGACCGCACCACCAAAGCCGCAGTGGACAAGAAGACCATCGGCAGGCTGCAGGAGGTGGCCTACGAGGCCGGCGCCATGGTCCGGGTCTCCGGCCCCAACATCATCCTGTCGCCGCCGCTGATCCTGAGTGAAGCGGAGGCGGCCACCATCCTCTCTGCCCTCGACGCAGGCTTTACGGCGGTTAGCTGACGCCTGCGCCAGGCGCACCCGCGCCCGGGCCGCCAGGTCCGGGCGCTGCCAGATGCCATGGCGGGCCCGAAGCGGAGGNNCGGAGGCTTCGGGCCCGCGCCTTCGGCGGCGCCGCTGGCGCGGCGCGGCAGCGTGATACGGCACCCGGCCCAGCTGCCGCAGCGGCCTATGACCCGCCATTGACCAAGGCGCGTGCATCAGGCCATGGCCGCGCACTGCGCTTGCAGCGGCAGCCTTACGCCCCGGAAGCTTGCAGAGGTGAGGAGTGTGCCGGTACCGGCGGCAGCTGGTCAGATGAAATGCACGTAGAAATCGCGCATCGCGTCGCCTTCCAGATCGCGGGTCTTGCGCACTTCCTTGCGCTTCATGAAGACGTGGCTGGCGACCAGCTGCGCCCCGACGGCCTCCGCCAGCGCGGTGTCCCGCTCCAGGTCGTCCATCGCCCCTTTCAGATCCACCGCCGTGCCCTCACGCGCATCGGTGCGGTCAAAGCCATCACCGGTTTCCATCGGCGGCAGCTGGTAGCTGTTCTCAACCCCCAGCCGCGCCGCCTGCAGCACCGCCGCCACCGCTGTGTAGGGATTGGCCGAGGCATCCGCCGTCCGGTGCTCCAGCCGCGCCTTGGCGCCGCCTTCGGAACTGATCCGCGTGGTCACGTTGCGGTGGTCGCCGCCCCAGTTGCGCCAGTAGCCCGACAGCGTCCCCGGCTGCAGCCGCATATAGCTGTTGGCGGTGGGCGCAATCAGCCCCGCCAGCCCCTTGTGGTGATGCAGCAGCCCCGCCAAGCAGCCGCGCGCCAGATCGTTCATATGCTCCGGCCCGCCCCGCGGCCCCGCGGACAGCGCATTGCCGCCCGCTTCGTCCAGAAAGGAGAAGTTGAGGTGCATCCCGGACCCTCCGGCCTCTGCCACCGGTTTCGGCATGAAGGTAAGGACGATGCCGTACTCCAGCGCCACCTCCCGCGCCATCAGGCGGAACAGCACGATGTCATCCACCGCCTTCACCGCGTCATCAAAGGTCAGCGTGTATTCGAACTGCGGGCTGTCGAATTCAGCTGTGATCATGTCGAGCGAGAAGCCCATGTCGTCCGCCATCGCCCAGATCCGGTCATTAAACCGCAACGGGTCGGCAAAGGGGCCGGTGCCGTAGACCACACCGCCGGGCGCGTCATAGGGCATCAGCCGCCCGCGGTCGTCGGCCTGCAGGGCATAGGCCTCCAGCTCGATCCCGACCTTGGGCGTCAGCCCGTGTTTCTGCCAATCCGCAACCGCCCGCTTCAGCGCCCGGCGCGGGCACAGCGCCAGCGGCTCGCCCTCATCGTCATAGAGATCGCCCAGCACCACCCTGGTCGAGGCATGCCAGCTGTCGCGGATGTCATCATGCAGCCATCTCAGCTCCATGTCCGGCAGGCCCTGCTTCACCATCGCACCCGGCGCATCCAGCAGATCCTTGTCGTAGTGGGTGCCGAAGACCGACCGGCAGAACCGTGTCGAGTCATCCCCGATCTTGGAATTCGGCAGGTATTTCCCCCGCATGATGCTGAGGTGGTCGCAGAACATCGCACGCAAGCGGGTCTTCATGGCTCAAGGTCCTTTCCCTGCTGGACAGTCTTCGGCAGCGTCTTCCCGTACCGTTTTACTTAACATATTTAGCGGTTTCCTCAGAGTCTTTCCTGCCGGGAGGCCTGGCCGCTACGCCGCCTCCACCCTGACCGGCAGCGCCTTGATGCCGCCCACGAAATTCGAGCGCAGGAACTTATGCGGACCTGCCGCCTCGATATGGCGGATGCGTTTGGCCAGCTCCTGGAACAGCACCGTGACCTCCAGCCGTGCCAGCCACATGCCGAGGCACACATGCGGGCCGAACTGCCCGAACGACAGATGCCGGTTCGGGCTGCGGTGCAGATTCACGTGAAATGGATCGTCGAACTGCGTCTCATCCCGGTTGGCGGAGACAAACCAGTACAGCACCTTGTCACCCGCGCGGATGGTCTTGCCGTGCATTTCATGATCCCGCGTTGCGGTGCGCCGGAAATAGAGCGCAGGCGTCGCCCAGCGGATGATCTCATCCGCCGCGGTATCCCAGACCGCCCCGCCCGCCTGCATCTGCGCCAGCAGCTCCGGCTGATGGCACATCGCCTGTATGCCCGCAGCAATCGAATAGCGCGTGGTGTCATTGCCCGCCGCCACCAGCAGGCAAAAGAAGTTGCGGAACTCGGTCTCTGTAATGACCGAGCCGTCCTTGGCCGGCTCCAGGATCAGGTTCAGCACGCCCGAGGTATCGCCCTTACGTGCCTTCTCCTCCATCAGCTCTTTGGCATAGACATAGAGCTCCGCCCCGGCAGGCGAATTGAACGGCATCATCCGGAACTCATCCGTCTGCATCTTGTCGAGCACGTGGGAGGTGAAGTCCGGATCGGTATTGGCAATCAGCGCATCGCCTTTTTCCACCAGCCAGGGCAGGTCCGCCTCCGGCAAGCCAACCACCCGGCCCAGCATCCGCATCGGCAACTGGCGGGCGATTTCCTTGGTGGCGTCGAACTCTCCCTTGGCCAGCGCCTGATCCAGAATATCCGCACACAGGTCCCGGATATCCTGCTCATACTGCGCCATGGTGGTCTTGGAGAACGCCTTCAGCAGTTTCATCCGCACCTTGGAATGCTCCGGCGGATCGGTCTCCTGAAAAGTGCGCCGCGCCAGGTATTCCTCGTAGGACTGATCCTCCATCCGGATCCCGCGCGCGGAGGAGAACACCTCGGTGTTCTTGTTCATCACCGTGATGTCCTCATAGCGGGTCAGCGACCAGAAGTTCTTGCCGCCTTCGTATTCAGTCCAGTGCAGCGGATCCTCCCGCCGCAGCCGGGCAAAAGTGTTATGCGGCGCACCGTTTGCAAAGGCGTCATGGCTGCTCAGATCCGCATGGCCGTCGTCTGTCGGGGTCCAAACTGTCATGGCGGGCTTTCCTGTCCTGCTGGCTTAATGTATATTATTTCGGACCATAAATATGTAAAACGAAATCTTGCGAGCTGCCTCATGCACTTGGCCATCCTGATGACCAATACCGACGAAAGCGCATTCGCCCAAAGGCACCCCAAGGATGGCGAGAAATTCACCCGCCTGATCCAGATGGCGCGGCCGGACTGGCGCACCACGGTGTTTGCGGTGAAGGACGGGGAGTTCCCGCAGGATCTGTTTGACTTCGATGGCGCGATGATCACCGGCAGCCCGGCGTCGGCCCGCTCTGGCGCGGCTTGGATTGCACAGCTGCTGGAGCTGATCCGCGGCGCCCATGCCCGGCATTTCCCGCTGTTCGGCGCCTGTTTCGGCCATCAGGCCATCGCTCTCGCCCTCGGCGGCAGCCTGGACCGCAACCCGGCCGGCTGGGTTCACGGGCTGACCCGCAACCAGCTGCTCTACCGCCCGGATTGGGCTGCGGGCCTGCCGGACGAAATCAAACTCTACGGCTCCCACAGCGAATGCGTCAGCACGCTGCCGGAGAGCGCAACAGCGCTCAGCGAAAGCAATGGCCTGAACACAGGCTTCACCCTGGGCCGGCACATCTTCACCACCCAGCACCACCCGGAGATGACCCGCGATTTCATCATCGCGCTGAGCGAAGAAATGCGGGACGAACTTGGCCCTGCTGTCCATGCCCGCGCCCTGAACAGCCTGGCAGAACGTTCCGATCAGCACGCCTTCGCGGAATGCCTCGCGCGCTTCTTCGAGCGGTCTGCCCGCTGAGTTTTCATCTTTCTGAAAAATACTCGCGCCGCAGGCACGGGGCCGCCAGGCGCCGTTCAGCGCGCTTTCAGCCCAGCGCCGCCAGCAGATCCATCACAGTGACCTGGTCGAACTGCACATGCGCAATCATCGCCGCCTCCGCGCCCTCCCGGTCGTGGGCCAGGATCAGCCCGGCAATCTGCCGGTGCTCCCTGGCAGACTGCGCAATCACCCCGGGATAGCGGTAGCGCGCCCGGTAATAGGCCATCAGCTTGCGCGCGTTGGTCTTGATCATCTCGACCAGAAACGGATTGCCGGAGCCTTCCGCCACGGATGCATGGAACCGCAGGTTCAGCTGGTAATACCCGGCCGGATCGCGGTCCCCCTTCTCTGCCGCGTGTTTCTCGCAGGCGGCCACCGCCGCCTCCAGATCCCTGGCCTGCGCCGAAGACAGCCGCCGCGCCGCCAGCGCCGCCGCTTGCCCCTCCAGCCGGGCATGCACCTCCAGAATGGCCAGAAACTCCTCCAGCGTCGGCTTGAACAGCACCGCCCCCTTGCGCGGCAGCCGCCTGATCAGGCCGATCGCTTCCAGTTGGATAAAGGCCTCCCGCACCGGGGTGCGCGACACCCCGTGGCGTTCGACCAGCTCGCTTTCCTCCAGCGGCGCGCCGGGCACCAGACGCCCGGTCTCGATATCCCTCAGGATTGCGTTCAGAACCTGTTCCGTCTGCCCTGCCATTGTGCCGCCTTTGATGCGTTTCCGGCCAATTTATGCGCCCCTTTGCCGCTTGGCAACGCGGGCTGGGGGGCGCTGCCCCCGCCCTGCGGGCTCCCCAGGAGTATTTGCGCAGAGGTGAATATCCAGGGCGGCTATCGCGGCACCGGTCCGCGGTACTTCGCCGTCAGCTCGGGCGCGGCTTCATCCGCCTCGTAAACCCCCAGCAGGATCCCCTTGCGCCCGGAGGTGCCGCGGCGCGCGGTGATCTGCGCATCGGACAGGGTGATCCGCTGCGACATCCTCAGCCCCCATTCCAGCAGGCGGCTGTACATCAGGTCTATGATTTCCTGATGTCCGCCGCCCTTAGCCAGGTCCGCCAGTTCATCCGGGTCGTTTTCCATATCAAACAGCATCGGCCGCAGCCCGCCCTCGGCGTGCATGAATTTCCAGCGCTTGTCCGCCACCATGAACAAGCGCGCGTCCTTGGGCTCAAGCCCCAGCTTGGCGCAGAGCGGCATGGTAGAATAGTCGAATTCGGCAATCGCATAGTCCCGCCACTTGGGGGTTTCGCCGCGCAGCAACGGCATCAGCGAGCGCCCCTCCAGGATATGCGGCGCCGGGTCGCCGCCCGCCGCCTCCAGGAAGGTGGGCAGCAGGTCGATCGCCTTCACCAGCTCATCGCAGGTGGTGCCGCGGGTGGCATCAGCCTCTGCGCGCGGGTCATAGATGATCAGCGGCACCTTGATCGACGGCTCGTGGAACAGGTTCTTCTCCCCCAGCCAGTGATCGCCCAGGTAATCCCCGTGGTCCGAGGTCAGCACGATCATCGTGTCCTGCATCCGGCCGGTTTCCTCCAGCCAGGCAAACAGCCGCCCCATCTGGTCATCCGCCTGTTTGATCAGACCCATATAGGCGGGTATCACCTTCTCGCGCACCTCATCGCGGCTGAAGGTCTTGCCGATCTGGTTGTTCATCATGCCGTCAAAGACGGGGTGCGCATCCTCGCGTTCCGCTTCCGAACGCACCGCCGGCAGAACATGCTCCGGCCCGTACATATCGTGATAGGGTGCCGGCACGATATAGGGCCAATGCGGCTTGATATAGCTCAGATGCGCGCACCAGGGGCCTTCGGCCTGCGCGATGAACTCCATCGCCTGTGTCGTCAGCCAAGGGGTTTCGCTGTCTTCCTCGGCAATGTTGGCAGGCCTGTCCGCATTGACCATGAACCAGCCCGAGGCAATGTCCTGCCCCTGCACTGCGGCATTGGCAAAGTCGCTCCAGGGGTTTTCACCTGGGTAGCCCTTGCCCTTCAGGTATTCGTTATAGGGGCTGCGCTTGCTGTCATAGAACCCGTCCGGCCCCTCCGCCCACAGCCCGTCATCGCGCACCCAGGGATCAAAGCCGCATTCCGACTGGCGCACGCCGATCACGCTGTCCGGCGCCAGGCCCAGCCGCCGCATCCCCTCGGCATCCGCCACCATATGCGTCTTGCCGATCAGGTGGCAGCCCATGCCCGCCTTGCGCAGATGGTCGCCCATGGTCCATTCGCCCACCCGCAAAGGGTAGCTGTTGAACTGCACCCCGTGGCTGGAAGGGTAGCGCCCGGTATAGCTCGACATCCGCGAGGAGCCGCAGGTTGGCGACTGCACATAGGCGCGGGTGAAGCGCACGCCCTTGGCGGCCAGCCCGTCCATATGCGGCGTCTGCAGATGCGGATGGCCCGCGCAGCTCAGGTAATCAAACCGCAGCTGGTCGAACATGATGTAGAGGATGTTCATCGGCGCCTCCCGCACAGTGCTGCCACATTGATAAACAGGTGAAGCAACCTTGACGAGGGTGTTTCCTTGACTGCCCGGCCAATGCAGCCGAACAGTGGAGCACATTGTGAGACTGTTTCAGAAAGCCATCATGACCCCGGCACTGCACCCTGTTTCCCTGAGGCCCGCGACCCAGGACGACTGTTCCAGCCTGGCCGCCCTGTCGATAGAGGTCTGGCTGGGCACCTATTTGCGCAACGGCATCAACCGCATTTTCTCGGATTACGTCCTTTCCACGTACACGCCGGACCATTTTGCCCACGCCTTGCATAACCCTGCCGAACGCTTGATCGTTTCGCAGAACCAGGACGGTATCGACGGTTACATCCGTATCCGCCACGGCAGGCCGAGACCGGCAGGCGGCCCCTCCCGCACAGAGATTTCGACGCTCTATATCCAGCCCCGGCATCAGGGCAGGCACATCGGGCGGTTGCTTCTGGAAGCCGGGTTAAAGACCTGCCGGTCAGAAGGCTGGGACGCGCCGTGGCTTGCAGCCAACGCGCAGAACACGCGCGCCATTGC
This sequence comes from Leisingera sp. UBA4491, assembly GCF_002388965.1. Classification (NCBI taxonomy): domain Bacteria; kingdom Pseudomonadati; phylum Pseudomonadota; class Alphaproteobacteria; order Rhodobacterales; family Roseobacteraceae; genus Leisingera; species Leisingera sp. UBA4491. The sequence continues at coordinate 239,988 of NZ_DGNN01000016.1, read as the reverse complement.
CTTTTATCTCCGGCACGGCTTTGAACCGGCAGGGCTGACCTGCTTCCAGGTTCAGGACAGCCAGTACCCGAACGATGTTCTGCAATATCGCGGCAGCTGGCCCCCGGCAGAAACCTGAACCCGGCAGCTCCCGCCCGTCGTCAGTCTTTCTGGCGAAAGACCTCCTACCGTTGGGCCCGGCGCCGCGCGCCGCGCGGCGCCGGGCCCAACGGGAGCGGGGCATTTTCAATGCACCGGCGACGGGCGGGAGCATCCGGTTGCGGGATCACGTGCGGTCGTCTTCCTGCGGCGTGATCTCCAGCAGCACCTGTCCCGCCTGCACCTGGGCCCCGGCACGCACCGCCACCGCCGCAACGGCACCCGGCGCGGCCGCCCGGATCTCGTGCTGCATCTTCATGGCCTCCATCACCGCTAGACGGCTGCCCGCGGCGACCCGGTCCCCTTCTGCCACGCAGATATCCCGGACAACCCCATGCATCGGCGCAACTACCTGCCCGGCTTGCCCGGCAGACGCCGTGCCGGCGGACGCCCGCTGCCGGGTGAAGGTGACGATCCGCGCAGCAGTTGCCACCTGCAGCTTTTCCCCCTCCAGCCGCCAGGACCTGAGGTCCGCCCGCCTGCCGTCCACCCGCAGAGCTTCGCCCTCTCCCGTCACCCGGTGCTGCCAGCCGGGGCCGGCGACGCGCAGCCGGCCCGGCTCATCGCTCACCTGCACGCTTTGGGTCTCGCCTTTGCAGCTCAGCCGCACAAGGGAGTGCAGGCTGCCCCGGTTTGACCACCCCAGCAGTTCCGCGGCCACGCCGCCCGCCGCGGCGGCGCAGCGCTGCTGTTCTGCCCGGTGGATCAGGGCTGCACCCAGCGCCCAGATACTGGCGGGCACTGGCGCCGCCAGCCCGTCCGGGAAATTGCTGGCGATGAATGCGGTGGTGATATCCCCTTGGACAAACTGCGGATGCGCCAGCACCTGCAGCAGAAAATCCCGGTTGCACACCGGCCCGAACAGCACGCAGTCCTGCAGCGCCGCCATCAGACGCTGCCGCGCATCCGCCCGGGTGCGGCCGTGCGCGATCAGCTTGGCCAGCAGCGGATCGTAGAAGGCCGGCACCTGCTGCCCCGAAACGATCCCGCTATCGGCGCGGACACCGTCACCGCAGGGCGGCTGCCAACGGTCAACCCGCCCGGCCTGCGGCAGAAAACCCTGCGCCGCATCCTCCGCGTAAAGCCGCACTTCGATCGCGTGGCCCTCCAGCCGCACATCGTTCTGCGCCAGCCCCAAGGGGTCGCCCCGCGCCACCCGGATCTGCAGCTCCACCAAGTCCAGCCCGGTGATCATCTCCGTCACCGGATGCTCCACCTGCAGCCGGGTGTTCATCTCCAGGAAATAAAACGCCCCGTCCCGGTCCAGCAGGAACTCGACCGTGCCCGCCCCCTGGTAACCGATGGCCTGCGCCGCCTTGACCGCCGCCGCCCCCATCCGGGCGCGCAAGGCTGCATCCACGGCCGGGCTTGGCGCCTCTTCCACCACTTTCTGATGGCGGCGCTGGATCGAGCAATCGCGCTCGCCCAAGTGAACGACAGCGCCATGGGCATCGCCAAAGACCTGCACCTCCACATGGCGCGGCTGCAGCAGCGCCCGTTCCAGGATCACATCCCCGCAGCCGAAGGCCGCCAGCGCCTCGCTGCGGGCCAGGTCCAGTGCAGCGCTGAAATCCGCCGCCTGCCGCACCAGCCGCATCCCCTTGCCGCCGCCGCCCGCGGCGGCCTTGATCATCACGGGAAAGCCGATCCGCGCGGCTTCTGCCGCCAGTACATCCGCCGCCTGATCCGCGCCCTCATAGCCGGGAATGCACGGAACGCCCGCCGCCATCATCCTGCGCTTGGCGGCGGCCTTGTTGCCCATCAGGGCAATCGCCTCCGGTGCAGGGCCGATGAAGACCAGCCCGGCAGCCGCACAGGCGCGGGCAAACTCCGCGTTTTCCGACAGGAAGCCATAGCCCGGATGCACTGCGCCCGCGCCCGCCTCCCGGGCGGCCGCGAGGAGTTTGCCGGTGGCAAGGTAGCTCTCTGCCGCGGGGCCTTCGCCGATGCGGATGGAGATATCGGCAAAATCCGCATGCGGGCTGCCGGCATCCGCATCGGTGTAAACCGCAACGCTTTTCAGCCCCATCGCCCGCACAGTGCGCATCACCCGCAGCGCGATCTCGCCGCGGTTGGCCACCAGGATCGTGTTAAAACTGCTCATCCCGCCCCCTCAGATCCGCGCCACGCCAAAGCTGTTGGGGTTCAGCTGCCGCACCCGCGCCTCCTGGCAGGTGTGCAGGCAGAAACCGAGCACCGCCCGCGTGTCGCGCGGGTCGATCATCCCCATGTCCAGCACCCGCCCCGAGGTGTAGAAGGCATCCGACTGCCGGTCGAAATGCGCAGTGATCTTTGCGCGCTGCGCCGCCAGCCGCGCCTCGTCCGGTTCCACGCCCTTGCGTTCGGCTGTGCGCCGGGCGACCTGCTCCATCGTCAGCGCCGCCTGCGCGCCGCCCATCACCCCGGTCATCGCATTGGGCCAGGTGAACAGGAAATCGGCCCCGAAGGCATAGCCGCACATGCCATAGTTCCCGGCCCCGAAGCTGGCCCCGGTATAGAGGGCAATCTTGGGCACCCGCAGATTGGTCACCGCCTGGATCATCTTGGCGCCGTGCTTGATCATGCCCGCGCGCTCTGAGGCGGTGCCGACCATGTAACCGGTGGTGTTGTTCAAGAAGACAACCGGGGTGCCGGCCTGGTCCATCGCCTGCAGGAAATGCGTGGCCTTGGCCGCCCCGTCCGGGTCCAGCGGGCCGTTGTTGCCGATCAGGCCAACCGGCTGCCCCATGATCCGCGCCTGCAGGCAGAGCGTCGCCGGACCGAAATCCGGCTTGAATTCGCGCAAGTCCGAGCCATCCGCGATACGCGCCGCCACCTCGCGCATGTCGCAGGGGGTGCGGTAGTCGACCGGCACCACGCCCGCAATCTGATCAGGCGGCAGCAGAGGTTCGGCGCAGACCGGCAGCGCAGGCCCGCAAGCCTTCCAGCCCAGCCCGGACACCACTTCGCGGGCGATTTCGATGCCATGGGCGTCATTCGCGGCCAGATACTCCACCAGCCCGGTGGTTGCGGCGTGCATCTCTGCGCCGCCAAGATCCGCGTCCTGCGCCGCCTCGCCGGTCGCCGCCTGTACCAGCGCCGCGCCCGCCAGCATCGCCATGCCGTTGCCCCGGACCCCGATCACATAATCCGACAGCCCCGGCTGATAGGCCCCGCCCGCGGTCGAGGCGCCATGCAGCACCGTGATCACCGGGATGCCCGCCGCCGATAGCCGCGCCAGCCCCGCAAACATGCCGCCGCCATGCGCCCACAGCTCCACCGTGTAGCGCATCAGATCGGCACCGGCGCTTTCCACCAGGTGGATGAAGGGCAGCTTCTGCCGCTCGGCAATGGCAATCGCGCCCAGCGCCTTGTCCACCGATTTCTGCGTCATCGCCCCCGCGTTGATCCCGGCATCATCGGCAAAGACCATCGCCCGCACGCCCTCGACATACCCGATCCCGAGGATGATCGAGGCGCCGGGGATCGAGGTGTCCGGGTCCGGATCATCCACCAGGTAGGAGGCCATGTTGAAAAGCTCCAGGAACGGCAGCCCAGGGTCCAGCAGTGCCGAGACCCGCTCTCGCGGGGACAGCTGCCCGCGCTTGTCAAAGACCGGGCGGCGTTCTTCGGATTTCGCTGCCGCGCGGGCTTCCAAATCGCGCATTCGCTTGACCAGCGCCAGCATGTCTTCGCGGTTCCGGGCGAAGGTTTCGCTGTCCGGGCTGATTTTGGTCTGGAACTCACTCATGAACTGCTTTCCCAATTTGCGTTCCGCCCGGCGGCACGCCGGGCAGCGCCCGACCCTCCCCACGGGAGGGCGCTTCGCACCCACCCAGGGCCGGGCGCAGCCCTGCGCACATCATGCCGCTGCCTCCAGCAAGTCCGCATCCACCCGCACCGGGGCCGCCAGCAGCAATTGCGCATAGCCCTTGGCCTGAGGGTCGTTGCGCAGCGAGGACGTGCCGCCGCCGCCCAGCGCGCCGTGCAGCAGGATGTTCACCGCGTGGCTGCCGGGCAGATAGAACCGCTCCATCCGCCCGTCCCAGAAATGCCCGAACACCCGGCGCAGATGGGCTTGGTCCAGCGCCTCCCAGATCCAGGGCAGCACCTCCGGCCTGCGGGCGATGACGCCGATGTTGGCGATATCGCCCTTGTCGCCGCTGCGCGCCCAGGCGAGTCGGATCAAGGGCACCTCCGCCAAGCGCTTTGCGTGCGGCACCGGCGGCGGCGCGGGCGGCTCCACCGCCTGCAGCGGGAGCGCCGGAGCCGCAGGCACCGCGCAGGTGCCCGCCGCATCCCGCACGGTCGCGGGCACATGTGCCTTGGGCAGCAGGCAGGAAAACAGCGCCAGCACCGGCGAGGGCTTGGGCCGCGCGCCCGCAAACCCGCTAAGCCCAGGCGGCGCCGACAGGCCCAGACCCACCGCCTCTTTCAGGAACACCCCCACTCCACGGGCCTCGGGATGGCGCACCGCGATCTTGGCGGCCACCTCCCGCGCGGCGCCGCTCTGCCGCAGCCCGCCGAACTGGCTTTCGCTGCCGATCAGCTCGATGCTCACATCGCTGAAATCCGGCAGCTTCATACCCCGCAGAGCCTCCCGCGACCGGGCCAGCGCCGCCGTGGCAAAAGCCCGCGCCTTGGCCTCGGCATCGAGGCCATAGAAGGTGAAATAGTGGCCGCTGCGGAAACCGTCCTGCCAGGTGATGCAGGTCTTATACGCATCCGGCACCCCGCGCCCCCTGGCGCCGGCCACCCGCACCCGGTCCGGCCCGGTCTCCGTCGCCGTGACGGCAGAGAAATCGCAGACCACATCCGGCAGCACGTAGGCCTGCGGATCGCCGGTCTCATACAGCAGCTGCTCCGCCACCGTCGCGCGGGAGACCAAGCCGCCGGTGCCCGCGGGCTTGGTCACCTCAAAAGAGCCGTCCTCGCGGATCTCCGCAATCGGGTAGCCGATCGCGGCCAGGCCCTCCGCAGCCTTCTGCCAGTCGGTGAAGTTGCCGCCGGTCGCCTGCGGCCCGCACTCCAGGATATGGCCCGCCAGGCTGCCGCCCGCCAGCCGGTCCAGGTCCGCCGCCGCCCAGCCGAAGCGGTGGATGCAGGCCGCCAGCGTGACCGCGCTGTCCACGCAGCGCCCGGTCACCACAATGTCCGCCCCGCGGTCCAGGGCTGCGGCAATCGGAAAGGCGCCGAGATAGGCGTTGATGCTGGCGATCTCCTCCAGCGGCGGAAACGGCGCGCCGGTGAACATATCCTCGGGAGCGGCCGCCGCCAGCTCCGCCGCGCGTCCAAGCAGGTCGTCGCCTTCAACCACGGCCACCTTCAGATCCAGCCCCTGCGCAGCGATCTCCTGCCGCAGGGCCGCGGCGCAGGCCTGCGGGTTGACCCCGCCCGCGTTGGAGATAACCCGCACCCCCTGCCGGGCGATCTCCGCCAGGTTCGGTGCCATCGCCGCGGTCACGAAATCTGTTGCATAGCCCGCCTGCGGATCCCTTGCCCGCGCCCGCGCCAGCACCGCCATAGTGATCTCGGCCAGGTAGTCATAGACGAGAACATCCAAGCCCCCCGCCGCCAGCAGCTGCGGCGTGGCCAGGGCGGCCTCCCCCCAAAACCCGGCAGCGCCGCCGATGCGCAGTCCTTGTGGCATTGCTCCTCCCCTTGGCCGCCATCCGGTGCACAGCATACACGGATTTGCCCGCAAACGGCGGCCCCCTGCTGCCAGCCTGACCGCCAAGGCCTTGGCCTTGCAACTGTAACCCCGCGTTCACTGCGGCAGCGGGGGCGCTCCGCCCCAACACGTTACAGAATTTTCAAAGGTGAAAGTTTCAGGTTACATTTCACTTGCCGCGAATCATCTTCCGGCGTAATACCGACCCAACGGTCGGCTTATCCCGCCGCCGCCACAGGAGACGCGAACACCCATGGATGCTTTCATCTGCGATGCCACCCGCACCCCGATCGGCCGCTACGGCGGCGCGCTGAGCCAGGTGCGTACCGATGATCTTGCCGCCCTGCCGATTGCCGCGCTCGCCGCGCGCAACCCGGACGTGGACTGGGGCTCCCTTGACGATGTGATCTTTGGCGATGCCAACCAGGCCGGTGAAAGCAACCGCAACGTGGCCCGCATGGCGGCGCTGCTGGCGGGCCTGCCCACCTCTGTGCCCGGCACCACCATCAACCGTCTCTGCGCTTCCGGCATGGATGCGGTCGGCATGGCGTCCCGCGGGATCAAGGCGGGCGACTATGACATGGCCATCGCCGGCGGCGTCGAAAGCATGAGCCGCGCGCCTTTCGTGATGCCCAAGGCAACTTCTGCCTTCACCCGCGCCAATGCGGTTTACGACACCACCATCGGCTGGCGCTTCGTGAACAAGAAAATGCACGAGATGTATGGCACCGACTCGATGCCGCAGACCGCTGACAACGTGGCCGACGACTACGGCGTCTCCCGCGAGGATCAGGACGCATTCGCCGCCCGCAGCCAGGCCCGCTGGGCCGCCGCGCATGAGGCCGGCATCTTCAAGGACGAAATCACCCCGGTCACCATCCCGCAGCGCAAGGGCGATGATCTGGTGGTGGACACCGATGAACACCCCCGCCCCGGCACCTCGGCAGAGAAGCTGGCGGGCCTCAAGGGCGTCAACGGCCCGGACAAGACCGTGACCGCAGGCAATGCGTCCGGCGTCAACGACGGTGCCGCAGCGATCCTGATGGCGAATGAAGCGGCTGCGGCGAAGAACGGTCTGAAACCGATGGCCCGCATCGTCGGCATGGCCGCCGCAGGCGTCGAGCCGCGCATCATGGGCATCGGTCCGGTGCCCGCCACCCGCAAGGTTCTGGCCCGCACCGGCCTGACCATCGAACAGATGGACGTGATCGAACTGAACGAGGCATTCGCATCGCAGGGCCTTGCCACCCTGCGCGAGCTTGGCCTTCCGGACGATGCGCCCCATGTTAATCCCAACGGCGGTGCGATTGCACTGGGCCACCCGCTCGGCATGTCCGGCGCGCGGCTGGTGCTGACCGCCGCCTACCAACTGCAGCGCACCGGCGGGCGGTATGCGCTCTGCACCATGTGCGTCGGCGTTGGACAGGGCACCGCCCTGATCCTCGAACGCGTGTAACGAACTCTAGGGAGGTCCCAGACATGTATGCTCAGATGATCAAATCCGAAGCGACCCAGGACGATCCGGAAAAGCTGGCGGCCTTCCAGGCCCGCATCGACGCGGGCGAGAAGATCGAGCCCAAGGACTGGATGCCCGAGGGTTACCGCAAGACGCTGATCCGCCAGATCGGCCAGCACGCCCATTCCGAAATCGTCGGCCAGCTGCCCGAGGGCAACTGGATCACCCGCGCGCCGACGCTGGAGCGCAAGGCGATCCTGCTCGCCAAGGTGCAGGATGAGGCCGGTCATGGCCTGTACCTGTACTGCGCGGCGGAGACGCTGGGCGTCTCCCGCGACGAGATCACCGAGATGCTGCTGGACGGCCGCATGAAGTATTCGTCGATCTTCAACTACCCGACGCTGAACTGGGCCGACATCGGCGCGGTCGGCTGGCTGGTTGATGGTGCTGCGATCATGAACCAGGTGCCGCTGCAGCGGACCTCCTTCGGCCCCTACTCCCGCGCGATGATCCGCATCTGCAAGGAAGAAAGCTTCCACCAGCGCCAGGGTTACGACGCCATCCGCAAGATGGCAGAAGGAACCCCGGAGCAGAAGAAGATGGCTCAGGATGCGCTGAACCGCCTCTGGTACCCGTCGCTGATGATGTTCGGCCCGTCCGACAAGGACTCGGTCCACTCTGCCCAGTCGATGAAGTGGAAGATCAAGATGAACACCAACGACGAGTTGCGCCAGAAGTTCGTCGACCAGACCGTGCCGCAGGCCGAATACCTCGGCCTCACCGTGCCGGACGAGAACCTGAAGTGGAACGAAGAGCGCGGCCATTACGATTACACCGACCCGGACTGGAGCGAGTTCTTTGACGTGATCCAGGGCAATGGCCCCTGCAACGTTGACCGCCTCGCCGACCGCAACAAGGCCTGGGACGACGGCGCCTGGGTCCGCGACGGCCTGCTTGCCCACGCCAAGAAAAAAGCCGCGCGCCAGCACGCCGCCGAGTAACCCCAAGCATTCCGGCGCTCCGCCCAGACGCGCAAGCGCCCCCTCAGCCAGGAGGATTTGAGACATGAAAAACGAATGGCCCCTCTGGGAAATCTTCATCCGCGGCCAGCACGGCATGAGCCACCGCCACGTCGGCTCCCTGCATGCACCGGACGCCGAAATGGCGATCAAGAACGCCCGCGACGTCTACACCCGCCGCAACGAAGGCGTGTCGATCTGGGTGGTCGAGGCGAACCACATTTCCGCCTCCTCGCCCAGCGACAAGGGCCCGCTCTACGAGCCGTCCGAGTCGAAGGTCTACCGCCACCCGACCTTCTTCGACATCCCCGAAGAAGTGGGGGCGATGTAATGACCCGCGACGACGCATTTGCCCAGTTTCTGCTGCGGATGGGGGACAACACCCTGATCCTCGGCCACCGGGTCAGCGAATGGTGCGGCCACGCGCCGGTGCTGGAAGAGGACATCGCGCTGGCCAACACCGCGCTGGACCTGATCGGCCAGACCCAGATGTGGCTCGGCCTTGCCGGTGAAGTGCAGGGCGAAGGCAAATCCGCCGACGACCTCGCCTTCCTGCGCGACGCCTGGGACTTCCGCAACGTGCTGCTGTGCGAGGTGCCCAACGGCGACTTCGGCCGCACCCTGATGCGCCAGTTCCTGTTCGACGCCTGGCATTCGATCCAACTGGGCCGGCTGATGAAATCCTCGGACGAGCGGGTCGCCGCGATTGCCGAGAAGGCTTCGAAAGAGGTGGCCTATCACCTGGAGCGTTCCGCCGACACCGTGGTGGGCCTGGGCGACGGCACCGAGGAAAGCCACCGCCGGATGCAGGAGGCACTGGACTATCTGTGGCCCTACGTGGGCGAGATGTTCCAGTCCGACGAGGCCGACGCGGAGATGGTGAAAGCGGGCATCGCGCCCGATCCGGCGTGCTTGCGCGAAGAGTACGACGCGCTGATCTCCCGCATCCTGAGCGACGCGACGCTGACCATTCCGGACAGCAGCTTTGCCCATAAGGGCGGGCGCACCGGTGCGATGCATACCGAGCATCTGGGCCACCTTTTGACCCAGATGCAATGGCTGCAGCGCGCCTATCCCGGCGCCAAATGGTAAGGCCGCGGCCGGAGAACTGAAGGCAACGCCCGTCACGAGCGGCGGGCGTTGGACCCCCGCACCGCGGGGGCGCAATGGGCGTTGCCCGGCGCACTGCCGGGCGATACAGCCAATGAGGGTAACCGCATGAGCCAAGTGACAACTCAGCCAAGCACTGACCAGATCTGGGAGTGGCTCGACGCCGTGCCGGATCCGGAAATCCCGGTGATCTCGGTCGTCGACCTCGGCATCGTCCGCGGTGTGGAATGGCAGGGCGAAACCCTGGTTGTTTCCGTCACCCCCACCTACTCGGGTTGCCCGGCGACCTCGATCATCAGCCTCGACATCGAGACTGCGCTGCGCAGCAAGGGGATCGAATACCTGAAGATCGAAACCCAGATATCCCCCGCCTGGACCACCGACTGGCTGTCGGAAAAGGGGCGCGCCAAGCTGGAGGAATACGGCATCGCCCCGCCCCAGCCCGCGGGCGGCCCGGAAAAATGCCCGCGTTGCGGCAGCAAGAACCTCACCAAGGTCAGCCAGTTCGGCTCGACCCCCTGCAAGGCCCACTGGCGCTGCCAGGACTGCCTCGAACCTTTTGATTATTTCAAGTGCATCTGAGGAGACCCTGATGGCGCGCTTTCACGACCTTGAAGTCACCGATGTCCGCAAGACCATCCGCGATGCGGTGGTTGTTACCCTGAAGCCCGTGAACGGCGCGGCTGAGGCGTTTGATTTCACCCAGGGCCAGTACCTGACCTTCCGCCGCGATTTCGACGGCGAGGAACTGCGCCGCAGCTACTCGATCTGCGCCGGCAAGGACGAAGGCATCCTGCAGGTCGGCATCAAGCGCGTCGACGGCGGCGCGTTTTCAACCTGGGCCAACACTGAGCTGAAGGCCGGCGATACCCTGCAGGCGATGGCACCGATGGGGACCTTCTTCACCCCGCTCGATGGTACCGCCGAAAAGCATTACCTGGGCTTTGCCGGCGGCTCCGGCATTACCCCGGTACTGTCGATCCTCAAAACCACGCTGGCGGCGGAGCCCAAATCCTCCTTCACGCTGGTCTACGCCAACAAGGGCGTGAACACGATCATGTTCCGCGAGGAGCTGGAGGATCTGAAGAACCTCTACATGGGCCGCTTCAACGTGATCCACGTGCTGGAATCGGACGCCCAGGAAATCGACCTGTTCACCGGCCTGGTGACAGAGGAGAAATGCGCCCAGCTGTTCGAGCACTGGATCGACATCGAAAACGTGGACACCGCCTTCATCTGCGGACCCGAGCCGATGATGCTGGGCATCGCCGCCGCCCTGCGCAGCGCAGGCCTTGACGACAGCCAGATCAAGTTCGAACTGTTCGCCTCGGCCCAGCCGGGCCGGGCCAAGCGCAAGGCCGCCGCAACCGACGCCGCCAGCAGCGCCAACCAGACCAAGGCCGCGATCACCCTGGACGGCGCCACCCAGACCATCGAGATGGGCAAGGACATGACCCTCTTGGATGCCGCGCTGGAAAACGCCATGGACGCGCCCTATGCCTGCAAGGCCGGGGTCTGCTCCACCTGCCGCTGCAAGGTGCTGGAAGGCGAGGTCGAGATGGTCGCCAACCACGCGCTGGAGGATTACGAGGTCGAAAAGGGCTATGTGCTGTCCTGCCAGGCCTATCCGGTGACCGATAACGTCGTCGTGGACTACGATCAGTAAGGCAATTTCAAAACCCGGGTCGCCCGGAGATTTCAGGGAGGGCGTTTTATGTCCGAAGAGATGAGCATCACAAGCTATCTGGCCCAGGGCGGGGTTCTGACCAACCCGTCCAACGTGCCGCCGCGCTACCGCGCCGAGCTGATGAAGCTGATGGCGACCTTCGTCGACAGCGAACTGGCCGGCGCCGCGGGCTTTGCCGATATCATCAACGAAGGCCCCGGCATCAAGGCCCGCATCGCCGCGGCGCGGATCGTGCTGGAAAAAACCGACCACGCCGAGAAGGTGCTGCGGATCATGGGCGACTTCGGGGCCGACACCGAGCGCTATGCCGACCATCACCCCTGGACCGCGCGGCTGGAGCGGGAGGCCGACATCGGCCAGAGCCGCACCAAGCACGACATGCGCCTGGCGGTGTTCAACTACCCGCTGGAAGGCTGGGCGGATGCGGTGGTGATGAACTTCCTGATGGGCCGCGCGGTGGTGCTGCAGCTGGAGGAGCTGAGCCATGTGTCCTACCAGCCGCTGGCCGAAGCCTTCCGTGCCATCCTGCCGGTGGAGACCCGCCACGCGGAGCTGGCCGAAGAAGGCCTGATGGTGCTGGTCGAGGCCCAGGGCCCCGATGGGCTGCAGGAGCTGGTCGACTACTGGTGGCCGCGGGTCGCGGCCAGTTTCGGCCAGGAGGACTCGGAGAAATTCGAAGGGCTGAAGGCCATGGGCCTGCGCCGCACCCCGAATGCGGATCTGAAGGCCCGCTGGCAGCAGGACGCCAATGACATTCTGGACAAGGCCGGCCTGAAACCGGCCGCCTGATCCTTACCCGCAATACTCCCGCCCGGGCTGCAGCGCATCACAGATGCGCAGGCCCGGTTGGGCCCGGCGCGCCTTGCGGCGCGCTAGCTGCGCTGCGCCGCCGCGGCTGTGCAAATCCACAGGCACATGGTGCGGCGCTGCGGAATGGCAGCCGGGCCGCACAGCGGCCATATCTGCAGCACCAGACAGATGGAGGCTGCAATGAGCACAGGCACACCACCCCTTCCCGCAGGCACCCGCATCGGCCATGTCCACTTGAAGGTTTCGGGCCTGGAGCGGGCGATCGGCTTTTACAGCGGCGTCCTGGGGTTTGAAGTGACCCAGCGGCTGGGCAGCTCCGCCGCCTTCCTGTCGGCGGGTGGCTATCACCACCACATCGGCCTCAACACCTGGCAGTCGCGCGGCGGTCCTGCCCCGGCGACCAATGCGACCGGCCTCTACCACACCGCCATCCTGCTGCCGGACCGCAAGAGCCTGGCCGCAGTTCTGCACCGGGTGCTGGAGGCCGGCATCGCGCTGGAGGGCGCCGCGGATCACGGTGTTTCCGAAGCGATTTACCTGCGCGACCCGGACGGCAACGGGGTGGAGCTCTACCGCGACCGGGCGGAGGCGGAGTGGCCGCGTGCGGCGGACGGAAGCCTGGCGATGGGCACAGAGGCCCTGGACCTGCAGGCATTGCTCGCGGAGGTTGAGTAGGTCAGCCCTGCTGCCCGAATGTTTCGCGCGCGAAACAATTGGTCAGACATGCTGACCCAAAAGACGCAGCGTCAGAACTGTTGCAAGACACGGGCAACACCCTGTAAAAATTAATAAAACAGGCCTGATCGCCTCCTTTGCCGGGACATTTGCGGGTGATGTTAGGTCTGGACCTCTGACCTTTCTCTGCCTACCCTAGCGGCAAGCAGAGGGGGGGAAAACATGGCTGTAAGCGGCACAATCCGGACCTATTTCAACGGCAGCTGGCACGACGGCGACCTGCCGGTGATGCGGGCGGCGGACCATGCGATGTGGCTGGGCTCTTCGGTGTTCGACGGCGCGCGCTTCTTTGACGGGGTGACGCCGGACCTCGATCTGCACTGCGCCCGCACCAATGCCTCGGCAGAGGCGCTGCTGATGACACCGACCCATTCGGCCGAGCAGATGGCGGCGCTGATCCGCGAGGGGCTGGAGGGGTTTGCCCCCGGCTCCGCCGTTTATATCCGGCCGATGTACTGGGCGGCGGATGGCGACGCGACGCTGATTGCGCCGGACCCGGACAGCACGCGCTTTGCGGTCAGCCTGGAGGAAATCCCGATGGCGGCGCCTGAGGCCTCCGCCACGCTGACCCGCACCCGCTTCCGCCGTCCGGTGCTGGAAAACGCGGTGGTGAATGCCAAGGCCGGCTGCCTGTACCCCAACAACGCCCGGATGCTGCGCGAGGCGCGCAGCAAGGGGTTCACCAATGCGCTGGTGCTGGATGCCATGGGCAACGTAGCGGAAACCGCCACCACCAATGTCTTCATGGTGCGCGATGGCGAGGTCTTCACCCCGATCCCCAACGGCACCTTCCTGGCCGGCATCACCCGCGCCCGCCACATCAGCAACATGCGCGCCGATGGCATTACGGTGCATGAGTGCGTGCTGGGCTATCAGGACTTTGAGGAGGCCGACGAGGTCTTCCTGTCGGGCAACATGAGCAAGGTGACACCTGTCATCGCCTTTGACAGCCGCCAGTATCAAACCGGCCCCGTCGCCAAGCGGGTGCGTGAGATGTACTGGGACTGGGCCCGCAGCCAGAGCTGACGCACGGCGCTGCGCCGCTTGCGGAGGCTCCCGCCCGCTCCGGGCCTTTTTTGCAAAAGACCGCTGCACGGTTGGGCCAGGCACCGTGCCTGCGCACGGTGCCGCGCCGCGCCCTGCGCGGCGCCGGGCCCAAGGCCGCCAAGGGGCTTCCGGCGCAGCCGGGAGATCCTGCGGGCGCGGGAGCGCTCGCTGCCCCAATCTAGCGCCAGTTTCTTGAAACGGCTCAACGGGTTTGGCTCTATTGCCTGATGCGCCCGCTTGCGTCATGATCCGCGGTGGAACAACGAGAGAGCGAAAATGCGCAAATTCCTTGTGGTACTGGACGACAGCCGCGAATGCCTGAACGCCATGCGGTTCGCCGCCATGCGCGCGGCGCATACCGGCGCCGGCGTCACCATCCTGTCGGTGATCCCGCCGGATGAGTTCAACCACTGGATCGGCGTCGGCGAAGTGATGCGGGAAGAAGCCCGCGAACGGATCCATGCGCATTTCGAGGTCTTTGCCAAATGGATGCGCGACCGCCAGAACGTCGATCCGGAACTGGTGATCCGCGAAGGCGAGCCGGTGCCGGAGATCCTCGACTTTATCGAGGGCGATCCGGAAATCGGCGTGCTGGTGCTGGGCGCGGGCACCGGCCGCAAGGGGCCGGGCCCGCTGGTCACCCAGCTGACCAAGAACTCCGGCACCCTGCCGGTGCCGATCACCATCGTGCCCGGCGATCTCAGCAAAGAGAAGCTGGAAGCGATCACCTGACCAGGGCAGCGGGGGGCAGGCGATGCGCGGCAGGCTAACCTTCTGGTTCGAGTTCGCCTCCACCTATTCCTATCTCAGCGTGATGCGGATCGGCGCGCTGGCCGCTGCCCGCTCTGTTGCCGTCACCTGGAGGCCGTTCCTGCTGGGGCCGGTGTTTGCCGCGCAGGGCTGGGACACCTCCCCGTTCAACATCTACCCTGCCAAAAGCCGGTATATGTGGCGCGATATGGAGCGGATCTGCACCGCCCGCGGGCTGCCCTTCCGGCGCCCGGATCCGTTCCCGCAAAACGGACTGAAGGCGGCCCGGCTGGCACTGGCCGCCGCGGAGATGGACAGCATCGAAGCGTTCACAAAGGCAGTGTTTCAAGCGCAGTTCGGTAATGGCGCGGATATCTCCAGCGACGCTGTCCTGCAGGGCTGCTTGCGCCAGGCGGGCCTTGACGATGCGCTGATGCCGCGCGCCCAGGCGCCTGCCGTCAAATCGGCGCTGCGGGCGCAGACCGAAGACGCGATTGCCGCTGGCATTTTCGGCGCCCCCAGCTTTATCAGCGGTCCGGAACTGTTCTGGGGCGATGACCGGCTGGAGCAAGCCCTGGCGCACGCTGCGGGCCGAGAGATTTAGAATAGTTCCAAATCTTGACTTGGCGCGCCGCAAGGCGCATATCGGGGGCACGCTTAACGGAGACCCGACATGTTCATTCAGACTGAATCCACGCCCAACCCGGCGACGCTGAAATTCCTGCCGGGCCAGACCGTTCTGGAGGCGGGCACCGCCGACTTCCCCAGCGCAGACGCCGCGGGCAAATCGCCGCTGGCCTCCCGCATCTTTGCGGTCGACGGCGTGACCGGCGTGTTCTTCGGCAATGATTTCGTGACCGTGACCAAGGCGGACGGGGTCGACTGGGACCACATCAAGCCCGCCATTCTGGGCGCGGTGATGGAACACTACCAGTCCGGCCAGCCGGTGATGGCGGACGGCTCTGCCGATCCGGCCTCGGGCCACGCGGAGCACACCGGCGAGGACGCCGAGATCGTCAACCAGATCAAGGAGCTGCTGGACAGCCGGGTGCGCCCGGCGGTGGCTCAGGACGGAGGCGACATTACCTTCCACGGTTTTGACCGCGGCGTTGTCTACCTGCACATGCAAGGCGCCTGCGCGGGCTGCCCGTCTTCGACCCTGACGCTGAAGATGGGCATCGAGAACCTGCTGCGCCATTATATCCCGGAAGTCACCGAGGTGCGCCCGGTTGCCGTCTGACCGGCTGCGAAAGGACATCTGATGGCGTCCGAACCACTGGTTCTGGGATTTGACACATCGGCCGCGCATTGCGCGGCCGCTTTGCTGCGCGGCGATGCGGTGCTGGCCTCCCGGCTGGAAGAAATGGCCCGCGGCCAGGCCGAGCGGCTGATGCCGCTGCTGGAAGAGGTGCTGGCCGAGGGCGGCGCCGGCTGGCAGGATCTTGACGCCATCGGCGTCGGCG
Organism: Leisingera sp. UBA4491; assembly: GCF_002388965.1. Classification (NCBI taxonomy): domain Bacteria; kingdom Pseudomonadati; phylum Pseudomonadota; class Alphaproteobacteria; order Rhodobacterales; family Roseobacteraceae; genus Leisingera; species Leisingera sp. UBA4491. The sequence continues at coordinate 224,123 of NZ_DGNN01000016.1, read as the reverse complement.
TCGGCCCCGGCAACTTCACCGGCATCCGGATTGCGGTCTCTGCTGCGCGCGGCCTGGCGCTGGGTCTGGAGATACCGGCCGTCGGCGTTGACGGGTTTGAAGCCCGCGCCGCCGAAGGCACCCTGCCCGCCGTGCCTGCGCCGCGCGATCAGGTCTATGCCGCCCTGCCCGGGGAAGCGCCGCGTCTGATGCCGCGCCAGGAGGCCGAAGACGCCGCCCGCGGCGCCGGGCTGGCGTTTGCGCCCGAGGCAAGCCCGGCGGGCATTGCCGAAGCCATTGCGCGGATTGCGGCCGGGCGGTTCGAGACCGTGACCGGGGCGCCTGCCCCCTTGTATCTGCGCTCTGCCGATGCCGCGCCGTCCAGCGATGTGCCGCCGGCGCTGATTGATGGCTGACCCGCTGACACCGGAGGCGATGGCCGCCACCCATGCCGCGGCCTTTACCCAGTCCCGGCCCTGGTCGGCGGCGGAGTTCGCCGCCCTGCTGGACAGCCCGCTGGTTTTTGCCGCAGGCGGCGCCCGCTGTTTTGCGCTGGTGCGGGTGATCGCGGATGAGGCGGAGCTGCTGACCATTGCGACCGGCCCCGGCCATCAGCGCCAGGGGCTGGCCCGCGCCTGCATGGCCGACTGGGAATCAGTGGCCCGCGCGCGGGGCGCGGCAGAGCTGTTCCTGGAAGTCGCCGCCGATAACGCCCCCGCACAGGCGCTGTACCATGCCTGCGGATTCGCGGAATGCGGGCGCCGGGCCGGATATTACCGCCGCGAAGGGGCAAAACCGGCGGATGCGATCCTGATGAGAAAAGGTTTACGCTAGGCCAGTTGCGCGGATTTCGCACCATTTGGTCAAAAAGCGGTTGACCCTCTCCCTGCCCTGCAGGCTAAATTGCCGCACCCTCTTTGGCCTGAACGTGGCCGGGCAGCGGAAAAGCCCCGCTGCATCCAACAATAATGACAGTGGGAGTTAACCTGATGACCCTGATGAAATCGCTGATGGGCGCAGCCGCGTCGCTGGCCCTGACAGCAGGTGCCGCGCTGGCCGAACCTGCGCTGATCTTCGACTTGGGCGGCAAGTTCGACAAGAGCTTCAACGAAGCCGCGCACAACGGCGCCCAGCGCTGGGTCGAAGAGACCGGCGGCACCTACCGCGAGATCGAGCTGCAGTCCGAAGCCCAGCGCGAGCAGGCCCTGCGCCGCTTTGCCGAGGCCGGCGCCAACCCGATCGTGATGGTCGGCTTTGCCTTTGCCGACGCTTTGGGCCAGGTGGCCGCCGATTACCCGGACACCAAATTCACCATCATCGACATGGTGGTTGAGGGCGACAACGTGCGCTCGGTCGTCTTCAACGAGCATGAAGGCTCCTATCTGGTCGGCATGATGGCGGCGATGGCGTCCAAGTCGAACACCGTCGGCTTTATCGGCGGCATGGACATTCCGCTGATCCGCAAGTTCGCCTGCGGCTATGCCGAGGGCGTGAAGGCCGCCAACCCGGACGCCAAGGTGATTTCCAACATGACCGGCACCACGCCGGCAGCCTGGAACGACCCGGTGAAAGGGTCGGAGCTGACCAAGGCGCAGATCAGCCAGGGCGCTGACGTGGTCTATGCCGCGGCCGGCGGCACCGGCGTGGGCGTGCTGCAGACCGCGGCCGACGAAGGCATCCTGTCGATCGGCGTGGACAGCAACCAGAACCACCTGCACCCGGGCAAAGTGCTGACCTCGATGACCAAGAACGTCGGCAACGCCGTGTTTGAGGCCTTCTCGGACGGTGCCGAGATGGAAACCGGCTTCTCTGTGATGGGCCTGGCCAATGGCGGCGTCGGCTATGCCATGGATGAGCACAACGCCGAGCTGGTCACCGGCGAGATGCAGGCCGCGGTGGACGACGCTGCTGCCAAGATTGCCTCGGGTGAGATCAAGGTGCATGACTACATGTCCGATGACAGCTGCCCGGCGCTGAGCTTCTAAGAGAAAGCCCCAGGCCATGACGGAGTCTATTCATATTCTGTTTGCGGCCTGGGGCGACCCAACCCCCGAAGGCCGTGTTGCAAAAACCGACGCGGCGATCGGGCCCGAATTCTATTATTCCGATCCCAGCATCCCCGCCCCCATCGAGGGCCGCGGCGCCTATCTGGACCATATCGCGCAGTTCAGCGCGAAGATGCCGGGCGCCGAGGCCAAAGTGGTGGCCGTCTCGGAACACCACGGCCATGCGCGCGCCACAGTGGATTTCCTGAAGGACGGCACCCGCATGGCGCGCGGCCAGTATTTTGCCGATCTGCAAGACGGCAAAGTGGTGCGGCTGATCGGATTTACAGGCATGGGAGAGCCCGCTTGACTGCCCCCGCCATCGAACTCAAAGGCATCTCCAAGGCCTTTGGCCCTGTCCAGGCAAACAAGGACATTTCGATCCGCGTCGCCCCCGGCACCATTCACGGTATCATCGGTGAAAACGGTGCGGGCAAGTCGACGCTGATGTCGATCCTCTATGGCTTTTACAAGGCCGACAAAGGGGAGGTTTTCATCAACGGCAAGAAGACCGAGATCCCCGACAGCCAGGCGGCAATTGCCGCGGGCATCGGCATGGTATTCCAGCATTTCAAACTGGTGGAAAACTTCACCGTGCTGGAAAACATCGTGCTGGGGGCCGAGGACAGCGGCATGCTGATGCCCTCGCTGCGCCGCGCCCGCAAGGAGCTGAAGGCGCTGGAGGAGGAGTACGAGCTGTACGTGGACCCCGATGCGCGCATCGACGAAATCGGCGTCGGCGCGCAGCAGCGGGTGGAGATCCTCAAGGCGCTCTACCGCAAGGCAGAGATCCTGATCCTGGACGAGCCGACGGGCGTGCTGACGCCGTCTGAGGCCGACCAGCTGTTCCGCATCCTCGACCGGCTGCGCGCCGAGGGGAAGACCATCATCCTGATCACCCACAAACTGCGGGAGGTGATGGAGTACACCGATACGGTGTCGGTGATGCGGCGCGGCCAGATGACCGCCACCGTCAAGACGTCTGAGACCAGCCCCGAGCACCTGGCCGAGCTGATGGTGGGCCGCAAGGTGCTGCTGCGCGTCGACAAGGTGCCCGCACAGCCCGGCGCCCCGATCCTGGAGATCGAGAACCTGCGGGTGGTGGATGAGGCCGGCGTCGAGCGCCTGAAAGGCATCAACCTGACCGTGCGCGCGGGCGAGATCGTCGGCATTGCCGGGGTGGCCGGCAACGGCCAGTCGGAACTGCTGGAAGTTCTGGGCGGCATGCGTCCGGGCACCGGCAGCATCAAGCTGCATGGCACGCCGCTGCCGCTCAGCGGCCCGGGATCGGATGCCAAGGCACGCCGCGGCGCCGGTATCGGCCATGTGCCGGAGGACCGCCAGCGCGAGGGCCTGATCATGGATTTCCACGCCTGGGAAAACGTGGCCTTCGGCTATCACCGCGATGCGGCCTATCAGAACGGTGTGCTGATGAACAACGCCGCCCTGCAAGCCGACACCGAGGCCAAGATGGAAAAATTCGACGTGCGCCCGCCGGACCCCTGGCTGGCGGCCAAGAACTTCTCCGGCGGCAACCAGCAGAAGATCGTGGTGGCGCGCGAGATCGAGCGCAACCCGGACCTGTTGCTGGTCGGCCAGCCGACCCGCGGCGTCGACATCGGCGCCATCGAATTCATTCACCAGCAAATCGTCGCGCTGCGCGACCAGGGCAAGGCGATCCTGCTGGTCTCGGTCGAGCTGGAAGAGATCCTGTCGCTCTCCGACCGGGTTGCGGTGATGTTTGACGGCATGATCATGGGCGAACGCCCGGCGGATCAGACCGATGAGAAAGAACTCGGCCTCCTGATGGCCGGTGTCGCGGGGGAGGCCGCGTGATGCAATACAAGATGACTCGCAACAAGGGCCTGCGCCTGTCCGCGGGCGGAAGCGAAGCGCCCGCCCATGGGGGCGGACGGGCGCTGGCCGGACCGCTGCGCGTTCCGGCCGTGAAAGCCAAACCGGGGGCCGCGTAAATGGACAAGATGCCGAAATGGGCCGACGTGGTCCTGATCCCGCTGATCAGCCTGATCCTGGCCGCGCTCCTGTCAGCCCTGGTGATCCTCGGGATCGGCGAAGACCCGGTGGCCGCGGTCAAGCTGATGGTCAATGGCGCCCTGGGCTCCACCTATGGCTGGGGCTATACACTCTATTACGCCACCAACTTCATGTTCACCGGCCTCGCGGTGGCGGTGGCCGCCCATGCGGGGCTGTTCAACATCGGCGGCGAGGGCCAGGCGATGCTGGGGGGCCTGGGCGTGGCGCTGGTCTGCCTGCTGATCCCCTGGCCGCACTGGACGCTGGCGCTGGCCTTTGCCGCCCTGGGCGCAGGGATCTTTGGCGCCGCCTGGGCCGCCATTCCGGCCTATCTGCAGGCCAAGCGCGGCAGCCATATCGTGATCACCACCATCATGTTCAACTTCATCGCCGCGGCGGTGCTGAACTATGTGCTGGTCAACGTGCTGCGCCCCGAAGGCTCGATGGATCCGGCCACCGAACGCTTCCCGCAGGCTGTCCACCTGCCCTCCCTGCATGAGCTGCTGGCGCCGATCGGCATCAACTTCTCCAAATCGGCCCCGGCCAACGTCAGCCTGCTGGTCGCCATGGGCGCCTGCCTGTTCGTCTGGCTGCTGATCTGGCGGACGCCGCTGGGCTATGAGATCCGCTCCCTCGGAAAATCCGAGCCGGGCGCACGCTATGCCGGCATCTCCTCGGTGCGCACGATCATGATCGCGATGCTGATCTCCGGCGCGCTGGCGGGCATGATGGCTGTGAACAACGTGATGGGCGAAGCGGAGCGGCTGGTGCTGAACGCCACCGAAGGCGCCGGTTTCATCGGCATCGCGGTGGCGCTGATGGGGCGCAACCACCCGTTCGGCGTGTTCCTGGCGGCCATCCTGTTCGGCTTCCTGTATCAAGGCGGCGCGGAACTGGCGCTTTGGACCTCGATCCCGCGAGAGCTGATCGTGGTGATCCAGGCGCTGGTGATCCTGTTCACGGGTGCGCTGGACAACATGGTGCGGATGCCGCTTGAGAAGATCTTTCTGGCGGTGCGGAGAGGGCAGAACTGATGGAATTCCTGACGATCATCCAGATTTTGGATTCCACCGTCCGCCTGGCAACACCGCTGCTGCTGGCCTGCCTGGCCGGCCTCTACTCCGAGCGCGCGGGCATCTTCGATATCGGCCTGGAAGGCAAGATGCTGATGGCTGCCTTCTTCTCTGCCGCCGTGGCGGCGGTGACCGGCAATGTCTGGCTGGGGCTGCTGGCGGGCATCGCCTCTTCACTGGTGCTGGCCGGACTGCACGGAGTGGCCTCGATCACCTTCCGCGGCAACCAGCTGATCTCCGGCGTGGCGATCAACTTCCTGGCTGCGGGCATGACGGTGCTGATTGCCCAGGACTGGTTCCAGCAGGGCGGCCGCACGCCGTCGCTGTTCAGCGGCGGCCGGTTCACCCCGATCACCCTGCCCTTTGCCGACAGCCTGTCGGGCGTGCCGGTGCTGGGGCCGATCTACTCCGAGCTGTTGTCGGGCCATTCGGTGCTGGTCTACATCGCCTTCCTGGCGGTGCCGGCCACCTGGTGGATCCTGTTCCGCACCCGGTTCGGCCTGCGCCTGCGCGCGGTGGGCGAGAACCCGGCGGCAGTGGACACCGCGGGCGTCTCGGTTGTCGGCCTGCGGTACGGCGCGGTGATGATCTGCGGCCTGCTGTGCGGCATTGCCGGCGCCTATCTGGCCACTGCGCTGCAGGCGGGCTTCGTCAAGGACATGACCGCAGGACGCGGCTTCATCGCGCTGGCGGCGCTGATCTTTGCCAAGTGGCGGCCCTGGCACGCAATGGGCGCCTGCCTGCTGTTCGGGCTGCTGCAGGCCATCGCCCTGCGCTTCCAGAACATCGAGCTTGGCGGCATCGTGATCCCGGTTCAGGCCATGGATGCGCTGCCCTATGTGCTGACGGTTGTGATCCTGGCCGGCTTCGTCGGCAAGGCGATCCCGCCCCGCGCCGGCGGCGAGCCTTACGTCAAAGAGCGCTGAGCGCTGCAAGTAACACCCCGAACGCCCGGCCCTGCGCCGGGCGTTTGCTTTTCCCAGCATGCGTTTGTTCCGGGCCAAGGGCCGCGGCAGCGGCCGCGCGCAGGCGCCTTCCCCCCCTCGACGCGGCAAAGACGCAGCTGCACTCAAACGGCCGCCTGAGGGGCAGCCCTGCCGCACTGGGGCCTCCCTCAGCAGAAAGACCTTTGCGCCGCCCGCAGGGCGGCGCCCGGCCCAAGGCCGCCAAGGCAACTGGCGCAGCCAGCCGCCTGCGGGCGCGGGAGCCCCTACGCCTCAGCCAGTGCAGGGCGGCCACAGTTAAGTCCAGTTTGCCGCCTCAAATCAGTCCTGCACGCTGCACAGCGGCATAGATCATTGATTTTCAGGCGGTCTGCGGTCTAACAAAGATCATGCAGATATACCTTCCCATAGCTGAGGTCTCGGTCAATGCCTACCTTCTTCTGGGCCTCGGAGGAATGGTGGGTGTTCTCTCAGGCATGTTCGGAGTCGGCGGCGGCTTCCTGATGACGCCGCTTCTGTTCTTCATCGGCATCCCGCCCGCGGTGGCGGTGGCCACGGAAGCGAACCAGATTGTTGCCTCCTCCTTCTCGGGGGTGCTGGCGCATTTCCGGCGGCGCACGGTCGACATCAAGATGGGGCTGGTGCTGCAGGCCGGCGGCCTGATGGGGGCGGCGCTGGGGGTGGTGGTGTTCAACTATCTCAAGGCGCTGGGGCAGGTCGATCTGCTGGTCAAGCTGTGCTACGTCGTCTTCCTTGGCGTCGTTGGCGGCCTGATGTTCATCGAAAGCCTGAACGCCATCCGCAAGGCCAAGAAGGCAGGCGGTGCCGCGCCCGCCCCGCGCCGCCAGCGCGGCTGGGTGCATGCGCTGCCGTTCAAGATGCGCTTCCGCACCTCCGGCCTCTATATCTCGGTGATCCCGCCCGTTCTGGTTGGCGTGGCCGTGGGGATTCTGGCCGCGATCATGGGCGTCGGCGGCGGTTTCATCATGGTTCCTGCGATGATCTACATCCTCGGCATGCCGACCAAAGTGGTTGTCGGCACCTCGCTGTTCCAGATCATCCTGGTCACCGGTTTCACCACCATGCTGCACGCCACCACCAACTATACCGTGGACATCGTGCTGGCGGTGCTGCTGCTGATCGGCGGCGTGATCGGTGCCCAGATCGGCACCCGGATCGGTGTGTATCTAAAGGCCGAACAGCTCCGCATCCTGCTGGCGCTGATGGTCATCGCGGTCTGCGTCAAACTGGGCCTCGACCTCCTGCTGCAACCCTCCGAGATCTACTCGCTGGGTGAGCCTGGGGGACACTGACCATGCGCAAGCTGCTGTTGTCCGCCCTGAGCGCCGCCGCCCTGGCCCTGCTGCCGCACGCCGCGGCCCAGGCCGGCAAGGAAGAGGTCGTGCTTGGCCTTAGCCAGGACCGGGTGGCGATCACCGCCACCTTCGACGGGTCGGAAATCCTGGTTTTCGGCGCCGTCAAACGCGAAACCCCGATCCCGCAGGACGACCCGCTGGAGGTGGTGGTCGCCGTGTCCGGCCCGGCGCCGTCCGTCATGGTGCGGCGCAAGGAAAAGAAGCTGGGGATCTGGATCAACGTCGACAGCGTTCTGGTCGACTCCGCGCCGGCGTTCTATGCGGTGGCCACCAGTGCCCCGTTCAAACAGGTGCTGACCGACACCGAGGACCTGCGCTACCGGATCTCGATCAAGCGCGCGATCCGCTCGGTCGGCGCCGCGATGCATATCCGCGGCGCCCAGGCCTTTGCCGATGCGGTGATCCGGATCCGCGAGAAGAACGGGCTTTACTCCCTGCGCGAAAACACGGTGGCGGTGGATGAGCAGACCCTGTTCCGCACCGCCATCGAGATGCCCGCTGACCTGACCGAGGGCAGCTATCTGACCCGCATCTTCCTGACCCGCGGCGGCAAAGTTGTGTCAAGCTATGAGACCGCCATCGACGTGCGCAAGGTGGGGCTGGAGAAGTTCCTGTACGCGCTCTCGCGCGAGCAGCCGTTCCTTTACGGCCTGATGTCGCTGGCGATTGCCATTGCGGCCGGCTGGGGCGCGTCCGCAGCCTTCAGCCTGCTCAGGAACCGCTAAGGGGCCAGCGCCTTCTGGCGGAGCGGAAAAGGGGCGCTGCCCCTCTTGGCCTTTCGGCCAATTCACCCCGGAGTATTTTGCGAAAGATGAAGGCCCGCGTTTCGCTGCCCGGCAGGCGGCTGTGCCGCCGGGAGAGCTGGCCCGCTACGCGCCAGCGCAGCGCCACGCCCAACGGGAGCGGCGCATGAGTAATGCGCCTGCGACGGGCGGGAGCGCTTAGCCGCGGCCGATGTAGGGCATCTTGGTGGCCATCACCGTCATGAACTGCACGTTGGCCTCCAACGGCAGGCGGGCCATGTGCAGAACCGATTTCGCCGCGTCCTCCACCGCAAAGGTGTGCATCGGTTCGGCACCGGGATTGGCCTCCGCGTGGCGCTGGCCCAGGTCTTCGACCATCGGGGTGCGGGTGTTGCCGATGTCGATCTGGCCGCAGGCGATGTCAAAGGCGCGGCCGTCCAGCGACAGGCTTTTGGTGAGGCCGGTGATGGCGGCCTTGGTGGCCGCATAGGGCGCTGAATGGGGCCGCGGCACATGGGCGGCGATGGAGCCGTTGTTGATGATCCGGCCGCCCTGCGGCGCCTGCTGGCGCATCTGCCGGAAGGCGGCGCGGGCCGCCAGGTACATGCCGGTGAGATTCACGTTCACCGAGGCAAACCAGTCCTCCAGCGGGATCTCGTCGATGGTGCCCGGCGGGGTGAAGATGCCTGCGTTGTTGAACAGCACATCCAGCCGCCCCGCCGCCATCACAAAGCTGTTCACCGCATGGTCCACCGCCGCGGGGTCGGTCACATCCGCGGGCAGCACATGCGCGTTCGCGTGGCCCTGCGCCGCCTCCTCCAGCTTGTCCGCGCGGCGGGCCAGCAGGCCGACCTGCCAGCCCTCGGCCAGAAACAGCTCCGCCACGGCACGGCCGATGCCGGAGCTGGCGCCGGTGATCAGGATCGAAGAGCTCATGCGGGGGTGTCCTCCTGTGCTTCCAGTGTCAGCGCCGCGGCCGGGATGGCCTTGAGGTCGTCCACCGGCAGCGGGCCGGAAGGTTTGGCCAGCCGGTTCCTGACCACCCAGATCAGCCGTTCCTGGGCGCGGGTGATGGCGACATAGGCAAGCCGCTTCCACAGCGGCTGGCCTGCCTCCACCCGGCCCATGCGGGCGGCGGCATAGATGTCGGGGGCAAAGACCTGGGCGGTGTCCCACTGCGAGCCTTGCGCCTTGTGGATGGTCACGGCCGCCCCATGCAGGAAGGTTGCGCCCATGCGCGCGGCATAGGGAATGAAGGGTTCTTCCTCATCCGGTTTCTCGATCTTCACGATCGAGGCGGCAGAGACCTGCGGATCCTCTGCCCCGATCACATGCAGGCGGGAAAACCCGGGCTTGCGGCCGGCCCCGAGGTAGATCACCTGCGCGCCCTTGATCAGGCCGCGGGCCTCCAGGTCCAGGCGCTTCTTGCGGTGCTTCGCCGGCAGTTCGATACCGTCGCAGATCAGCGGTTCGCCGGCAATCAGCGCATCTTCCGGCGCGCCATGGACGGCGCGGAAGGCGTTGATCAGGCGGATGCGGGTGTTGTTGCGCCAGACCAGCACCGGCGAGCGCGCCATCAGGTCGACCTCCACCCGCTGGCCCCAGACCACCCTGTCGTCGCGCCGGGCGGTGTCCTCCACCATGCGCTCGAAATCCTCAAACCCCAGCTGCGGGTCGGCCAGCGCGTGGGCCAGGTCGAGGATCGGGTTGCCCGCCTCCTGCCGGTGGATGCGGTTGAGGATCAGCTGGCGCGGCTCCGGCAGGGTTTCGAACACCATGGAGCCCGACTGGTTGACCGGCGCCAGCTGCGCCGGGTCGCCGAACAGGACCAGGTTCGGGAAGATCTCCTTCAGATCCTCGAACTGGCGGTCGTCCAGCATCGATGCCTCGTCAATGAAGCCGATGTCGAGAGGATCCTCGCGCCGCTTCCAGCCGGTGATGAAGTCGGAGCCGCGCAGGCCCGCCGCCGCCAGCGCGCCGGGGATCGACTTGTTCCTTTCGTAAAAGGCCGCGGCCCGGGCCAGCGCCTCCTCGCTCAGCCCTTCGATGTCGGGCTGCTCCCCCTGCCCCGCCAGCCATTCGGCGATTTTCTCGAATTCAGGATCGTAAACCGGCGTGTAAAGAATACGGTGGATGGTGGTGGCCGGCACCCCGCGCAGGCGCAGCACGCTGGCGGCCTTGTTGGTGGGCGCCAGAATCGCAAGCGTGCGGCGGTCTTCGCCCTTCTTGCGGCTTTCGTAATCGCCGGAGACAACTTCAACCCCCGCCTGTTCCAGCGCCTTGTAAAGCTCGGCCAGCAGCAGCGTCTTGCCGGATCCGGCCTTGCCGATCACCGCCATCACCCCGGCATCGCCGCGGGGCGGCTGCAAAAGCCCGTCGTCAAGGTCCACCCCCGCCTGGCGCAGGAGTTCGGTCACGCTGTCATAAGCGGCGGCCTGGTCATCGGAAAACTGTACGGGCAGAGCTGTCATGGCGCGACCCTACAGCCGCGGAGCCGGGTCCGCCAGAGGATCCGGCCCCGGTGTGCGCATTGATCAGGCGCTGAGCGCCACCGGACCGGAGGCGCCGGCGCCGCCGAAGGAGCGGTCGAACCACAGCTGCGACAGCTCCGGCGGGATGCCCGCCTTGCGCGACACGCTGTGATAGGTCTCTTCGGCATATTCCCAAAAGCCCATGCAGATGGGATTGCGCCCCTCGCCCTGGGTGCCGGTGATCTCAGGCGCGAAGCCCAGGTTGCGGAAGGCGCGGGCCGTGTGGCGGTAGAACACGCCTGTGTAATGAGGAACGTCGAAGTTGCGCATGATTTCCAGGCTGCCAAGCATCAGCCCTGCTGCGATCCTGCCGTGCGCCTTGCGCGACAGGCAGAACCGGGTGCATTCCCAGATCAGCGGGCTGCAGATGGGGACGCCGCCGCAGAGATCCAGGAAGATCTCGTTCACCATCACCCGGCCGGTGGTCGGCAGAAACCGCATGGAGCCGCCGTGGCTGCCGTCCGGCATTTCCCAGATCATGTAGAGCGGGTCCAGTTCGTCGTATTGGTCCCGCTCTTCGCCGTTGGCGTCCACCTGCACATCCCAGCCGAGCCGCGTCTTGAACTGATCGGCCCGGTCCAGGAACATTGAATGAGCCAGATCGGAATGCGTGTGAAGATCGTGACCGTAAACATACCGCAGCATGATGTATTCCCCCTTTGGTAGAAAAGCAGGGGAATAGTACGACCATTGGGTTCAATGCCCGAGAGAATTTACACGCATTGAGGTATATCTACCGCTAAACCACAATCAAACCGAGACTTACAGCCCGGGCAATGGCGTGCGTGGTGTTGATCGCGCCCAATTTGAACCGGGCGCTTTCGATATAGACCCGCAGGGTGTGCTCCGAGATGGCCAGGGTTTGCGCCACCTGCGCGCGGCTGTAGCCGATCGCCAGCAGCGTCAGGGCATCCACCTCCCGCGGCGACAGCGGCTGCGCTTGCTCCGCCGTCCGGGAGGGCTCCAGCTCCAGCACCTTGCGGTTGAAGTAGTGGGCCACCAGAATGAAATCGCGGTTGTACCGTGCGATAATCTTTTCCCACGCCGCATCGTCGCAATTGTGGCTGAGCGTGAAGAGCGCGAACTGGCCGTTCGGCCCCCGGATGGGGATCGCATAGCCCTGGTTGCCCACACCATGCACCATCGCGTCTCTCAGGAACTCGCGGGCCGGTTTGGGATTCCAGTCCAGCCGCTTCCAGTCGACCGGGTGAAAGCGCTGGTAGCAGCCCACCACCACCGGATCGACCCGCGAGTAGGCCTTGTCCAGATAGCGGTCCGTCCAGGCCTTGGAGTAGGTGCCGAAATAATAGTGGTTCCCGGCGGTTTCGACCCAGAGGTACATGGCATGATCGACGGCGAACACTTCGCAGACCTGCTCAACGATCAGCTGAAGGCCTTCCAAGGTTTCAGTGGCGTCAAGCGCCTCCAGAATGCGGTCGAGTTCTGCTTTGTATGCCATGAATTACGTGCTGCTGCCCTTTAGGTCCGGCCCCGTTCTGAGGGAGGCCCGTGGCAAAACATGCTGCCGCGGGCTGGCCGGTCGTTCATGCTCTTTTGCAGTGGGGACCTCCCGGAGGTCAATGCGAAGGTTCCGCTTTCGTTCATTTTGGGTGAACAGTCGTGCGAAGCCGCAAAAAAACGCCGCAAAAACCGGAGCGTAGAGAGCCGCCTTTTCCTGCCGGCGGCTGGCGCCTCCCCTGAAATAGCGAGGCCGCATCCGGCAACCGGCTGAAATTCTTCGCTGCAATCCGTTAAATCAGCAAAAACCCGCGAACCACCGATGTGATTCGCGGGCTTGGTCTCAGCTTGATAGCGATGCAGCCTGCAGGATCAGGCCTCCAGCACGTCCTGCAGCGTGCGCAGGCCGGTTTTCGGCGCCTGCACCAGAACCGACATGTTGCCGGGCAGGTGCTCGTTGCGCAGCATCTTCATGTGCGCTTCCGGCAGGTCGTTCCAGGTGAAGACCTCGGACATGCAGGGGTCCAGGCGGCGCTCGACCATCAGCTTGTTGGCGGAGGCGGCCTGCTTCAGATGGGCAAAGTGCGAGCCCTGCAGGCGCTTCTGGTGCATCCACATGTAACGCACGTCAAAGGTCAGGTTATAGCCGGTGGTGCCCGCGCAGATCACCACCATGCCGCCCTTCTTGACCACGAAGGTGGAGACCGGGAAGGTCGCCTCGCCCGGATGCTCGAACACCATGTCGACGTTCACGCCCTTGCCGGTGATGTCCCAGATCGCCTTGCCGAACTTGCGGGCTTCCTTGAACCACTCGGCATATTCCGGGGTGTTGACCGTGGGCAGCTGGCCCCAGCAGTTGAAGTCCTTGCGGTTCAGAACGCCCTTGGCGCCGAGGCCCATGACGAAGTCGCGCTTGCTCTCGTCCGAGATCACGCCGATGGCGTTGGCGCCGGCGGTGTTGATCAGCTGGATAGCGTAGGAGCCGAGGCCGCCCGAAGCGCCCCAGACCAGCACGTTCTGGCCCGGCTTCAGGTCGTGCGGCTCATGGCCGAACAGCATCCGGTAGGCGGTGGCGAGCGTCAGCGTGTAGCAGGCGCTTTCTTCCCAGGTCAGGTGCTTGGGGCGCGGCATCAGCTGCTGGGCCTGCACGTTGGTGAACTGAGCGAACGATCCGTCCGGCGTCTCATAGCCCCAGATCCGCTGGCTGGGCGAATACATCGGGTCGCCGCCGTTGCATTCCTCGTCGTCGCCGTCATCCTGGTTGCAGTGGATGACCACCTCGTCGCCGACCTTCCAGCGGGTGACCTTCGAGCCGACCGCCCAGACGATGCCCGAGGCATCGGACCCGGCAATGTGATAGGGTGCCTTGTGGCCGTCAAAGGGCGAGATCGGCTTGCCCAGCGAGGCCCAGACGCCGTTGTAGTTGACGCCGGCCGCCATCACCAGGACGAGCACCTCGTTGCTGTCCAGCTCCGGAACATCGACCACTTCCTGCTGCATCGCAGTATTCGGCTCGCCGTGGCGCTCCTTGCGGATGGCCCATGCGTACATCTTCTTGGGCACATAGCCCATCGGGGGAATTTCCCCCAGCTCATAGAGATCTTTCTCCGGCGCCTCGTACGACATGACGTCAGTCTGGGTATCCAATGCCATGATGGCCTCCTTTGTAGCCTGTGCTTTTGCCGCGGTGCAGAATCGCAGCGGTTATCTGAGGGATAGGATTGGCAGAGTAATATTGCAACCACTTTTGCGCTGTATGGGTAATTTTATGACCCAGCGGATGCAGCATTTCCCTTAGCAGGTGCAGAAAAATCACGGTTTCCACCCGGCTGCGCGCCATCCTGGGGCATCAGGTGGCGGATCGAATTGGCGTAAAACACCAGCAGGTCGCGGCGGTCTTCGACCGGGGCGAACCGGCCGCCGGATTCGGCCACCAGCCCGCGGCGCAGCAGCTGCTGCAGGCCGCCGCCGGCCGCATAGGACAGATTCTCGCGGGGCATATGGGCATGCGCCAGCGGCATCGCCGCGATCAGATCTTCCAGCCGGTGCTCGATGGCGGCCCGGCTGAGGGCGCCGTGGCGCAACAGGAGCGCCGCGATAAGCGGCACCGGCAGCACCGGAACAATGGCGCTGATCCGCTGCATCAGCTCCCGCGCCAGCGGCTTGGTGATGTCGCCCTGCCGCCCCGCCCCGAAACCGGCCAGGCTCAGCGGGCGGCCGAAGTTCACCGCTGCATAGCCCGCGCGGCGGTGGCGCCCGGTCATCCACAGCCACAGCTGCCGCAACAGCCGCAGCGCCACCAGCCCGATCCCGGCCCGGAACCGGCGCTCGCCCGCCTTGGCGGCAGAGGTCAGGATCCGGTCCTCCAGCACCCGGTCATAGTTCAGCGCCACCGGCACAAAAACCACGTCGCGCCCGTCCGGGTCATAGCCCTCGACGATGTATTTCAGCAGCCCCAGCCTGGGCGGGGCCAAGGCGCCGTCCAGGCTGAGGCCGCCCTCGGGGAACATCGCCTGGGTGGAGCCGCCGCGGGTGGCGAGGCGCACATAGGCGGCCAGCACCTTGCGGTAGAGATCATTGCGCGAGCGGCGGCGGATGAAATAGGCGCCCATCGCCCGGATCAGACGGCTGAGCGGCCAGACCCGCGCCCACTCCCCCACCGCATAAGACAGCGCAGAACGCTCTGCCGCCAGATAGGTGACAAGCACATAATCCATGTTGGAGCGGTGGTTCATCACGAAGACCACGGTGGACTTGGGGTCGATGGCCCGCAGCGCCTCCTCGTCCTGGTGGCCCAGCCGCACCCGGTAGACCGCGTTGGACAGGAGCCGGGCGGCGCGGATCGCCAGCCCGAAATAGGCGAAGGCGGAGAACCCGGGCACAATCTCGCGCGCATAACGGCGGACCTGCTCAAACGCCACGTTTTCCGGGATGCCTTCCGCTGCCGCGTGATCCGCTGCCGCCTGCGCCACCTGCGGGTCGTGGATCAGGCGCTGGATCATGTCATGGCGGCGGGCCAGTTTGAACGGCTCGATGGGGCGCTCCAGCCGCTTGTTCAGCCGCGCCACCGCGCGCTCCAGCCGCCGCCGGAAGAACCAGCGCACCGAGGGAAACAGGAAATGCGACGCGAAGGTCACCGCGGCAAAGCCCACGATCAGCACAAAAAGCCACAGCGGCAGTTCCACGGTTTGCGTCATCCCGCAAAGCCTTGCCCAAGCCTGCCCGGTTTACAAGCCTTTTGCCGCGGCTTGCGGCCCTGGCGCGGGTAGCATCTCGCGGCCGCGATCAGCGCGGCGCTCAAGAAGGGACCGGACGGCCTGCTGCGCCGGCAGTTCGACCAGATGATGGACAGCGTTCGACAGCAGCAGAATGCCTGCCATAACCAGGCCCGCGGCCAGCACGTAGATCGCGTCTGCCAGCCCCGGCGGCAGCAGCGACAGCAGGGTCACCCCGATGTAGTTGTGCAGCAGGTAAACCGGATAGCTGATCACCCCCAGCGCCGCCAGCGGCCGCCACGCCAGCACGCTGGCCGCCCGCAGGCGCCAGGCACAGGCGGCAACCGACAGGAAGATCAGGGCAAGGACCACGGCCTCCCCCCAATCCTCTGCGCGGTAGAAGGCGACCGAAAAGCTCCAGAAGATCAGCGCTGCCTGCCGCTTGCTGCGCGCCCCGCCATAGACCGCGGCAAAGGTGATGCCCGCCGCAAACAGATGCGCATAGGCCAGAAAGAGCGTCTCAATCAGCACCTGCGGCACCAGTCCCGGGACCGCGAACTGAACCGCTGCAAACAGGGACTGCATCAGCAGCAGCACCAATGGCGCCACCTCCGCAAAGCGTCCGGCGGGCGCCAGCCAGCAGATCACCGCTGCCAGCAGGTAGAAGCGGATTTCAATGGCGAGGGTCCAATAAACGACATCGACATAGCCATCGAACCCGAAGGCGCTGTGCCAGAAGCGCTGCGACGTGAAGGTCCAGGAGGCGGCAAAGCCGCTCAGCCCGCCCTGCACCTCCCGGCTGAAGCCGCTGTCAAAGCTGTGCACGACGGCAAAAGTGATAATGGAGCAAACCGCCAGCGCAGGCCACAGCCGCGCCAACCGTTTCAGCGCAAACCGCCAAAGCCCGGGCTGGCCGGCAAGCGACAGGGTGATGACAAAGCCGGAAATCACGAAAAACAGCGCAACCCCCAAATCGCCGTATTTCGCCAAAGGCAGCAGGCCCGCGCCATAGGGATAATGCTGGGGATACGCCTGAAAATAGTGGTACAGCACAACCGCCAGCACGGCGACGGCGCGCAGGCCGTCGATCTCGGCAAGGCGCTGCCCGGTTAATGAGGTCTTCAAAGCAGTATTCTTCTAAAAATCGATTCAACTTAAAGGACTTTAGTCCGCATCCAGCTCCATCTCAACCGCGCGCTTGCTGATGGTTAACCGCGCAACCGGGCATCAGCCCTGCAAATGCCGCAACGCAGCGAATTGACACGGGTTGAAAATTGCAGTTTACATCAGCTTGACGAAATAAAATTACCGACACTCTGACTCGCGAGGCCCGACATGCCGCAGATGCAAAAAGACCGCCCCTGGCTGATCCGCACCTACGCCGGCCACTCCACGGCCAAGGCGTCTAACGCGCTTTACCGCGCCAACCTGGCGAAAGGGCAGACCGGGCTTTCGGTCGCCTTCGACCTGCCGACCCAGACCGGCTATGACAGCGACCACGTGCTGGCGCGCGGCGAGGTCGGCAAGGTCGGCGTGCCGGTTTGCCACCTGGGCGATATGCGGGCGCTGTTCGACCAGATCCCGCTGGAGCAGATGAACACCTCGATGACCATCAACGCCACGGCGCCGTGGCTGCTGGCGCTGTATATCGCGGTGGCCGAGGAACAGGGCGCGGATGTGTCCAAGCTGCAGGGCACGGTGCAAAACGACCTGATCAAGGAATACCTCTCCCGCGGCACCTATGTCTGCCCGCCCAAGCCCAGCCTCAAGATGATCGCGGATGTGGCGGAGTATTGCTACACCAACGTGCCCAAGTGGAACCCGATGAACGTGTGTTCCTACCACCTGCAGGAGGCCGGGGCGACGCCGGAGCAGGAGCTGGCCTTTGCCCTGGCGACCGCGCAGGCGGTGCTGGACGAGCTGAAACCGCGCATCGCACCGGAGGATTTCCCGGCCATGGTCGGGCGCATCTCCTTCTTCGTGAATGCGGGCATCCGGTTCGTGACCGAGATGTGCAAGATGCGCGCCTTTGTTGACCTGTGGGACGAGATCTGCCGCGACCGCTATGGCGTCGAAGACCCCAAGTTCCGCCGCTTCCGCTATGGCGTGCAGGTGAACTCGCTGGGCCTGACCGAACAGCAGCCGGAAAACAACGTCTACCGTATTCTGATCGAGATGCTGGCAGTGACTCTGTCGAAGAAAGCCCGCGCCCGCGCCGTGCAGCTGCCCGCCTGGAACGAGGCGCTTGGCCTGCCCCGCCCCTGGGATCAGCAATGGTCGATGCGGATGCAGCAGATCCTGGCCTATGAGACCGACCTCCTGGAATACGGCGACCTGTTCGACGGCAACCCGGCGGTCGATGCCAAGGTCGAGGAGCTGAAGGACGGCGCCCGCGCGGAGCTTGCCAATCTGGAATCGATGGGCGGCGCTGTCGCCTCGATCGAATACATGAAGGGCCGGCTGGTCGAGTCCAATGCCGACCGGCTGAACCGGATCGAGAAGAACGAGACCATCGTGGTGGGCGTCAACAAATGGACCGAGGGCGAGCCTTCGCCGCTGCAGACCGAGGACGGCGGCATTATGGTGGTCGACCCCGCGGTGGAGCAGGAGCAGATCAGCCGCCTGAACGCCTGGCGCAGCGAGCGTGACAATGACGCGGTGCAATCGGCCCTGGCCGCCCTGCGCGCCGCGGCGCAAAGCGGCACAAATGTCATGGAACCGTCGATCGCCGCGGCCAAGGCCGGCGTCACCACCGGTGAATGGGCCGAGGAGATGCGCAAGGTCTATGGCACCTACCGCGGCCCGACCGGCGTGTCGGCCTCGGTGTCGAACAAGACCGAAGGGCTGGACGATCTGCGCGATGCGGTCAATGCGGTCAGCGACGTGCTGGGCCGCCGCATCAAGTTCGTGGTCGGCAAGCCGGGCCTCGACGGCCATTCCAACGGCGCCGAGCAGATCGCCTTCCGCGCCCGCGACTGCGGCATGGACATCACCTATGACGGCATCCGCATGACCCCGGCGGAACTGGTGGAAGCGGCGCAAAAGGATGACGCCCATGTGGTTGGCCTGTCGATCCTGTCGGGCAGCCATCTGCCTTTGGTCGAAGAAATGATGCAGCGCATGCGCGACGCCGGTTTGGCGCATATCCCGGTGGTGGTCGGCGGCATCATCCCGGACGAGGACGCGCAAAAGCTGAAGTCAATGGGTGTGGCTCGCGTCTATACGCCCAAGGATTTCGAGCTCAATTCAATTATGAGCGACATTGTGGACCTGGCAAGGCCACCGGAAATTGCAGCGAATTGACTTTTTACCGGCAGTTTTCTGCAAACCGATAAAAAAGATGCTGAAATGCGTCTGGTATTCAGTCCATAAGGAATGACATACCGGTTTTTCCGGTGTGTCATTTTTATATATGGAGTTCAGAATGACCTTCGACCTTTCGGCAATGAGCAGAAAAGAGCTTCTGCAGCTTCAAAGCAATGTTGAAAAAGCACTGCAGGAAGCAGAACTGCGCGAACGCCAGGAAGCCTTGAAAGCCGCCGAGGAGGCTGCCGCAAAATACGGTTTCTCGCTGGACGAGATCGCCACTGCGTCGCGCCAGGGCGCAAAAAAGGCCAAGGCCGCTCCGAAATACCGCAACCCGGAAAATCCGGAAGAAACCTGGACCGGGCGCGGCCGCAAACCGCATTGGGTCCATGCCGCGCTGACCGCCGGCAAAGATATTTCCGATCTGGAAATCTGATCTGTCTGGAGCTGAGCGATGACCATTCACATCGGCGCCGCCAAGGGCGATATTGCAGAAACCGTGCTGATGCCCGGCGACCCCTACCGGGCGAAATGGGCGGCTGAGACGTTTCTGGAAGATGCCAAGCTGGTCAATGAAGTGCGCGGCATGCTGGGCTATACCGGCACGTGGAAGGGGCACCGGGTGAGCATTCAGGGCAGCGGCATGGGGATGCCCTCGCTGTCGATTTATGCCAACGAGCTGATCCGGGACTATGGCGCCAAGACGCTGATCCGCATCGGCTCTTGCGGCGGCATGCAGGACAAGGTCAAGCTGCGGGACGTGATCCTGGCGATGACCGCCACCACCCTCAACAGCCCGTCCAGCGGTATTTTCCGGGAGCTGAATTTCGCCCCCTGCGCCGACTGGGGCCTGTTGCAGGCGGCTGCCCAGGCGGCTGCTAAGCGCAGCGCCGACACCCATATCGGCGGCATCTACTCCTCGGACGTGTTCTATGACGAACGCCCCGACCTGAACGAGCAGATGGTGCGCCACGGCATTCTCGGCGTGGAGATGGAAGCGGCGGAGCTTTACACGCTGGCGGCCCGTCACGGCTGCCGGGCGCTGGCAGTGCTGACCGTGTCCGATCATCTGGGAACTGGCGAGGCGCTGCCCTCCGATCAGCGCGAGCGCAGCTTTGGCGACATGGTGGAAATTGCCCTTGAAGCCGCGTTCGGCTGAAAGTTTTCATTTTGATAATTAGTAAGGGCAGCGGCTTTCGCCCTGCCCTTTTTTCCGCCTGAAAGACCCGGCTTCATTTTGTACGCTGGGAAAATCCCCCTGCGAATGGCGTTTTTGGACAGAATAAATACGTGACCCTTCTGCCCCTTATGCAGATTTGGTGCCAAATTTGTCCACTTACCGGAATTCCAAACCCTTATTGCCCGCTCAGCCAATGCCGTGGCTGCGGTCATAGCCATTTCGCGGCGGGCTTTTCCAATCGCCTAGGGCGCCTTTGGCCGGGGCAAAGATTTCGACCAGCAGCGGATGGCACGCCGCCGTATCGCTGGAATGCTCCGCCGAGCAGTCCCCGCCCGGGCAAGCGCTGAGCGCCCCCAGCAGGCCGATCTCGGCAAAGAACTCCAGATAATCGCCGGGCCGCACCGGGCTCGCTTTCATGAAATACTGGCCGGTATCGCGGGTAAAACCGGTGCACATAAACACATTCAGCACATCATGCACATGCGGCTCCGCCTCCGCCAGCGGCAGCCCCATATGGCCTGCCAGCGCCCGGGTCAGGTTGGAGTGGCAGCAGTGATGGTACTGGCTGCCCGCCAGCAGGTTGCCGGTGTAGGGGTCGCAGCGGGTGCCGATCACGTCATGCACGGAGCCGCCGTACGGGTCGATGCCGTACCAGCCCAGCGTGTCTTCCGTGATGGTTGCCATCGGGCGCAGATGCGGAAAGCTGGTCCACATCCGCTCTCCCGCGGTGATATGGGTGCCGTGCAGGGCGCGGGTCTTGCCGGAGTAGAACCGCTCGCTGAGGTCGGCCCTGTTCCACAGGTTCAGATCGCCCACCTGCGGCCCCTCCACCGAGGTGATCCGGAAGAAATGCCCGGCGGGCACCTCGAAACAGGCGGCATCGCGAGGCTGCACCAGCACCTCCCCGGTCTTCACCGCCGCTTGCCGCGCTTGCCGGTACAGCGGCAGATCCGGAACCGGCAGGGTGTCGTTGGGGTAGCAGATCACCGGCTTGACCGCGCGGCGGGCGTCCGCGTCGGCGGGGGCTTCGGGGGAGATCGTCATCGGGCAAACCTTCTCGTCCGTTTGCCCCATCAAGACGGCAATGCCGCAGGGTTTCAAGCCCTGCGGCGGCCGGAACAGATCACAAGCGCCGGAAGGCGAAGATCAGATCACCACCACGTCCAGCGGCGGAAAGCCGTTGAAGCCGACCGAGGCATAGGTCGAAGTGTAGGCGCCGCAGGAATGGATCACCACGCGGTCGCCGGCCTTCAGGCCCAGCGGCAGCTGCACCAGCTGCTTTTCGTACAGCACATCGGCGCTGTCGCAGGAGGGGCCTGCCAGCACGCAGGGGCCGGTCGGCTCGTGGTCGCGGCTGGTGGAAATCTGGTAGCGGATCGCCTCGTCCATGGTTTCGGCCAGGCCGGAGAACTTGCCGATGTCCAAATAGACCCAGCGGAACATGTCATCGGCATGCTTACGGGACACCAGCAGCACCTCCGCCGCAATCGCGCCGGCTTCGGCCACCAGGCCGCGGCCCGGCTCTGCCATCACTTCAGCGGCATCGGGGAAGCGCGCGTTCACCTGCTCCATCACCGCGCGGGCATACTCCTCGGCGCCCATCACCTCGGTCTTGTAGGAGGCCGGGAAGCCGCCGCCGATGTTCACCAGCTTCAGGTCGTGGCCGGCCGCGCGGCCCGCGGTCCAGACCTCTGCCACCTGATCCAGCACCGGCGCCCACATCAGCGGGTCGCGGGTTTGCGAGCCGACGTGGAACGACAGGCCATGCACGGTGAGGCCCAGCCCGGCGGCCGCGTCCATCAGGCTCAGCGCCATCGAAGCCGACGATCCGAACTTGCGGCTGAGCGGCCAGTCGGCGCCCGAGGCCTCGACGATCACCCGCAGGCAGACATGCGCGCCCGGTGCGAATTCCGCCAGCTTTTCCAGCTCTTCCTGGGCGTCGGCGGCAAAATGGGTGATGCCGATGTTGTGGGCAAAGGCAATGTCAGAGGGCCGTTTGATGGTGTTGCCGAAGGTGATCTGCTCAGCCCGCGCGCCGGCGGCCAGGCACATCTCGATCTCGGTGCGGCTGGCAGCGTCGAAGTTGGAACCCAGGCGCACCAGGGTTTCCAGCACTTCCGGCGCCGGGTTGGCCTTGACGGCATAGTGGATGCGCGCCCGGCCCAGGCCGCGGTCCAGCGCCTGGTACTGGCGGGCCACCGCCTGGCTGTCGATGACCAGAGTCGGCCGGTCGAAGTGGTTTTGC
Source organism: Leisingera sp. UBA4491 (assembly GCF_002388965.1). Lineage (NCBI taxonomy): Bacteria > Pseudomonadati > Pseudomonadota > Alphaproteobacteria > Rhodobacterales > Roseobacteraceae > Leisingera > Leisingera sp. UBA4491. The sequence goes on along the minus strand of NZ_DGNN01000016.1, from coordinate 201,994 downwards.
GCAATGTGCTGCAGGTGACGGGATACAGATACGGAATCGCGAGCAGTCTGCCCGGCTACGTGTACGTTCATGGTCATCTCCAAAAGACCCGGCCATATATGACCGCTCAGTTCAGTCAGAGACGTTACCGTCGCTACGTAACCTTAGGGGAGTAACCCCTTTCGACAGAGGCGCGTGCGTTGGCGTCTTGTCCGCCCATATCGGGCAAAGAGGTGAGTCTTTCAAGCATTATTTTTTGCGGGTCTGCCATGCACGGACCGAAGGGCTCCCGCCTGCTCCGCCGCCTTTTGACAAGGCGTCCCGCAGTTGGGCCCGGCACCGCGCCCGGCGCGGTGCCGGGCCCAAGGCCGCACGGAAGGCGTTCCGGCGCAGCCGGGGCGCCTGCGGGCGCGGGAGATCACCGCTGCGGGCTGCAAGTTCCGGCTAAGGCGCGCGGCGCGGATCGCGGCAGAGGCGCGGGGCGGCCTCTCCCGGTTCCGCGGCGCCGCAATAGCTGCAGCGCCACTGGCCCTGGGCGCGCTGCTGGCGCCAGCGGCAGTTGCGGGTCAGGCTGGTGGCGTGGCGGCGCCAGAGGAAATAGGCGAACACGCCCGCCAAAAGGACAAGCAGCAGAACAGGCATGCCCCTGTCTACGCCGCAGCAGCCTCCGGCTCAACCGGTTTGCCGCCTGCGCATCAGGCTGCCCTCAGGCAGCCTGGTAATACTCGACCACACCGTCCACGGCGCTGGGTTCTGCTGCCGCGGGCAGCGGCTCCGGGGTGTAGTAGGCAAAGGCCTGCTCCAAGGCCTCAAGCGCGGCCTGACGGGCCTTGTCTTTCGGGTCTTGCTGCAAATTCACCGGGTTCATCGGGTTGCCTCCATAGTCTGGCACGATCCTCCCTCAAGCGCCAAACTACCCCCTGCCTGCCGCGGGCGCAGCCGCCGTTTCTGCAAAGGCGCCATGCACTTGCTGCATTGCAGCAACCAAGGGTGCGCGTCACACCGTCAGCAGGTGCCCGGCCAGCCCCAGGGCAAAGCCCGCAACCGCGCCCAGTGCAGGCACGCTGCTGCGGCTGGAATGCGCCTTGGGGGCGATGTCCTGAAACAGCAGATAGAGAATGCCGCCCGCCGCAAAAACCATGATCGCCCCCAGCACCGCGTGGGCCTCTGCCAGCCAGACCAGCCCTGCCAGAGCGCAGACCGGCCCCAGCGCCGCCAGCCCGACAAAGGCCAGCAGCACATGCCAGGCCGGGCTGTCACCGCTCCAGACATCTCGGAAGGCGGCGAACCCCTCCGGCAGGTTCTGCAGGAAGATCATCAGCGCCAGCAGCCAGGCGGTGGCAGCATCCGCCACCAGCATCGCCCCCAGCGCCATCGCTTCGGGCACGTAGTCCAGCAGCATCGCCAGCAAAAGCGCGCCGCTGCCGCCGCGCTTTTGCAGCACGGTATCGGCGAGGTAGAACACGCCGCCGCCCGCGGCGAACAGCAGTACCGCCAGCACGGCAGACAGCGCTTGCGCCCCCTCCGGCACCAGCACCAGCGCCACCGCAGAGGTGAGCGCGCCGCCGCCAAAGGCCGCGACGGCGTGCAGCACCTCGTCGCGCAGCGTCGGGTTGCGGATGTGCTCGCACCAGGCAAGAAACCCGCCCAGCGGCATCGAAAGCCCGGCGAGCCCGGCTAAAAGAATGGCAAAAACATACGGTTGCATACCGGCACCCTATGGCCGCCGCAGCCGCACCTCAACCGCTTTGCGTCAGGTGTTGATACAGCTCGTCGCCTGTGCCGCCTGCGCCTCAGTGACATTCAGTCCCGGCTGCACCATGCGCAGAACCGTCGCCCCAGCCCCATGGCCCAGAAACTCCGTACGCACCCGGTATTCCCCGGTGATGCCCGCAGCCGCGATACAACCGGGGATCTTGGCGTCCGTTGCTGCCAGCTGGCCTCCGATGCGGTCGTGGTCGGTGGCTGTCATACAGCCCGCCAGCACGGTCAGCACGCCCGCGGCAAGTCCCATCAGTTTCATGCCCGAACTCCAATGCCAGCGAAAAACATACCCCCGGTTTCGCAGGAAACCGGGGGCCATGCAAATTTCATTGCGCGGGGCGGCGGATCCTTGCGGATCAGCCCTGCCGCGATCAGACGGTGCGCTCGATCATCATCTTCTTGATATGCGCAATCGCCTTGGCCGGGTTCAGGCCCTTGGGGCAGGTTTTGGCGCAGTTCATAATGGTGTGGCAGCGGTACAGCTTGAACGGGTCTTCCAGCTGGTCCAGACGCTCGGGCGTGGCTTCGTCCCGGCTGTCGATAATCCAGCGATAGGCGTGCAGCAGCGCGGCAGGCCCCAGGTAACGGTCGCCGTTCCACCAGTAGCTCGGGCAAGAGGTCGAACAGCTGGCGCACATCACGCACTCATAAAGCCCATCGAGCTTCTTGCGGTCTTCGATGGACTGCTTCCACTCTTTCGCCGGTCGGTTGGTCTTGGTCTCCAGCCAGGGCATGATCGAGGCGTGCTGCGCATAGAAATGGGTGAGGTCCGGGATCAGGTCCTTGACCACCGGCATATGCGGCAGCGGGTAGATCGCCACATCGCCCTTGATCTCATCCATGCCATAGATACAGGCCAGCGTGTTGATGCCGTCGATGTTCATCGCGCAGGAGCCGCAGATCCCCTCGCGGCAGGAGCGGCGGAAGGTCAGGGTCGGGTCGATCTCGTTCTTGATCTTGATCAGCGCGTCCAGAACCATTGGGCCGCAGCTGTCCATGTCGACGAAATAGGTGTCGACCTGCGGGTTTTTGCCGTCATCCGGGTTCCAGCGGTAGATCTTGAACTTGCGCACATTGCTGGCGCCCTCCGGCTTGGGCCAGGTTTTGCCGGTGGTGATCTTGGAGTTCTTCGGGAGGCTGAATTGAACCATGATCTGTCTCCTTAGAACGTCCGCGCCTTGGGCGCGATTTTGGCGAGGCTGATGCCGCCTTCAGCTTCGGTCGACAGCGGGTCGGTGATCACCGGGCGGTAGGACAGATCAACCTTGTTGCCCTCCACGCGGGACACGGTGTGGACACGCCAGTTCTCGTCGTCGCGGGAGGTGAAGTCCTCATGCGCGTGGGCGCCGCGGCTTTCCTTGCGGGCTTCGGCGCCCACGATGGTGGCCAGCGCGTTCGGCATCAGGTTGGTCAGCTCCAGCGTCTCCATCAGGTCGGAGTTCCAGACCAGCGAGCGGTCGGTCACCTTGAGGTCATCGAGCTTGGCCGCGATCGCGGTCATCTTCTCAACGCCTTCCGCCATGGTCTTGGAGGTGCGGAACACCGCCGCGTCGGCCTGCATGCACTTCTGCATTTCCAGCCGCAGATCCGCGGTCGGGATGCCGCCCTTGGCGTTGCGCAGGGTGTCGAACCGATCGAACGCCTTGTCGACGGAGGCCTGGTTCAGCACCGGGTTTGCCGCCTCCGGGTCCACGACCTTGCCCGCGCGGATGGCGGAGGCACGGCCAAAGACCACCAGGTCGATCAGCGAGTTGGAGCCAAGCCGGTTGGCGCCATGCACAGAGGCGCAGCCCGCCTCGCCCACGGCCATCAGGCCCGGCACCACAGCGGTCGGATCATCCGCAGTCGGGTTCAGCACTTCGCCCCAGTAGTTCGTGGGAATGCCGCCCATGTTGTAGTGCACGGTGGGCAGAACCGGGATCGGCTCCTTGGTGACATCCACGCCGGCAAAGATCTTGGCGCTTTCGGAGATGCCCGGCAGCCGTTCCGCCAGCGCCTCTGCCGGCAGGTGGGAGAGGTTCAGGTGGATATGATCGCCCTCGGCGCCCACACCGCGGCCTTCGCGGATCTCCATGGTCATGGAGCGGCTGACGTAGTCGCGCGGCGCCAGATCCTTGTACTGGGGCGCATAGCGCTCCATGAAGCGTTCGCCTTCGGAGTTGGTGAGGTAGCCGCCCTCGCCCCGCGCGCCCTCGGTGATCAGGCAGCCGGAGCCGTAGATGCCGGTCGGGTGGAACTGCACGAACTCCATGTCCTGCAGCGCCAGGCCTGCCCGCGCCACCATGCCGCCGCCGTCGCCGGTGCAGGTATGCGCCGAGGTGGCAGAGAAATACGCACGGCCGTAACCGCCGGTCGCCAGGACAACCATCTTGGCGTTGAAGACATGCATGGTGCCGTCGTCCAGCTTCCAGCAGACAACGCCCTGGCACTGCCCGTCCTCGGACATGATCAGGTCGATGGCGAAATACTCGATATAGAATTCCGCGTTGTTCTTCAGCGACTGGCCGTAAAGCGTGTGCAGGATCGCGTGGCCGGTCCGGTCAGCGGCGGCGCAGGTGCGCTGCACCGCGGGGCCTTCACCGAACTCGGTGGTGTGGCCGCCGAACGGGCGCTGATAGATCTTGCCCTCTTCGGTGCGCGAGAAGGGCACGCCGTAATGCTCCAGCTCGTAAACCGCCTTGGGAGCCTCGCGCGCGAGGTATTCCATCGCGTCGGTGTCGCCCAGCCAGTCGGAGCCCTTGACGGTGTCATACATGTGCCACTGCCAGCTGTCCGGGCCCATGTTGCCCAGGGACGCAGCGATGCCGCCCTGCGCCGCCACCGTGTGGGAGCGGGTCGGGAACACCTTGGTCACACAGGCGGTGCGCAGACCCTGTTCCGCCATGCCCAGCGTCGCACGGAGGCCAGCCCCGCCGGCGCCAACCACGACCACGTCATATTCATGTGTTTCGTATTCGTAAGCAGCCATTGATGGAAACCTCGGAGCGTTACAGGGCCAGGCGGATCAGCGCATAGGCGCTGGTCGCGGCGACGGCATAAGACAGGCATTTGACCAGGATGATCGCCAGGCGGCCTTTCAGGCCATGGACATAGTCCTCGATCATGATCTGGGCGCCGGATTTAAAGTGCATCATGCCCACCCACATGGTCAGCACGGCCACCAGTGCCGGGAACGGGCGGGAGTAATAGGCGGTGATCTCCTCGTAAGAGCCGCCCAGCGCAGAGCCGAAGGTGAAGACAAACAGCGGCACCAGGATCAGCAGCGCCACTGCGCTCACCTGCATCGACCAATGGTGCGCGGTTCCGGATTTTGCAGCGCCCATGCCAACGGCGCGTTTGCGGTCAGTCAGATATCGCATCGCGTGTGTCCTTTGAGCTTAGACGATGATAATGGTGAGGACGGTCAGAACCGCCGAGCCGATCACCACGATCCAGCCCAGCTTCTCGGCCTGCTCCAGGTCCAGCATCATGCCGTTGTCCCAGATCAGGTGCCGGATGCCGGCCAGCGTGTGATACCACAGGCCCAGCACCGACAGCGTCATCACCAGATCACCGAACCAGCTGGTCAGCAGGCCGTTGGCGGTGGCAAAGTAGTCGGCAGAGGTTGCCGCGGCCAGGAACCACCAGGCGATCAGCAGCGCGGAAACGATCAGCGCGTTGCCGGTGATCCGCGTCAGGATCGACGTCACGGAGGTCAGCTGCGGGCGATAGACCTGCAAATGCGGCGAAAGCGGGCGGTTGCCCCGATTGACATCGGCCATGTTGGCTCCTTTTCAGGTTGGCTGACGACGTTTTAGCCGATTTTTACGGCGTGTCACCCGACCGAACGGTTAAAAACAGCAGGTTTCCGTGCTGTTGGCGCTAAAACGTCACGTGTTGTGATCACAGCAAATATTTAGTGATCACAAAACACCTTTTTGGAAATCTTTTGCAGAATCACAGCCCTTTCTGCAAATCACTGCAAAGCTGCCACGGTCCCGGCATCCCTATGCGGTGCCATGGCCGTCTGCCGCGCCACCTCCCGCACCAGCTTCTTGCGGATGCGCGACGGGTAATCGGCAAAGCTGGCGGCCGTTACCACAAAAGCCCCCTCGCCGCGGATCACGTTTTCAAAGAAATAGGCGGTCAGGTCCGGCTCGCTCTGTTCGATGGCAATGGCGTTCACGGTCACACCCAGCGCAGACAGCGCGCCATGCGCCTCGCGCGGCTCGACCCCCTCGTTGGAAAACCCGTCGCCGGAAATGTCGATCACCCTGCGCGTGCACTCCGGCACCGCGGCAAACTGCTCCACCGCCAGAAACAGCGCCTCGCCCACAGCGGTGGAGTAATTGCGCCAGGGCCGCGGCGCCTGTTCGATCCGCTGCGCCAGCGCCTCGGCATCGGTAAAACTACGCACCTCGGCCCAGGGCAGCGTCACCTCCTGGCGCGACTGGCCGGACCACTGCATCAGCAGCACCCGGGCGCGCGCCTTGACCAGCGCCTCGGACACCACCCCGTCGCGCAGGCCCGCTGCCAGCCCGTCCATCTGAATGCGGTATTCCTCGGCATCGACAGAACCGGAGACGTCTACGGCCAGCACCAATGCCAGATCGCAGGCCGCTGCGCGCAGCGGCCAGAGGGAGAGCGTGGAGAATACCAGAAGCTGCAAAACCCGCATGAAGCCAGCTTAAGCGGCAATCGCACCAAGGGTCATCCCTTTTCTGTCGGCCCCCTGTTCCCCTGGCTGCAAATATCCTGGGGGTGAGCGCCAAGGGCGCGAGGGGGCAAAGCCCCCTTCCCGGTCACTTCGGCATCAAGGCCCAGTAATCCAGATCCAGCAGCACATCCGGCAGGTACTTGCCGTCTTCGCCCTTCAGCTCAAACGGCGCGCCGCCCTTGGCCGCCACCAGCCGCAGCCGGATCGCACCAACGCCCGGCGCGTTTGTGTCGGCCTTGTCCAGCACCTCCGACCAGGCCCGCACGGTCATGCCCGACAGGCAGGGGTTGGCATGCGCCCCGCCGTTCAGGCCGACGATCATCTGCGCGTTGGCGAGGCCATTGAACGACAGCGTCCGCGCCAGGGAGATCACATGACCGCCGTAGATCAGCCTTGTGCCATCGGGGCGCGCGGTATTGTCGAAATGCACCTTGGCGGTGTTCTGCCACAGGCGGGTCGCCATCATATGCTCGGCTTCCTCGATGGTGACGCCGTCCACATGGTCGATAGTCTCGCCCGCCTCGTAATCGCCCCAGCGGTGCGGTTCGCCCGCCAGGGTGAAATCGTAATTGCTGAAATCCAAGCCCGCCGGGATTGCCAGCTGCTCCGCCGGGATCACCTTGTTCAGCTCCGGGATCACCGTCTCCGGCGCCGGCGCCTCCAGGTCGCGTTTGCGCACCATGACCCAGCGCACATATTCCATCACGCATTCATCGCGCTGGTTCAGACCGCGGGTGCGCACATAGACGACGCCAGACTTGCCGTTGGAATTCTGCTTGAGGCCGATCACCTCGGATTCCGAGCGCAGCGTGTCGCCGGGATACACCGGCAACAGCCAGCGCCCCTCGGCATAGCCGAGGTTCGCCAGCGCATTAAGGGAGATGTCCGGCACCGTCTTGCCGAACACAACGTGGAAGGCCGCCAGATCATCCAGCGGCGCCGAGGGCAGACCACAGGCCCGGGCAAATTCATCCGAAGAATAGAGCGTATGGCGCGCCGGGTAGAGCGCATGATACAGCGCGCGCTCGCCGCCCGACACCGTGCGGGGCACTGCATGGCGGATCACTTCGCCGACGGTATAGTCTTCGAAAAACCGGCCCGGATTGGTCTTGGCCATCAGTGTTCTCCCAGTTTGGTCTCAGGGGTGTAGGTTCCGTCCACCTCTTTCACCACCGCCTGGCCGCAGCGCATGATCCCCTTGACGGGATCGAAGGCCTGGGTCGGGCTGCCGTGCAGCTCCCAGCCCTTGTTCAGCGCATCGGTCACCTTGTGGCAGAAGGCAGAGGTGTCGTCCTCGGACAAAAATCGGTACAGTTTCATGGTGTCCTCTCCTGCTGTGGGCTCATCCCGGAAACGGCGACGGCCCGATCAGCCCGTGGACGTAGCCGATCACCGCCAGCAGCACAATCGAGGCCAGGAAGAACATCCCGTCCTTGGCGAGCGTGCCCTTGGGACCCGGCTGCCACTCCGGCTCGGACCGGTTGATCACGATGACCTCAGCCACCGCCCAGGCCAGCAGCCCGCCGAACAGGATGATCGAGGCCAGATCGCCATTGACCAGGAGATGCGCCACCGCCCACAGCTTGAAGCCTGCCAGCATCGGATGGCGCATGCCATTGAGCAGCGCGCCTTTCTTGGGCGCCGGGCTCATCATCCAGATGGCGATCAGCACCAGCAGGTTGTTGATATGCACCATGAAGGAGGGCGGCGCCCACACGTGGATGAAGTCCATCCCGCGGTAGCCCAGCACCATCAGCACGATGCCGGCAATCAGCACCAGCGCCACCGCGCCGCGCCCGGCATTACCCATCGCGGCGCGCATGTCCGGCGCCGCACGTTTGAACAGGTGGCCGCCCCACCACAGCAGAAGTCCCAGGATCAAAAGCGCCATATCAGCCCCTCTTAGATGTTAAACTTGTTAACACCTATGCGGAAAGCGCGGCGATTGCATCCGCTTTTGCCAGGATCTCACGCGCCGTCGCCACATGCAGGTTCTCGACTATCTTGCCGTCGACCACGGCAACACCCTGGCCTGCGGCCTGCGCCTCTTCAAACGCGGCAATCTGGCGGCGGGAGGTGTCGATCTCGCGTTCGGTCGGGGCAAAGGCGGCATTGGCCACCTCCACCTGCGCCGGGTGGATCAGGGTCTTGCCGTCAAAGCCCATGTCGCGGCCCTGTGCGCATTCCGCAGCCAGCCCCTCAACGTCCTTGAAGGCATTATAGACGCCATCGACGATCACCAGCCCCTCGGCCTTGGCCGCCAGCAGGCACAGGCCGAGCCCCGCCATCATCGGCAGCCGGTCCGGGCGGTAACGGGTCTGCAGCTCCTTGGCGAGGTCATTGGTGCCCATCACCATGCCCTGCAGCTTGGGGTGCGCGGCGATGGCAGCGGCATTCAGCATCCCGCGCGGCGTCTCCATCATCGCCCACAGCGGGATGTCCCCGGTGATATCTGCCAGCGCGTCCAGATCGGCAGGGGAGTTCACCTTGGGCAGCAGAATCGCGTCGCAATCCATCTTGGCCGCCGCAACCGCATCCTCGCGGCCCCATTCGGTGTCCAGCCCGTTGATCCGCACGATCTTCATCCGCGCGCCAAAGCCGCCCGCCTCCAGCGCCTGCGCCAGGGTCGCGCGGGCATTGGGCTTTTCATCCACCGACACCGCGTCTTCCAGATCAAAGATCACCGCGTCCACCGGCAGGGTCTTGGCCTTCTCCAGGGCGCGCGGCTTGGAGCCGGGAATATACAAAACCGAACGGTAAGGGCGCGCGCGCGGGTCCATGCAAGCTCTCCTGAAGTTATTTTATTGCGTAAAGCGGTACAGATTCGATTGTATACTTTCAAGTACAATTCCGCCGCAGCGCAGCGTAAACTTCCCCGCAATCGCAGCAAGCCTCTGATAAAGCGTGTGCTTTTACGGCGCACGCTGGGTTAACCACTTATCAGCACCTGACAGGCACAGTTAAGGGTACCACGGCACAGGATCTCCGCCGCCCCTCAGGGCCGCCCCTGCTGCCCGCAGGCATGGGGCCTGCAGCACGAATTGCGTCACACACCGGCCCGCTCAGGGATACGGGGGCTGCCGTCCGGCGCCCTGCTCTGTCCGGCCGTTCCGGAAAGGGTAAAACGGGATGAAAAGGACAACACTTGCACTGCCGGCGGCCCTGGCCGCCCTGACACTGGCCGCAGCCCCCGCTGCCGCGCAAAGCCGCAACTGCGCCCCACGCGACACGGTGGTCAAACGCCTGGCGGAGAAATACGGCGAAAGCCGCCAAAGCATAGGGATGGGCCAGCAGGGCATGGTGATGGAGACCTTTGCGTCGGACGAAACCGGCAGCTGGACCATCACCGTGACCACTCCCAACGGCATGACCTGCCTGGTCGCCTCCGGCCAGTCCTATGAAGTGCTCGCAGAAGCATTGCCAAACACAGACAGCGACGTCTGAGCAGGTATTGAGGCAGGTTTCCAGGCTGCGGTGACAGCGGCCGGGGCCGCCGCGGCGGGCTGCGCCTGAAGGGGGCTTCAGGCCAGCCCGTCCCAGATCAGCTTGCTGCCGGTCACCACAAGCAGCACATAGGTCAGCGCAAAGAACCAGCGCTCCGGAATGCCGTGATGCAGCTTCACCCCCAGCCAGGCGCCGAGCAGCGCAAAGGGCGCCAGCATCAGATCCAGCATCAGCGTTTCACGTGTGAACATCCCCAGCCCGGCATAAGGCACCGCCTTGGCAATGTTGATCGCCCAGAAAATCAGCACCGTGCTGGCCTGGTATTCAGTCTTCCGCAACTTGAGGCTGAGGAGATAGACCGCGGCAGGTGGCCCGCCCGCATGGCTGACAAAGCTGGTGAAGCCCACCGCCAGCCCCGCGGCAAGACCCGCCGCGCGCGGCAGCGGCCGCGCCGCCGCGGCCCGCAGGCCCAGCCGGGCGCGCAGCTGCCACAGCACAAACCCCACCGCCACCGCGCCGATCAGCACCCGCATCGCATCAGCATCAACAAGGGTATAGAGCCACGCCCCCAGCGCCACCCCCGGCAGACCGCCCGCGATCAGCAGCAGCGCGGCGTTCAGATTCCAGCGGCCCCAGTAGGGTTTAAGCGCGGCAACATCGATCAGCATCAAAAGCGGCAGCATCAGCGCCAGCGCCATGCCCGGCTCCACCACCAATGCCAGAATCGCCGCCGATGCAAAGGCCGCGCCGGACCCGAAACCGCCCTTGGAGACGCCCGCAAAAACGACCGCAGGAATGGCAAAAACGAAAAACATCGCATCAAACGCCGCCATAGCCCGCCCCTGAAAGCCCTGAATTAAAGACCGTTTAGCGGTACCACCTCGGCATACGGAAGTATACCGCACCCTATGCCGCAGCGCAGAACCCTTGCACGGCCCGGGTTTACGCCGTAGGCATCAGGAAATTTCAACCGGACCGGAGACATTTTCCAATGGCACGACCCAAAATCGCCCTCATCGGCGCAGGTCAGATCGGCGGCACCCTCGCGCACCTCGCAGCCCTCAAGGAACTGGGCGACGTTGTTCTCTTCGACATCGCCGAAGGCATCCCCGAAGGCAAGGCGCTGGACATCGCCGAATCCGGTCCGTCGGAAGGCTTCGACGCCTCCCTCAAGGGCACCCAGTCCTATGAGGACATCGCAGGCGCCGATGTCTGCATCGTGACCGCAGGCGTGCCGCGCAAGCCGGGCATGAGCCGCGACGACCTGCTGGGCATCAACCTCAAGGTGATGAAATCGGTGGGTGAAGGCATCCGCGACCACGCGCCGGACGCCTTTGTGATCTGCATCACCAACCCGCTGGACGCGATGGTCTGGGCCTTGCGCGAATTCTCCGGCCTGCCCCACAACAAGGTCTGCGGCATGGCCGGCGTGCTGGACTCCGCCCGCTTCCGCCACTTCCTGGCCGAGGAATTCGGCGTCTCCATGAAAGACGTCACCGCCTTCGTGCTGGGCGGCCATGGCGACACCATGGTGCCGTCTGTGCGCTACTCCACCGTGGCCGGCATCCCGCTGCCCGACCTGGTCAAGATGGGCTGGACCACCCAGGACAAGCTCGACGCCATCGTGCAGCGCACCCGTGACGGCGGCGCCGAGATCGTCGGCCTGCTGAAAACCGGCTCCGCCTTCTATGCGCCGGCGACATCGGCGATCGAAATGGCCGAGGCCTACCTGAAAGACCAGAAGCGCGTGCTGCCCTGCGCCGCCTACTGCACCGGCGAAATCGGCGTCAAAGACATGTACGTGGGCGTGCCCACCGTGATCGGCGCCGGCGGCATCGAGAAGATCGTCGACATCCAGCTGACCGAAGAAGAGCAGACCATGTTCGACAACTCGGTCAATGCGGTGAAGGGTCTGGTCGAGGCCTGCAAGGGCATCGACAGCTCGCTGGCGTAAGCGCCGAAGCAACCCGGCATTCAAGGGGCCCGCGTCTGGCGGGCCCTTTTTTATTGCCGCAGCGTCCCCGGTCCGGCGGCTGACGCTTTTGGTCTATGATGCGGCGGGCACAGCCCCTGGGCCCAGCCTCGAATCACCGCCGTTAAGCCTCCGGTAAATTGTGATCACACCCCCAAAACCTGTGATCACAAAACCTGAAAATCTTCCCCATTTCCCTGCTTCCCGTCAAATAAGCCTTTAACACTTGGCTTTAACACGGCCTATTGAACGACAGACAATTGCAGCCAGACGGGACAGTTTCAGATGAACATCCACGAATATCAGGCCAAAGCCCTTCTTCGCAGCTACGGCGCGCCGGTGTCCGACGGACGCGTGGTTCTGCGGGCCGAGGAAGCCAAAACCGCCGCCGGTGAGCTCGACGGCCCGCTGTGGGTCGTGAAGGCACAGATCCATGCAGGCGGCCGCGGCAAAGGCTCCTTCAAGGAAGCCGATGCCGGCGAGAAAGGCGGCGTGCGCCTGACCAAATCGGTGGAGGAAGCTGCCGAAGAAGCCAAGAAGATGCTGGGCCGCACTCTGGTCACCCATCAGACCGGCCCCGCGGGCAAGCAGGTGAACCGCATCTACATCGAGGCCGGCTCCGGCATCGAGCGCGAGCTGTACCTGGCTCTGCTGGTGGACCGCCAGACTTCGCGCATCTCTTTTGTCTGCTCCACCGAGGGCGGCATGGACATCGAGGAAGTGGCCGCTGCGACCCCTGAAAAGATCCTGTCCTTCTCCGTGGACCCGGCCACCGGCTACCAGCCCTACCACGGCCGCCGCATCGCGTTCTCGCTGGGCCTCGAAGGCCAGCAGGTCAAGCAGTGCGTCAAGCTGATGGGCCAGCTCTACAAAGCCTTCGTCGAGAAGGACATGGAGATGCTGGAGATCAACCCGCTGATCATCGCCGATGACGGCAACCTCAAGGTGCTGGACGCCAAGGTCGGCTTTGACGGCAACGCGGTCTACCGCCACGCCGACGTGGCAGAGCTGCGCGACACCACCGAGGAAGACCCCAAAGAGCTGGAAGCCTCCAAGTACGACCTGAACTACATCGCGCTCGACGGTGAGATCGGCTGCATGGTGAACGGTGCGGGCCTGGCGATGGCCACCATGGACATCATCAAGCTCTACGGCGCGGAGCCTGCCAACTTCCTCGACGTGGGCGGCGGCGCCACCAAGGAGAAGGTGACCGAGGCGTTCAAGATCATTACCTCGGACGAAAACGTCAAAGGCATCCTCGTGAACATCTTCGGCGGCATCATGCGCTGCGACGTGATCGCCGAGGGCGTGGTTGCCGCGGTCAAGGAAGTCGGCCTGAAGGTGCCGCTGGTGGTCCGTCTCGAGGGCACCAACGTCGAGAAGGGCAAGGAGATCATCAACACCTCCGGCCTGGACGTGATCGCCGCCGACAACCTGAAAGACGGCGCCGAGAAAATCGTGAAGGCAGTGAAGGGCTAAAGGCGTGAAACCGGCCCTGCTCCTAGCAGCTCTGACGGTGGCACTGGCCGCCGGATGCGGCAGCCAAGGGCTGGGGCCGGATGCCTACGAGCTTGCCAATATCAGGGGTAGCAATATCGTGCCGAAGAGCAGCCCGACAGCCTTTGTCAAAGCTTTTGACAAATTCTGCGCCAAGGGACCGCGCGACCCGCAGTCGGCTGATCGTCTGCTGCGGGCATCCAGCTACGTGCCTTTGCCGCGGAAAGCACGAAATGACGGACGAATCTACGTGGTCGATGACAAACGACCCGCGGTTGGGCTTTCCAGTCAAGGCTGCATGGTTCAAGCCTATTCCAGAACAGGTCAGACAGAACGGGTACGTCGCTACGTCGCCGCGAATTTCCCGTCTGCGACACCGGTCACAGCGAACCTTCTAGCCCGCCACAAGCTTGAACAAGCTTGGGTCATCTCTGGCGATCAGCACGGTATCGTTGCAACCCGCCGGACACTGGATGGTGGCAACCATAGCAGCTACACGCTGCTGCTCTACCGGACTAACGGCCCCGTACAGTGGAATTCGCCCCAATGAAAGCCGCCGTCTACCTCATAGGCTTGCAGCAGGCCACCGGCCGGGCAGCGCTGATGCAGCAGGAGCTGGATCAGGCCGGGCTTTCGGCTGTGCGCATTGATGCGGTAGACAGTACCCAAGTCAGCCGCGAGGAAATGCTCAGGCAGTGCCGGCCTGAGGGCAACTGGGGCTATTTCCAGACCAAGGACATGGCCTGCACCCTCAGCCATGCCAAGGCCTGGGAGGCGTTTCTGAGATCAGATGCCGATGTGGCGCTGATCCTGGAAGATGACGTCTTTTTGTCGCCCGACACCGGTGCCTGGCTGGCGGATCTGTCCTGGTGGCCTGCAGACGCCGGCATCGTCAAGTTTGAACGCTGGCGGGCCAACAGGCTGCAGGTGGCGCTTGGCAAGGATGGTTTCACCCATCTGGGCCGCGAGGTGCGGCAGATGCTGTCCCGCCACGCCGGCGGGGCGGCTTACGTGATCTCGCGCAAGGCTGCACAGCACCTGCTGGACAGCCGCCCGTTCTGCATCACGCTCGACAACCTGCTGTTCAACTTCGACGCCTCGCTGCCTGCACGGGGCATCACCGTCTACCAGGTCCAGCCCGCATTGGCCGAACAGGGCAATGAGGCACCGGGCGAGGTTGGCGTCGGCCCGCCACGCCACCGGCCCAGGGGCTGGCCGCTGATCCGCCAGAAACTCCGGCGCGGAATCTGTGAATTCCGCGGCGGCTTCCGAATACTTCCCCATGTGGTCCTGGGGCGGGCCACCCTCGAAAAAATCCGCTTCGACGGCCAGGCACTGGCCACCCCGCAGACCCAACACACACATACCGCTTGAAGGAACCGAAACATGGCAGTCCTCATCGACGAAAACACCAAGGTCATCTGTCAGGGCTTTACTGGCTCGCAAGGCACTTTCCACTCCGAACAGGCCATCGCCTACGGCACCAAGATGGTTGGCGGCGTGACCCCCGGCAAAGGTGGCCAGACCCACCTGAACCTGCCGGTCTTCAACTCCGTGCACGAAGCCAAGCACGTGACCGAGGCCAATGCCACGGTGATCTACGTGCCGCCGCCGTTTGCCGCCGACTCGATCCTGGAAGCGATCGACGCCGAGATGGAAGTGATCGTGGCCATCACCGAGGGCATCCCGGTTCTGGACATGATGAAGGTGAAACGGGCACTGGAGAACTCCAAGTCGATCTTGATCGGCCCGAACTGCCCCGGCGTGATTACGCCCGATGCCTGCAAGATCGGCATTATGCCCGGCCACATCCACAAGCGCGGCACCGTCGGGGTTGTATCGCGCTCCGGCACGCTTACCTACGAGGCCGTGAAACAGACAACCGACGTTGGCCTGGGCCAGTCCACCTGCGTCGGCATCGGCGGCGACCCGATCAAGGGCACAGAGCATATCGACGTCTTGGAATGGTTCCTGGCGGATGACGAAACCGAGAGCATCATCATGATCGGCGAAATCGGCGGCTCTGCCGAGGAAGAGGCCGCGCAGTTCCTGGCCGATGAGGCCAAGAAGGGCCGCAAGAAGCCGGTTGCAGGCTTCATTGCCGGCCGCACCGCCCCTCCGGGCCGCCGCATGGGCCACGCGGGCGCGATTGTCGCCGGCGGCAAGGGCGGCGCCGAGGACAAGATCGAAGCGATGAAATCCGCAGGCATCGTGGTCGCCGAAAGCCCGGCCGGCCTGGGTGAAGCGGTGCTGAAAGCGATCGGCAAGTAAGATGTCCTGGTTGCGCGTTCCTCAAAAGAAAAACACCCGCCAATCGGCGAGTGAGGAGGAATGCGCACTCCATTCCGCAGGTGACCCTTTTTGGGTCGCAGCATCATTGGCTCGCAGAATAGCAAACTCCCATCCTGCGAGTTCATTCCGCGAATTGCCTGTAGAAGATCTTCAAGAAGCCGGGTTTACGCGTGACGACGACCCCGTTTGGCAGGCAATTATGAGGGACGCGGTCTACTATGCAGACGAGCATTTGCTGCCGAATGTCCGTGGAAGATTGCTAAAGGACATCACCGACGAGAACAATCCCAGCTCACACCGGACGCGGAAGTCGAATCCGACGGAAGGCAATGCAACGTCACGACAGTTCCTCAGTGATTTTGAAGACCCGGGCAGTTCGCTATGGCGGGACAAATGTGGCAAGACACTTGCTCTGTTGAAGCCCAATACTGAGCGAACTGTCTCCGGTGAGGCTTTTGCATGGGTAATTTCTTTGCATGACTATTCCAGTTCGGAAACCCGAAACAATGCTGAGAAACTGGAAACCTTCGGGCTCGCATCCTCTTTGTCAGATACTGAAGCGAACTCAGTTTCGGACTGCATTCTGTTAACGGAGGGCAACTCCTGCCACGGAGAAAAGATGCTGTTTGGGCGAATGACAAAGGGATTACCCCGAGAGCACTCCAATGTTGCAATGAAAGCCGCCGCCTTCGGAGATCCCTCCGGATATTATCAAAGCATCAATTCACTGCCATCATTGTTCGTGTGGGTTGAGCACAACTATATCGCAGCTTGAAAAGACCGCCAGTCTGTAAAGGCCGAATGACATGACCGATCAAAGCCCCAACGACCTCTTCCACGCCTCCTCTTTCATGCAGGGGCACAATGCGGAGTATCTGGAGCAGCTCTATGCCCAGTACGCCAATGATCCGAACGCGGTGGATGCCGCCTGGGCGGAGTTTTTCCGCCAGATGGGCGATGCCGAGCTGGACGTGAAGGCCGAGGCCACCGGCCCCTCCTGGGCGCGCAAGGACTGGCCGCCGGCACTGGATGATGATCTGACCGGCGCGCTGACCGGTGAATGGCCGGCCCCGGCCGAAGCCAAGGGCGCGGGCAAGAAGATCCGCGACAAGGCCGCCGCCAAGGGTGTTGAGCTGACCGACGATCAGGTGCAGCGCGCGGTGCTGGATTCGATCCGCGCCCTGATGCTGATCCGCGCCTACCGGATCCGCGGCCATCTGGCGGCAGACCTCGACCCGCTGGGCATGCGCGCCGCCACCCCGCACCCCGAGCTGGACCCGAAATCCTACGGCTTCACCGGCGCCGACATGGACCGGCCGATCTTCATCGACAACGTGCTGGGCCTGCAGGTCGCGACCATGCGCCAGATCGTCGAGATCGTGAAGCGCACCTACTGCGGAACCTTCGCGCTGCAGTACATGCACATCTCCGACCCCGAGCAATCCGCCTGGCTGAAGGAGCGGATCGAGGGCTACGACAAGGAAATCACCTTCACCCGCGAAGGCCGCAAGGCAATCCTCAACAAGATGGTCGAGGCCGAGGGCTTCGAGAAGTTCCTGCACGTCAAATACACCGGCACCAAGCGGTTCGGCCTGGATGGCGGCGAGAGCCTGATTCCGGCGATGGAGCAGATCATCAAGCGCGGCGGCGCCCTTGGCGTCCGCGACATCGTCATCGGCATGCCGCACCGCGGCCGCCTGTCGGTGCTCGCCAATGTGATGCAGAAGCCCTACCGCGCCATTTTCAACGAATTCCAGGGCGGCAGCTTCAAGCCCGAGGACGTGGACGGCTCCGGCGACGTGAAATACCACCTCGGCGCCTCCTCCGACCGGGAATTCGACGGCAACAGCGTGCACCTCAGCCTGACCGCCAACCCCTCGCACCTGGAGGCGGTGAACCCGGTGGTGCTGGGCAAGGTCCGCGCCAAGCAGGACCAGCTGGGCGACGGCGAGCGCACCCAGGTGCTGCCGATCCTGTTGCACGGCGATGCCGCCTTTGCCGGCCAGGGCGTGGTGGCGGAATGCTTCGCGCTGTCCGGCCTGCGCGGCCACCGCACCGGCGGCACCATGCATATCGTGGTGAACAACCAGATCGGTTTCACCACCGCACCGCATTTCTCGCGCTCCTCCCCCTACCCCACCGACAACGCGCTGGTGGTTGAGGCGCCGATCTTCCACGTGAACGGCGACGACCCGGAGGCAGTGGTGCACGCCGCCAAGGTGGCCACCGAATTCCGCCAGAAGTTCCACAAGGATGTGGTCATCGACATCTTCTGCTACCGCCGCTTCGGTCACAACGAAGGCGACGAGCCGATGTTCACCAACCCTTTGATGTACAAGAAGATCAAGGGCCACAAGACCACCCTGACGCTCTACACCGACCGGCTGGTCAAGGACGGGCTGATCCCCGAGGGCGAGATCGAGGACATGAAGGCCGCCTTCCAGGCCCATCTGAACGAGGAATTCGAGGCCGGCAAGGATTATAAGCCCAACAAGGCCGACTGGCTGGACGGGCGCTGGTCGCACCTCAACAAAAAAGACGCCGACTACCAGCGCGGCAGCACCGCCATTGCGCCGGAAACCATGGCCGAAATCGGCACCTCCCTCAGCCGGGTGCCGGACGGCTTCCCGCTGCACCGCACGGTGGGCCGCTTCCTGGACGCCCGCGGCAAGATGTTCGAGACCGGCGAAGGCTTTGACTGGGCCACCGGCGAGGCGCTGGCCTTCGGCTCGCTGCTGCTGGAAGGCTACCCGGTGCGCCTGGCGGGCCAGGACGCCACCCGCGGCACCTTCTCGCAGCGCCATTCCGGCATCGTCGACCAGGAGACCGAGGAACGCTACTACCCGCTCAACAACATCCGCGCGGGCCAGTCCCAGTACGAGGTGATCGACTCGGCGCTGAGCGAATACGCGGTGCTGGGCTTTGAGTACGGCTACTCGCTGGCCGAACCCAACGCGCTGACCCTGTGGGAAGCCCAGTTCGGCGATTTTGCCAACGGCGCCCAGATCATGTTCGACCAGTTCATTTCGTCCGGCGAGTCCAAATGGCTGCGGATGTCGGGCCTGGTCTGCCTGCTGCCGCACGGGTTCGAGGGCCAGGGGCCGGAGCACTCCTCCGCCCGCCTCGAACGCTTCCTGCAGATGTGCGGCCAGGACAACTGGATCGTCGCCAACTGCACCACGCCGGCGAACTATTTCCACATCCTGCGCCGCCAGCTGCACCGCACCTTCCGCAAGCCGCTGATCCTGGTGACCCCGAAATCGCTGCTGCGCCACAAGCTGGCGGTCAGCAGCACCGAGGACTTCACCACCGGCTCCAGCTTCCACCGGGTGCTGTGGGATGACGCGCAGAAGGGCAACTCCGACACCCAGCTGGTTGCGGACTCCAAGATCAAGCGCGTCGTGATGTGCTCGGGCAAAGTCTATTACGACTTGCTGGAAGAACGCGACGCCCGTGGCATCGACGATATCTACCTGATGCGGGTGGAGCAGTTCTACCCGTTCCCGGCGATCTCGATGGTGAAGGAGCTGGAACGCTTCAAGGGGGCCGAGATGATCTGGTGCCAGGAAGAACCCAAGAACCAGGGGGCCTGGACCTTCATCGAGCCCAACATCGAATGGGTGCTGACCCGGATCGGCGCCAAGCACACAAGGCCGATCTACGTTGGCCGCGCCACCTCGGCCTCGCCTGCAACCGGCCTGGCCAGCGAACACAAAGCCCAACAAGCAGCCCTCGTGAACGAAGCGCTGAGCATCTGAGGATAAAGAGACATGACAACCGAAGTCCGCGTACCCACCCTGGGCGAATCCGTGACCGAGGCCACCGTGGCCACCTGGTTCAAGAAACCCGGCGACTCCGTCAATGCCGATGAAATGCTCTGCGAGCTGGAAACCGACAAGGTGACCGTCGAGGTGCCCTCGCCCGCGGCCGGCACCCTGGGCGAAATCGTGGCCGGCGAAGGCGAAACCGTCGGCGTCGATGCGCTGCTGGCCACCCTGACCGAGGCCAACGGCACCGCCGCAGCCCCGGCCGCAGCGGAAACCAAGGCCGCGGCAGCACCGGCTCCGTCTGATGCGTCCTCCGGCGGCGGCAGCGCCCCGGTGCCGGTCATGGTCCCCGCGCTTGGCGAGTCGGTCTCCGAGGCGACCGTCTCCTCCTGGTTCAAGAAGGTGGGCGACAGCGTCGCGCAGGACGAGATGCTGTGCGAGCTGGAGACCGACAAGGTGTCCGTCGAAGTGCCCGCGCCCGCGGCCGGCGTGCTGACCGAAATCCTGGCCGAAGAAGGCGCAACTGTGAACGCAGGCGGCAAGCTGGCGGTCATGTCGGCGGGTGAAGCCGGCGCTGCGGGCGGCACGGATGCCGGACCCGCCGCAGAAGCTGACGGCGCGACCCGCACCGGACAGGGCACAGGCGCCAAAAACGCCCCCTCGGCGGAAAAGGCAATGGCGGAAGCCGGCATTGACGCCAGCCAGGTCAAGGGCACCGGGCGCGACGGGCGCATCATGAAGGAAGACGTCGCGGCCGCCCTCGCCGCTGCCAAATCCGCACCGGCGTCTGCCCCGGCGCCTGCCCAGGTGCGCGGCCCGGTCACTGCGGATGACGCCGCGCGCGAGGAGCGGGTCAAGATGACCCGCCTGCGCCAGACCATCGCCAAGCGCCTGAAGGACGCCCAGAACACCGCCGCGATCCTGACCACCTACAACGAGGTGGACATGACCGAGGTGATGGCGCTGCGGAACCAGTACAAGGACCAGTTCGAGAAGAAGCACGGCGTCCGCCTAGGCTTCATGTCGTTCTTCACCAAGGCCTGCTGCCACGCGCTGAAGGAAGTGCCCGAGGTCAACGCCGAGATCGACGGCACCGACATCGTCTACAAGAACTTCGTGCATATGGGCGTCGCCGCGGGCACTCCACAGGGCCTGGTGGTGCCGGTGATCCGCGACGCGGATGCGATGTCCTTTGCCGAGATCGAAAAGGCGATCGCCGAGAAGGGCAAGCGCGCCCGTGACGGCAAGCTCAGCATGGCGGAAATGCAGGGCGGCACCTTCACCATCTCCAACGGCGGCGTCTACGGCTCGCTGATGTCATCGCCGATCCTGAACCCGCCGCAGTCAGGTATTCTGGGCATGCACAAGATCCAGGACCGCCCGATGGTGATCAACGGCGAGATCAAGATCCGCCCGATGATGTACCTGGCGCTGAGCTATGACCACCGCATCGTCGACGGCAAAGGCGCCGTGACTTTCCTGGTCCGCGTCAAGGAAGCCCTCGAGGATCCGCGCCGCCTGCTGATGGATCTGTAAGTCAGAACCGGCTTCAGTTAAGTGGTGCAGCTTTGTCTCTAGACGTCTACCAACCATCTGAACACCGCTTCCGGTTCGCTGCTTGGGCAGCGGGCCGGGCAGCGAGCCGTCAGATGCAGGGATTCACTGGCAAAATAGCTGCCTCTTTGCTTCAAGCAACCGGCTTTAAAAATTTTTGCGACGGATCCAGCAGCTTGCCCGAACCGTCGCATTTCGATGCCTGCCACGCCCGCTGGCGGCAGCAGGTGATCGACAGCGCAGAAATAGCTGGCTTGACAGGTTTCTCCCACGGTCGAGCAGCCAAATTGATTAACGTATTTTTGAAGTCGATCTATCTAACCGACTTCCAACGCCCCGTAGAAGGTGTGCATCAAGAGCTTTCTAAGGTTGACGCCATACACCCGCCAATTGACCGAGTGCTGCTTTCTGCTCTGGAGACGTGCGGATCTCCCGGCCTGCAAATCGCCCTGCGCACATGCGGGAAATGCAGTTGGACCAAAATGGGCTCGGATACTTACCAGCACCTCATCGACGCGATCAGGGAAGAGACTGCAGGTCGCCTCTGGACGATTGAGGCTTACTGGCAAGGGTACCAATGACCCCCGAACTCACCGCCCTCACCCTCGCCGCGCTCCTGCAGGTCTTCCAGATCGCCCTGATGGCGGTGCCTGCCAACCTGGAACTTGGCCAGGGCAAGACGCTCGGCCCCCGCGACCGGGACCGGCTGGGCGGCGACTTGCAGGATCAGGTCTCCACCCGCACCGCGCGGCTCTACCGCGCGATGAACAACCACTTCGAAGGGCTGATCCTCTTCACCATCGCCTGCCTCGCGGTCACGCTGGCGGGTAAAAGCTCGCCCCTCACCGCGGCCTGTGCCTATGCCTACCTCGGCGCGCGCCTGCTCTATATTCCGGCCTATGCTTTCGGCTGGGTGCCCTGGCGCAGCCTGATCTGGAGCGTGGGCTATCTCGCCACCGCGCTCATGCTGCTGGCGGCGCTCATATGACCATTCACCTTTGCCCAAATACTCCGGGGGAGGCCCGCCAGGGCCGGGGGCAGCGCCCCCATTTCGCAAACTTCACCGTTGAAGCCGCCCTTATTGAGGGGAATCAAAGCATTCTCCAGCCGCTTCAGGGCATCCTGCCGGCACTGAGATTAAAGGAGTAACACCGATGGCAACCCACGTACTCTGGCAGGCCGATGTGGCCGATTTCGACGCCTGGCTCACCGTGTTCCGGCAGGACAAGCGCAACCGTCAGGCCTCTGGCATCACCGACATGAACGTCTGGAGCGACCCGGACAAGAAGAACCACGCCGTGGCGCTGTTCGCCATCACCGATCTGGACAAGGCCCGCGCCTTCTTCGGTTCGGAGGAACTCGCCATGCATCTTGAACGCGACGGGGTCACCAATATCTCGATCAAGATGTTGACCCCGGTCTGATCATAAAACAACCATCCCCTAGCGCGTGTTCCGGCAAACGGAACCGGGGAGAAAAGAGGAAAACCGACCCATGTCCCAATATGACGTCATCGTAATCGGCGCCGGCCCCGGCGGCTATGTCTGCGCCATCCGCTGCGCCCAGCTGGGACTGAAGACAGCTGTTGTCGAGGGCCGCGAAACCCTCGGCGGCACCTGCCTCAACGTGGGCTGCATCCCCTCCAAAGCGCTCTTGCACTCGACCCACCTGCTGCATGAGGCAGAGCACAACTTTGCCCATATGGGCCTCAAGGGCAAATCGCCATCGGTCGACTGGGACCAGATGAAGGCCTACAAGGACGAGGTGATCGGCCAGAACACCGGCGGCATCGAGTTCCTGTTCAAGAAGAACAAGATCGACTGGATCAAGGGCTGGGCCTCGATCCCGGCAGCGGGCAAGGTGCAGGTCGGCGACGACGTGCATGAGGCCAAAAACATCGTGATTGCCTCCGGCTCGGTGCCGTCCTCCATTCCGGGCGTCGAGATCGACGAGAAGATCGTGGTCTCCTCCACCGGCGCGCTGGAACTGCCGAAGATCCCCAAGAAACTGGCGGTGATCGGCGCCGGCGTGATCGGACTGGAGCTGGGCTCAGTCTATGCCCGCCTCGGCTCGGAAGTCACCGTGGTGGAATACATGGACGCGGTCTGCCCCGGCATGGACAAGGACGTGCAGCGCTCCTTCAAGCGGATCCTGGAAAAGCAGGGCCTCAACATCATCCTGGGCGCCGCGGTGCAGGGGGTCGAGACCTCCAAGACCAAGGCCAAGGTCAGGTACCAGCCCAAGAAGGGCGGCGGCGAGGAGACGCTGGACGCCGATGTGGTGCTGGTCGCGACCGGCCGCAAACCCTATGCCGAAGGGCTGGGGCTGGATGCCCTGGGGATCAAGATGACCGAGCGCGGCCAGATTGCCACCGACACCCACTGGGCCACCAACATCAAGGGCATCTATGCGATTGGCGACGTGATCGAAGGCCCGATGCTGGCGCACAAGGCCGAGGATGAGGGCATGGCGGTCGCCGAGGTGATCGCGGGCAAGCACGGCCATGTGAACTATGGCGTCATTCCGGGTGTTGTTTACACCACGCCGGAAGTGGCCACCGTGGGCGCGACCGAGGACGCGCTGAAGGCCGAGGGCAAGAAGATCAAGGTCGGCAAGTTCATGTTCATGGGCAACGCCCGCGCCAAGGCTGTGCACCAGGCCGAGGGCGGCTTCGTCAAGATCATCGCCGACAAGGAAACCGACCGCATTCTCGGCGCCGCGATCATCGGCCCGGCGGCGGGCGACCTGATCCACGAGCTTTGCGTGGCGATGGAATTCGGCGCCTCTGCCGAAGATGTGGCGCTGACCTGCCACGCGCATCCGACCTACTCCGAAGCCGTGCGCGAAGCGGCTCTGGCCTGCGGCGACGGTCCGATCCACAGCTAAGCTGGGCTGATCAGGGTACGGAAAAGGGCAGCTGGCCGCAGCTGCCCTTTTTCAATTGGCAAGGCACTCCAACCCCGCTCTACTGCCCCAAAGTTTATAACCCGCAGGAGACACCCATGCCCGTCACGTTGCAAGTCATCTACCCCGTCACAGAGGGAACCAAGTTCGACCACGCCTATTACGCAAAGACCCACATGCAGATCGTGGACCAGCACATGGGGCCGCATATCCAGTCCTCTGTGGTGGCCAAGGGACTGGCCGGCGGGCCGCATGTCCCGGCGCCGTTTTACGCCATTGCCACTTTTGTCTTTGCCGATCAGGCGGCGCTGGACGCCGCGATGCAGGCGGCGGGGCCTGCGCTGGAGGACATTCCGAACTTCACCGATGTGCGGCCGCAGATCCTGATTGGCGAGGTCATCAACTGACCGCCGCCGCGGCCCGCCGGCCGGGTTTCCCCGGGCTCAGGCCGCGCGGCGGTGAAAGTCTTCAAAGACTTTTGCCAAGGACGTCTGCACGTCCTTGACCGCCGCGCCGCCCGCTCACCACATGGTTTCGGCGGCGCGGGCGTTCCAGCTTTGATCGTATCCGGCACCGCCCTCCTCGCCTGCTGTCTGCTCCGCCAGGATGTCGCCCAGGGTCGGCAGGCCTGCGCTTTCGTCAGCACCGCTCCAGGTGCCCGCCCGCAGCATCGCGCGCGCGCATTGGGAATAGATCTCGCCGATCGAGACCACGATCACCGTGGCCGGCAGCTTGCCTTTCTTCTCGAAACGCGCGCGCAGATCCGGGTCGGCGGTCAGCCGGGCGGTGCCGTTGACCCGCACCACATTGTTCGATCCCGGCACCAGAAACATCAGTGACACCCGCCCGTCGCGCACGATGTTTCGCAAGGAGTCCAGCCGGTTGTTGCCGCGCCAGTCCGGCAGCGCCAGGGTGCCCGGGTCCAGCTCTTGCACCACCGGGCCGTCATCGCCGCGCGGGCTGTCGTCGGTCCCTTCCGGGCCGACAGAGGCCAGCATGCACAGCTTCGACGCCATGATCCACTTGCGGTAAAGCGGCGTCATCTGCCGCGCCACCTTACGTAAAGAAGGCGCTCCCGGTTCCCCGTAAAGCGCCTCTAAGTCTTCAATGCTGCTGAGGTATTGCATCTGGTTCAAATCCCGCTTCTCTCATCAATTCGTCCGAGCGCCGCTCGACCCGGTTTTCCAATTGCACCATGAATTCGTCGCGGTCCATCCCCGGCAGCATCGGCTCCAGGAACTCCACCACCGCCAGCCCCGGCTTACGGTAGATGCCGGTGCGCGGCCAGAACACGCCCACATTGGTGGCGGCCGGGACGCAGGGCTGGCTCAGGCCCTGGTACAGCACCGCGGTGCCGATCTTGTAGGGCTTGCGGGCGCCGGGCGCCACGCGGGTGCCCTGGGAGTAGATGATCAGCTGGCCCGGCTCACGGCTTTGCAGCGCCACATCCTTGACCATCTTGGCAATCGCCGCGCCGCGCTTGCCGCGGTCCACCGGCACGCAGCCCAGGCGTTTGGCATAAACCCCGATCACCGGCGTCCACATCAGCTCGCGCTTCATGATGAAGCGGGCGGACGGCACCGCGTTGAAGATGATCAGGATGTCCAGGAAGCTCTGGTGCTTGGCCGCGACGATCACCTCGCCGGAGGGCACCTGGCCGCGCACCTCGGAGCGGATGCCGACCATCCAGCGCGCGGTCCACAGCACCCAGCGGGCGTAGGACTTGCAGGCCAGCCGCGCCCCCTTGGGCGAGACTGCGGCCCAGGGGGCGAAGACCACACCCAGCACCAGCATCGCCAGATACATCTGCACCAGAAAGACCGCCGAGCGCAGCCATTGGACCGGGTTCTTCAAGACAGCTCTCCCAAACGTTTGGTGGCGGCACGGGTGGTGGCGGCAAAGGCCACCAGCGCGCCCAGCGGCGGGATCAGCAGCGGCACCAGCCAACCCCAGCCCTGAAAACCGAGGCCGGTCAGGAAACCGCCCTCATCCGAAGCTTCCGGCATCAGCCAGACCCCAATCATGCCCAGAACCACACCCGCCGCGGCGCCGGTCAGCGCCCGCAGGGTGAAGCGGCGGATGAAGGCCTGGGCGATATAGCTGTCAAGCGCGCCGACCAGCCGCAGCACCTCGATCACCTGGGCATTGGCCGCAAGCGCGGCGTTGGCCGCCAGGGTGATCATTGCCGCGGTGGCGCCGCCGATCAGCAGGATCGACACCCAGGCCAGGCGCCGCAGCGAGCGTGCCGCGTCCACCAGCGGCTCGCGCCAGCGGGTGTGATCGTCCAGCACCGCGCCGGGCACCTCGGCCTGCAGCCGCAGCCGCAGCCCCGCCGGGTCATAGCCGGGATCATCCGCGGTGACCTCGATCAGCTGCGGCAGCGGCAGGCTGCCCGCAGGCAGGCTGGAGCCGAACCAGGGCGCCAGCAGCGCCGCCTGCTCCTCGCCGCTCAGGGCTCGGGCGGTTGCGACGCCCGGCGTCTGGCGCAGGATTTCCAGCGCCGCCTCGGTCTGCGCCACGCGCTGCTCTGCCGGGGCGTTGATGCGCAGGGTGGCGGCGCGCGCCAGCTCCGAGGCCCAGCGGTCGGCCAGGCGGCCGGAGGCCATCGACAGTGCCAGGGCAAACACCGCCAGAAACCCCATCGCACCCGCCACAAACAGCGTCAGCTGGGCGGTGAAGCCGGTGGGCGGCACCACCCGGTTGGCCTGGGTGTCGCCCAGGATCAGCTTGTGCAGCTTGCTGTCGGTCATAGGTCCGCCCCCGCCAGCTGCAATTGCCGGTTGGAGATCCGCAGCACCCGCGCCTGCACCTGGTTCTTGGCGGCCCGGATCAGCGACAGGTCATGGGTGGCGACCAGGATCGTCTTGCCCATCCGGTTCAGCTCCACCAGAAGCTGCAGCAGCCGCTGCGACATCTCCCAGTCGACGTTGCCGGTGGGCTCATCCGCGATGATCACATCCGGCGACAGGATCACCGAGCGCGCCAGCGCGGCCCGCTGCCGCTCGCCGCCCGACAGCTCCGGCGGCAGCGCATGGGCGCGCTCGCTGAGGCCGACCCAGTTCAGCAGCTCATGAAGGTTGGCTTCCTCGTGGCCCAGCTCGCGGCCCGACACCAGCAGCGGCAGGGCGATGTTCTCGATCACCGGCAGATGGTCCAGGAACCGGCAGTCCTGATGCACCACGCCGACGCGGCGGCGCAGATAGGCCATCTGGTCGCGGTCCAGCCCGTGCACATCCATATTGAAGGCGCGCACCCGGCCCGAGGTCGGGGTCAGCGCGCCGTAGCAGAGTTTCAGCAGCGTCGTCTTGCCCGCGCCGGACGGCCCGGTCAGGAAGTGGAACGAGCCCGGTGCCAGCTGCACCGACACGGCATCCAGCAGCTCGCCGCCGCCGTAGTTGTAGCCCACATTTTCCAGCTCGATCACTGCCGCCCCCTGAATGCGCCCCGGTTTGGCGCCCCGGTATTTTGCTCCGGTGTTTTGCCCCAAGGGGCCGGCAGTTTCAATGGGGGCTCTGTTGCCGGGAAGCCAAGGGCTGCGGCGTCCGGCCGATTGTCTCTTTCGCCGCCGGACGCGGACCCATATAATCCGTTGAAAAACAACCCGCCCGCCCGCCGGGCGGCGGGATGGTGCCGAGGAGAGCATGATGCGCCTGACCTGCCCGAATTGTGCAGCCGAATACGAAGTGCCGGAGGATGTGATCCCTGCGGAAGGGCGGGATGTGCAATGTTCCGACTGCGGCCAGACTTGGTTCCAGGCCGCCGCTGCGGAAACGGCGGCTGCCCCGTTGGCAGAGGACGCCGCCGCCCCGGCTGAGGCCGCAGAAGAGCCGGAGCAGCACGCAGCGGTCAGCGCCCTGCAGCAGGCCGCTGAAGAAGCCGCCGAAAATGCCGCGGAACCTGCCTCAGAGCGCAGCGGCATCGAAGATGAGGCGGCAGACTTTTTCGCAGGCAGCCGCGCAGACACTCCGGACGGTTTTGCGCAGGACGCAGCCGAGGACACACCGCCTCAGCAGGCCGAACCGCAGCCGCAGCGCGCGCGCGCACTTGATCCGGCCCTGAGCGGCATCCTGCGCGAGGAGGCCGAGCGCGAAGCCTCGCTGCGGGCGGCAGAAAGCCAAAGCCTGGAGACCCAGCCCGACCTGGGGCTGGAGGAGGCCATCGCCCCCGAAGACGAGACCGCCCGCCGCAGCCGTCAGGCCCGCGACCGGATGGCCCGCATCCGCGGCGAGGATCCGCGCCAGCTGGCCGCCGCCGAGAGCGGCTCCCGCAAGGAGCTGCTGCCGGACATCGAAGAGATCAACTCCACCCTGCGCTCTGCCGGCAGCGGCGCGCCGGCCCAGTATGCGGCCACAGAAGAGCTGCCGCTGCGGCGCAAGAACAATTTTGCCCGCGGCTTTTCGCTGTCGCTGATTGCGGCGCTGGTGATGGTGATTGTCTATGACAATGCCAGCCTGATTGCCGAGAAACTGCCGCAGGCGGAGCCCGCGCTCAGCGGCTATGTCAGCTGGGTGGATCAGATGCGGCTGTGGCTGGATGCGCAGGTGAAAACCCTGACAGCCGCGCAGTAACGCAGCCGGCCTCTTATATACCCCTCTTGAACTGACAGATTCTCCGGCGCGCCCGCCCGGCTCTCAGAACCGGTCCAGCAGCCGCTGCAGATAGCTGCGCTCGCGCTCGGTGCGCTCGCGCTCGCCGGCCCGGCGGCGGATATCCTCCAGCAGGTCCCAGGCCCGGCGGTAGGCGTTGCCCTCGCCGACCTTGCCGCCGTCATCGACCGAGCCGTTGCTGCGGCCCAGCGGGTCCAGCCGGTCGCCCTGCGCCGTCGACGACGGCTGCCCCTGGCCGTTGCGCTGGCCGTCGTCGCGCTGCGCCAGCGCCTCGCCCAGACTGCGCATCCCTTCGCGCAGCGCCTCCATGGCGTCCGACTGGCGGTCGATGGCCTCGGCATTGTCGCCGCCGCGCAGCGCGTCCTCGGCGCCCTCCATGGCGCGGCCAGCACGGTCCAGCGCCTCGCGCGCGGCCTCTCCGGCCTCGCCGCTCAGATACGGCAGCCCGTCGCGCTGCTGCTGCAGCTGCTGGCGCAAGGCCTGCTGACGGTCCGCCAGCGAGCCGCCCTGCCCCGGCTGTTCGCGGCCGCTGCCGCCCTGGCCGCCCTGTCCATCCGGGTTGCGGCTGTCCGCCCCCTCGCCGCCTTCACCCGCGCCGCTGTCGCCGCCCTGGCCGCCCTGGTGGCTCTGGCCGCGGCCCAGGCCGCCGTCACGGCCCTCGTTGCCCTGGCTCTCGCCGCTACGGGCGCCGGGGTTGAACTGTTCCTGCAGGTCGCGGAAGGCCTGATCCGACAGGCCTTGCTGCTCGCGCAGGGTCTCCGCCAGCCCCTCCATCGCCTCGCGGCCCTGATCGCCTTGCCCCTGGCCCTGCTGCGAGCGGGTCATCCGCATGTTTTCCATCATTTGCTGGAATTCGCGCAGCGCCTGCTCGGCCTCGGCCATGCGGCCCTGCTCCATCAGCTCCTGGATGCGGTCCATCATCGCCTGCAGATCATCCTGGCTGAGCGTCATCATGTCCTCGGGCATGTCGCCCTGGTCCATCATCTCGCCATTGGATTCCGCCATCCGGCTCAGCTGGCGCAGATAATCCTGGGTCGCCTCGCGCAGCTCCTGCATCAGGCGGGCGATCTCCTGCTCGCTGGCACCGTCGCGCATCGCCTGGCTCAGCCGCTCCTGCGCCCGCCGCATCCGCTCCAGCGCATCGCCCACGTCGCCCTCTTCCAGCTGCATCGCCAGATCCCACAGCGCGGCGGCGATCTCCTCCTGCCGCGGTTCGGGAAGGGAGCCCTGCACGGTGTAGCTTTCCAGCCGCCGCAGGATGGTGCGCAGCCGCAGGTAATCGCCATAATCGCGGAACAGCCCGTCCGGGCGGTGCGACAGGGTGCGCAGGATCTGCGCCACCCGCACCGCATTCGCGCGCGCCCACAGCAGGTCGCGGCGCTGTTCGATCACCGCCGCGGCCAGCGGGTCAAAGAAGCGGCGGGACAAGAGCTCTGTGCCAAAGCCTGCGGCGGCGGAGGACTGCCCGGCCTCATCCATGGCCGACAGGGTGAACACCACCGGCAGGTTGGCCCAGGGATGGCGGGCAAAATCCTCGATCAGCTTTTCGGTGAAGTCCTCGCGCGAGCCGGACAGGGGCAGCGGCAGGTCCAGCACCAGCGCCTCGCGCGGGTCCGGATCGGCGGCCAGCCCGTGCTGCCGCTCCACCGCGGCCAGATCCAGGGTGATCCGCACCTGCCCGCCTGCCACGCCGTAATCATCCCGGGCGCTGAAGGCCAGCGAGGTGAAGCCGTCAGTCTCCAGCTCCGGCGGGCCGGCCACCGCGATGCCGGGCGGGTGATCCGGGACCACCTCCACCCGCCAGCTGCGCCCGCCGTTCCCTTCGATGGCAAAGCCGCCGTTGCGGGTCACATCGAAGGCCATTGCGCCCTCCGGCGCCGGCGGCTGCTCCGCGGCGGGGTCAGAGATGGCTTCCGACAGGGTTAAAGCTCCCGTTTCGCCATAGAACCGCAGGGTGACACGGCTGCCTTCGGGCAGTTTCAGTACCCCCTCGGGCTGATCGTTCAGGTATAGCACCGGCAGGCGGGTATAGGCGGGCGGCTCCGCCCAGCCCTCCCAGGCCGGACCGCTGAGGGCCGCCGGGCCGCCGGTGCCCAGATCCTTGACGGTGGCCACCTGCCAGATCGATCCGAACAGGAGCGCAACCGCCAGGAACAGCATCGCCATATAGCGCAGCGCATAGGGGTCGGCGGACGCGACGTTCAGGTCGGGCGCAGGGGCGCGGGCCTGCGCGGCGGCGGCGGCCATCCGGCGCTGGTGCGCCTGCCACAACGCGACGGAGGCGGCGTCCTCAGCGCCAATGGCCTGTGTGTCCAGCAGGGCGCTGACCGGACGGCCCGGCAAGGCGGCGTCCAGCCGCTCCAGCGCCGCGGCCCGGCTGGGCCAGCGGAACCGCCAGGCGCCCCAGCCGCAGGCGGCCGCGGCGGCTAGCACAGCCGCAATCGCACCCATCCAGACCGCGCTGTCCGGCAGCAGCTGGTGCAGCCCCAGCATCAGCGCCGCCAGCGCCGCCATCAGCACCGAAACCAGCGGCCAGAAGGCGCGCACGGCCCGTTCGGCCACAAGCCCCGCCTGCGTCAAAGCCACAGGCCAGCGCAGTTTCCTCAGGACCGGATCGGCACGTCTGTCAAAGGGCATTCGGGCCTCATGCTGTGATGGCCCGCGCCGGATCGCGTCCGGACCGCTTCAGAGCCACTCCGGGATGGTATCGCGGTTTATCATCTCTTCATAGTCCGGCCGCCGGCGAATAACCGCGAATTGATCCCCGTGCACCAGCACTTCGGGGATCAGCGGGCGGGAGTTGTACTCGCTCGCCATCACCGCGCCGTAGGCGCCGGCGCTGCGGAAGGAGACCAAATCGCCCGCGGCAAGCGGCGGCAGATCGCGCTGCTTGGCAAAGGTGTCGCCGGTCTCGCACACCGGGCCGACGATGTCATAGGGCCGGCTTTCCACGCCCGCTGCGGGCTCCTCGACCGGGATGATGTCGTGATGCGCCTCATACATCGCCGGGCGGATCAGGTCGTTCATCGCCGCATCGAGGATCACGAAATCGCGCCCCTCGCCCGATTTGACATAGATCACTTTCGACACCAACTGGCCTGCGTTGCCCGCGATCAGGCGGCCCGGCTCAATCTCGATCTCGCAACCCAAGTGGCCAAGCGTTTCCTTGACCATTGCGCCGTATTCCACCGGCAAGGGCGGCGCGGAGTTCGAGCGCTCGTAAGGAATGCCCAGGCCGCCGCCGAGGTCGAGGCGGCGGATGTCGTGGCCGTCGGCGCGCAGGGCGTCCGTCAGCTCCGCCACCTTCTGGTAGGCCAGACGGAACGGCTCCAGGTCGGTCAGCTGCGAGCCGATGTGGACGTCGATCCCCACCACCTCCAGTCCCGGCAGCGCGGCGGCGCGGGCATAGACCTCGCGGGCGCGGGCAATCGGGATGCCGAACTTGTTCTCGGATTTGCCGGTGGCGATTTTAGCGTGGGTCTTGGCATCCACATCCGGGTTCACCCGGATGGTGATCGGGGCCTTGGTGCCCAGCTCCTCTGCCACCGCGCTGATCACCTCCATCTCCGGCTCGGATTCGACGTTGAACTGGCGGATGCCGCCAGTGAGCGCCACGCGGATTTCCTCTGCCGTTTTGCCGACACCGGAGAAGACGATCCTGTCGCCCGGAACGCCCGCCGCCCTGGCCCGCAGGTATTCGCCCTGGCTGACCACATCCATGCCCGCGCCGGCCTGCGCCAGCGTCTTCAGGATCGCCTGGTTGGAGGCCGCTTTCATCGCAAAGCAGACCAGGTGATCGGTGCCCTCCAGCGCCTCGTCGAACAGGCGGAAATGACGCAAGAGAGTGGCGGTGGAATAGACATAGAACGGGGTGCCCACCGCCGCGGCGATCTCGGAGATGGGAACGTCTTCGGCGAAAAGCGCGCCGTCGCGGTAGAGAAAATGGTCCATGGCCCAGCGTTTAGGGCAAAAGGGGCAGATGGATCAAATGATTCCGCCCAGCCCTCCGGCGTCCTGCCAGCGGCCGCGCCGGGATTTTTGAGTATTTGGAAGAAAGATGAAAACAGGATGCCGCGCCTTCATCTTTCCCCAAATACTCACTGCGCAACCGCGGCCTCCGGGTGCCGCGGCCCCGGGGGTTGCGCCCCCAGCGCACGCTGCCCTCACCCGATCTTAAGCGGCGTGCGGCATTCTTTTCCCTGATCGCGGTCACTGCCGGGCCTGACACCCCCGGCATCCTGGAACAGGGCCCTTTGGCACGGGCACGCAAAGACGACGTTCAGCGTGCGGGAGGAAGCTCCCGTCCCGCCTCCGCCCCTTGGCGGCGCCGCCATTCCTTACGTCTGACAGCTGCAGAACCGGCAGCAGGTCAGGACAGGCAGAATAAGACTGGCAGATCTAGGCAAGCAGATCAGGGCTGGCAGAACAGCAACGCAGCAAAGCGCACCCGCCCGGGCCGGCTGGCCGGACGGGCAAAAGCCGTGCGCCTAGAAGCTATGAGACACCCCAACCCGGGCCGAGCCGGACACTTTCACACCGGGTTTGGCAGGCGCACTGGACTTGGCGGTGTCATGCTGTTGCGGCCGCCCCGCTGCCGGCGCCCCGGTCTCGCAGGCTGCAAGTGCAAGCAATGCCGCAAACATAACAACAGGCTTCATCGCGCAATCTCCAAAGAAAAACCGCCCCGGCTGTTGCAGAGGGGCGGTTCTCAGATGGTGGCTGAGCGGTTGCGCATCAAGGGCACGGCACCGCTAGAACCCCAGATAGACGCTGACCGGCCCCTTATGCAGCCCGACCGCGCCGCCGACATGAACACCGCCTCCGCCGCCGACACCAACGCCGGCGTTCAGCGTCGGCTGCACCGGCTCGCCGTCGACGCCGCAGGCGGCCAGCACCGCCAGCCCGATCAAGGCAAAAATCACGTTGCGCATTGTCTGCCTCCTTGCAGCAGCCCCGCCCGGACGGCCTCAGCCGCCCAGAACCTCTTTCCAGCGGGCAATCTGCGCGCGCACCTGGGCGGGTGCGGTGCCGCCATAAGACATGCGCGAGTTTACCGAGTTTTCGACGCCAAGCACAGAGAAGATGTCCTCGGTGATGCCGGCATGCACGCCCTGCATATCCGCAAGCGAAAGATCCGGCAGGTCGCAGCCGCGCTTTTCGGCCATCGCCACAAGGGTGCCGGTCACGTGGTGCGCATCGCGGAACGGCACCTTCAGCACCCGCACCAGCCAGTCGGCCAAGTCGGTGGCGGTGGAGAAGCCGGAGCCTGCCGCGGCCGCCAGCGACTCGCGGTTGCCGGTCATGTCCTTCACCATGCCCTCCATCGCCGCCAGCGCCAGCATCCAGTTGTCGGCGGCGTCAAAGACCTGTTCCTTGTCTTCCTGCATGTCCTTGGAATAGGCCAGCGGCAGCCCCTTCATCACCATCATCAGCGCGGTATTGGCGCCAAAGATCCGGCCCACCTTGGCGCGGATCAGCTCAGCCGCGTCCGGGTTCTTCTTCTGCGGCATGATGGACGAGCCGGTGGAGAAGCGGTCGGAGAGCGTCACGAAACGGAACTGGGCTGAGGACCAGATCACCAGCTCCTCGGCAAAGCGGCTGAGGTGCATGGCGCTGATCGAGGCACAGGACAGGAACTCCAGCGCGAAGTCACGGTCAGAGACGGCATCGAGCGAATTTGCCGCCGGACGGTCAAAGCCCAGCGCCTTGGCGGTCATTTCCCGGTCGATCGGGAAGGAGGTACCCGCCAGCGCCGCCGCGCCCAGGGGCGATTCGTTCATTCTTGCGCGGGCGTCGCGCACCCGGCTGAGGTCGCGGCCGAACATCTCCACATAGGCCATCATGTGGTGGCCCCAGGTGACCGGCTGCGCGGTCTGCAGGTGGGTGAAGCCCGGCATCACCCAATCGGCGCCGGCCTCGGCCTGCGACAGAAGCGCGCGGATCAGCGCCAAGAGGCCCGATTCCGCCGCGTCCAGCTGGTCGCGCACCCAGAGTTTGAAATCGGTCGCCACTTGGTCATTGCGCGACCGGCCCGTGTGCAGACGGCCCGCAGGCTCGCCGATGATCTCTTTCAGGCGGGCCTCCACATTCATGTGGATGTCTTCAAGTGCCGTGGAAAACTGGAAGGTTCCGCCCTCGATCTCTGACAAAACGGTGAGCAGCCCTTCCCGAATGGCCTCGGCATCATTATCCGTAATGACGCCTGTTGCGGCCAACATCGCCGCATGGGCCCTGGAACCGGCAATGTCCTGCGCCGCCATCCGCTTGTCGAACCCGATCGAGGCATTGATTGCCTCCATGATCGCGTCCGGGCCAGCGGCAAAGCGGCCGCCCCACATCTGGTTCGAGGATTGATCTGTCATGGTGTGGAACCCCGGAGATAATATGCGTCTGTTTCGTCAGCTTTCCCTTTATATGGCCCTCGCCTTGGGTGCAAATGCCGCTGTTGCGGCGGATCAGGCGCAGCTGGAGGCTCTGCGCGACGGCTCGATGAAGAAGCTGGTGGTGCATGCCGAGCCGCGCGATGTGTCCGCGGCCGCGTTTGACCTGGCCGACGGCGCGGGCACCGCGACCCTGGCCGACTACAGGGGCAAGATCGTGCTCTTGAACTTCTGGGCCACCTGGTGCGCCCCCTGCCGCAAGGAGATGCCGCAGCTGGAAGAACTGCAGCAGGAGTTCGGCGGCGCGGATTTCCAGGTGCTGACCATCGCCACCGGGCGCAACTCGCCCGCGGGCATCCAGAAATTCTTTGATGAAAACGGCATCAACAGCCTGCCCCGCCACCAGGACCCGAAACAGGCGCTGGCCCGCGAAATGGCGGTGATCGGCCTGCCGATCACGGTGCTTTTGGACCGCGACGGCAAGGAGGCCGCGCGGCTTTTGGGCGATGCCGAATGGAACTCGGACAGCGCCAAGGCGATTATCGCGGCGATGATCGCTGATCCGGAAGGCAGCTGAGCGAAGCACCCGGGACGCTTGGGCTGAGGGCTGGCCGGCGCTGCAAACGAGAGAGTTTCTTTGCCGCGCCGCCGCTCACCCCGTGGCCCTGACCCAGCAGAGATTCGCACTATTTCACTCCTGAGGGACGCCCCGGTAAGGCGCCCGCGTTTAGGGTGGAGCGTAATATGAAACCTGTTGTGTTACTGATCGGCAAGCTGCCGAATGTGATCGGCAATGTGGCTGAACAGCTGGACCATCTGCCGATCCAGTGGCTGGGCGCGCATGACCAGCCCGAAGTGGTGCGCCAGCTGGAAACCGAGCCGCGCATCGAATGCGTGATCATGGGCGCGGGGCTGGACGACCAGATCCGCGGCGATCTGATCGGCATCATTGCCGCCCTCAGGCCGGACGTCTGCATCCACCTCAAGGACCGCGCCTCCGGGCCGGAAGGGCTGGTGCCCTTTGTCGAGCGGGTGGTGCAGATGGAGGTTCTGGCCCGCCCGGGCAGCACCGCAATGGCGGGATAGCGGCAGCCGGGCTTGACCCCACGCCACCTTTGACAGCCTTCCGGCGGGCCGCCAGTCTGCCTGCGGGAGGACGTGATGCCGCTGGAACTGCTGCTGGCCCTGGTCGTGGGCGGGATATCCGGAATTGCCGTGCTGCTGCACTTGACGGGGCGGTCCCGGCAGGCTGTTCTGACCGCCGGCAGCGCCCGCTCCGCCTGGCTGCGCCATTTCCCCAACGACTGCGTCACCAAGGTTCTGCCCGCCGCCAGCGGGCAGGCGGCGCTGGTGCTGACCGAGGGCGGCATCGGGCTGCTCTGGGCCTTTGGCGCCGATACGGTGGGCCGCCCTCTGGCCGCGGCCCGGGTTCGCGAAACCGCCAGCGGGCTGCGGTTTGAGTTCAACGACTTTTCCGCCCCCGGACTCTCCCTGTCCTTGCCAGACGGCGAGCGCCGGCAGTGGCTGGAGCTGATCAACACCCCGGCGGAGGCTGCATGACCGGACAGATTTCCTTTCCCGACGTGACCCAGCTGGCGGTGCCGTTTTTCATCGCCGCGATCCTGGCCGAGTTCTTGTGGATCGCCCTGAAAAAGCGCGGCGGGCGGTATGAGACCCGCGATGCCGTCACCTCGCTGATCATGGGCGCGGGCAGCGTCGCCGAGGGGCTGCTGCTGGGCTTCATCGCCTGGGCGCTGCTGATGTTCCTGTGGGAGCTGACGCCGCTGGACATGGGCACCTCGCTCTGGGCGGTGCTGGCCTGTTTCGTGCTGGACGACCTGCGCTATTACTGGGTGCACCGCCTGGGCCACCGGGTGCGCTGGGTCTGGGCCTCCCACGTGAACCACCACTCCAGCCAGCACTACAACCTGACCACCGCGCTGCGGCAGACCTGGACCGGCACCTTCACCTTCATGATGGTGGTCAAGGCGCCGATGGTTCTCTTGGGATTTCACCCGGCGCTGGTGCTGTTCTGCGGCGGTCTGAACCTGATCTACCAGTTCTGGATCCACACCGAGGCGGTTGGCCGCCTGCCGCGCTGGTTCGAGGCGGTGATGAACACCCCCAGCCACCACCGCGCCCACCATGGCCGCAATCCGC
The DNA here is from genome assembly GCF_002388965.1 of Leisingera sp. UBA4491. Taxonomy (NCBI): domain Bacteria; kingdom Pseudomonadati; phylum Pseudomonadota; class Alphaproteobacteria; order Rhodobacterales; family Roseobacteraceae; genus Leisingera; species Leisingera sp. UBA4491. The sequence continues at coordinate 164,978 of NZ_DGNN01000016.1, read as the reverse complement.
GCTATCTGGATTGCAACTATGCCGGGGTGTTCATCATCTGGGACAAGCTGTTTGGCACCTTCGTGCCGGAACAGGACCACGACCGGCCCGATTACGGGCTGGTGCACAACATCGCCAGCTTCAACCCGCTGCGCGTGGCCTTTCATGAATGGGCTGGCATCTTCAAGGATATGGCCCAGCCCGGCCTGACCCTGAAACAACGGCTGCTCTATGCCTTTGCGCCGCCCGGCTACAGCCACGACGGCAGCCGCGAGACCTCTGCCGGGATCAAGGCCGCCCACTTGGCCCGCCACCCCGAAGATGCGGGCACTCCTGGCTTTGGCGGTTGAGCCGGACCTGGGCCGGACCTGGGCCAGCAGCCCGATAGCTCAAATTTGAATTTTAATCCCGGCTCAACCCTTTTGCGCGACGCTGCCGGGAGCATCATATTGAGTCAAATCTTTGCCGGAACAGGGCCCCAGCAGCACATGAACAGACGAAACGCGATGGCAGATCTGCCCGAAGGATCCGATAACCCGCTGAGCGCGGCCGTGGCAGGCCGCGACCGGTCCACTTTGGAAATGGTCGGCGAAGCGGTTAAGCACGGTCAGACCGTATTAGCCTATCAGCCCGTCATGCAGGCGATGGCGCCGCATGGCGTCGCCTTTTACGAGGGTTACATCCGGGTGCTGGACCCGACCGGCCGGGTGATTCCCGCCCGGGAATTCATGCATGTGGTCGAGGATAAGGAAATCGGCCGCGAGATGGACTGCCTGGCGCTGCAGCACGGCTTGCGCGCGCTGGAGAAATTCCCGCAGATCCGCCTGTCCGTCAACATGTCCGCCCGCTCCATCGGCTATCAGCGCTGGACGCAGGTGCTGCACCGGTTTCTGAAAGGCGACGCCACGCTGGGCGAACGCCTGGTGCTGGAACTGACCGAGGCTTCGGTCATGGCCGCGCCGGAGCTGGTGCTGGATTTCATGGGCCGGATGCAGCAGCACGGGATTGCCTTTGCGCTCGACAATTTCGGCGCCGGCACAACGGCGATCGGCCATTTCCGCCAGTTCTTCTTCGACGCGGTGAAAATCGACGGCCAGTTCGTGCGCGGCATCCACGCCAGCCATGACAACCAGTCGGTTGTGCGGGCCCTGATCGGCATTGCCAAACAGTTCGACATGTTCACCGTCGCCGAGTCGGTGGAAAGCCAGGAAGATGCCGCCTTTCTGGTGGATAACGGGGTGGATTGCCTGCAGGGCTACCTGTACGGCGCGCCGTCAGTGTCGCCGCCCTGGATCGAGGACATGAAGCAGCGCCAGCAGGCCGGATAAGAACAGGGGCGCGCACAGGTCCCGCCCGCTGACGCCCTGCCAGCGGAATACGCTCCGCCGCCCGGCGCACGCGCGCGGCTCCCCGGGGGCTGGGCGGCAGCAATCGTTCTGACCGCCGCAGCCGTCAGCGGCCGGCCCCGGCATGCCGCGCCGGTCCAGCGGCCTCCAAGCGTTTACCCGACTCAACCTCGCCTTGTGTCACGAGACAGGCCGGATGCGGATCAAAGGCGGGCCGCGGTCCTGCACGCCGCCGCCTCTGCGGCCCTCCGCGCCGGATGCCGGCGGTGCCGCACCGCAAATCTCCCCGGCCGCAGACCGGCTGCCCCTGCGTTAGCGCGTTGTCTTTGCAGCCGCTTTCCAGCCCGCCCCGCGCCGCGGTCCCGCGTCCGGGTCCGCGGCCCGCAGCCCCCCGCCCCGGCGCTGACGGAAATCCTCCGGCAGAGGACGTTTCTGGCGGTTGACTCTTGCGCTCCGACTGGGACACCCTGTCAATTGCTGCACGCGCAGCAATAGATTATGCCGGGACCCGGAGGATACGGGAAAGATTGTTGCGCAGGCACGGCCCGGCCGTTTGCGCGGCGCTTTTCCGAAGACCAAAATGATGGCAGAGGACCAGAAATCAATGACCAATGTTGTAATCGCATCGGCCGCACGCACCGCCGTCGGCTCCTTTGGCGGCGCGTTCGCCAATACCCCTGCCCATGATCTGGGCGCCGCGGTGCTGGAAGCCGTGGTGGAGCGGGCCGGTGTCGACAAATCCGAGGTGTCGGAAACCATTCTGGGCCAAGTGCTGACCGCCGCCCAGGGCCAGAACCCGGCCCGGCAGGCGCATATCAACGCGGGCCTGCCCAAGGAAAGCGCCGCCTGGAGCATCAACCAGGTCTGCGGCTCCGGCCTGCGCGCCGTGGCGCTTGGCGCCCAGCACATCCAGCTGGGCGACGCCTCCATCGTGGCCGCCGGCGGCCAGGAAAACATGACCCTCAGCCCCCATGCCGCGCACCTGCGCGCGGGCCACAAAATGGGCGACATGCAGTACATCGACACGATGATCCGCGACGGCCTGTGGGACGCTTTCAACGGCTACCACATGGGCCAGACCGCCGAAAACGTGGCCGAGCAGTGGCAGATCTCCCGCGACATGCAGGACGAGTTTGCTGTCGCCTCGCAAAACAAGGCCGAAGCGGCTCAGAAGGCAGGCAAGTTCGCCGATGAGATCGCTGCCTTCACCGTGAAGACCCGCAAGGGCGAAACCGTAGTGGACCAGGACGAATACATCCGCCACGGCGCCACCATGGAAGCGATGCAGAAGCTGCGCCCGGCCTTCACCAGGGACGGATCGGTCACTGCGGCCAACGCTTCCGGCCTGAACGACGGCGCCGCCGCCACCCTTCTCATGAGCGCTGACGAGGCCGAACGCCGCGGCATCGAGCCGCTGGCCCGCATCGCCTCCTACGCCACCGCCGGCCTGGACCCGGCGATCATGGGCGTCGGCCCGGTCTATGCCTCCCGCAAGGCGCTGGAGAAGGCCGGCTGGTCGGTCAATGACCTGGATCTGGTCGAAGCCAACGAAGCCTTTGCCGCCCAGGCCTGCGCGGTGAACAAGGACATGGGCTGGGATCCGGCCATTGTGAACGTGAACGGCGGCGCCATTGCCATCGGCCACCCGATCGGCGCCTCGGGCTGCCGGGTTCTGAACACGCTTCTGTTCGAAATGAAGCGCCGCGGCGCCAAGAAAGGCCTGGCCACGCTGTGCATCGGCGGCGGCATGGGCGTTGCCATGTGCGTGGAGCGCCCGTAAGTGGCGCAAATCCGCTGATATCGCAGGGCGCCCTTTCGGGGCGCCCTTTTTCTTTTACAATTCAGCGGTATTCCGCGGGTGCGACAATTTAATTGCGGCAATGCAGAAATTTCATGACGCAATAATGTTGCGCCCGCATAAGCAAAACTGTAGCAAGATTACCAAAGCAAAAACTCATCTGGAGGATTCTTGAATGGCACGTACTGCACTCGTCACCGGCGGTTCCCGCGGCATCGGCGCAGCAATTTCCCAGGCGCTGAAGGCGCAGGGCTGCAATGTGGCCGCGACCTATGCCGGCAATGACGAAGCCGCGGCGAAATTCACCGACGAAACCGGCATCAAGACCTACAAATGGAATGTTGGCAGCTACGAGGAAAGCGCCGCCGGCATCGCCAAGGTCGAAGAGGAAATGGGCCCGATCGACATCGTTGTGGCCAACGCCGGCATCACCCGCGACGCGCCCTTCCACAAGATGACGCCGCAGCAGTGGCAGGAAGTGATCGACACCAACCTGACCGGCGTGTTCAACACCGTTCACCCGGTCTGGCCGGGCATGCGCGAGCGCAAGTTCGGCCGCGTCATCGTGATCTCCTCGATCAACGGCCAGAAGGGCCAGTTCGCGCAGGTGAACTATGCCGCCACCAAGGCAGGCGACCTGGGCATCGTGAAATCGCTGGCCCAGGAAGGCGCGCGCGCCGGCATCACCGCCAACGCGGTCTGCCCCGGCTATATCGCCACCGAGATGGTGATGGCAGTGCCGGAGAAGGTGCGGGAATCGATCATTGCCCAGATCCCGGCCGGCCGCCTGGGCGAGCCGGAAGAGATCGCCCGCTGCGTGGCCTTCCTGGCGTCTGACGAGTCGGGCTTCATCAACGGCTCGACCATCTCCGCCAACGGCGCGCAGTTCTTCGTCTGACACGCTGAACCGATGACAGCCCGCACCCCGCCCCGGCGGGGTGCGGGCCCCCGCTTAGGCGGCGGCAACCGCCTTGAACCGCAACTGGTTGCGGGCGCGAAAAGCACTACCCTCATACGTGCAGCAAGGAGGGAGTGCAGATCATGCAATTCGTGATGTCCAACCGGCGCGCCGGCAAATTCCAGGACGCCGAAAAGACCGCCTCGCGCGCGGCGCTGGCCGAGGCGCTGACGGTGCTGCCCGCCACCGCCCATATCCGTTCGGAATCCCGCCCTGCCGATGATCTGGCCCGGCGCAGTGTGATCCTCGAAGGCACCCCGGCCGAAATGCTGGCGCTGGATGCGGCCACCTCCAGCGACGTGATCGTCGAGCCGCTGATCCTGCACCAGCGCGAGGGCGCTCTCTCTATGTTCAATCACGCCCGGGTGCCGCTGGCGGGGCTGATGCGGGCCGCGCCCGCAGGTGCTGCGCCGCTCGAATTCCACGTGCGCGGCGGCGGCGCGCCGCTGGCGCAGGCCACCGTCATCCTGTTCCTGCGGCGGCTGGACGGCGAGGTGATGCGGGAGGAGAGCCTGACAGGGGCAGACGGTATCGCCGCTTTCCCCAGCAACCCGGCCTTCCAGCCCCTGGCCGCCATCGTCAAACCCTATGCGGGCTTCTGGGCGCGGTGGGCGCAGGTGTCGGGGCAGAAGACCACGGTGGTCTGCAGCAAGCTGCCGGGGAACCGGCGGCTGGACTGGTGGCACCATGCCAGCGGCATCAGCAGTTTCGCTCCGGACGCAGGCGCAGGCATCAGGGTGGGCGTCATCGACACCGGGCTTGGCCCGCATCCGCATCTTCAGGGCACCGATCATGGCGCCTTTATCCTCGGCATTCACGACCCCGATGGCGGGGCGGATGCGGATGTGCATGGCACCCATGTGGCTGGCACAATCGCCGGGCGCCCGGGGGAGGTGCTGGCGCATGGCGGCATCGCGCCGGGCGTTGAACTTCACACGGCCCGGGTGTTCCCGCCCGGCGAAGGCGCCGCGAATATCGACATTGCCGATGCAATCGACAGCCTCAGCCGCGCGGGCGCGGATCTGATCAACCTGTCGCTGGGCGCGCCGGTCAAGTCAGAGGTGGTCCAGGATGCGGTGCAGGACGCAGCCGAGCGCGGCACGCTGTGCCTGTGCGCCGCTGCCAATTCCTTTGAGTTCGTGCATTTCCCCGCTGCCCTGCCCGAAACCGCCGCGGTTTCCGCCGCGGGCAAGCTGGGCACCGCGCCGGAGGATTCCGTTTCCGGCGGCCAGCTGCCGGATCAGCCGGAGCTGTTCGGCCTTGACGGGTTCTACTTTGCCCGCTTCTCCTGCTTCGGGCCGGAGATTGACGCCATCGCGCCGGGGGTCGGCATCATCGCGCCGGTCCCGGCCCGGCACGGGCTCGCCGTGCCTTATGCGGCGCTCGACGGCACCTCGATGGCGACACCGGTGGCCTGCGGCGTGCTGGCGCGGATGCTGGCGGAAGATGCGTCTTACCTAGCGATGCCGCGCAACATCTTCCGCAGCGACCTCGCCCGCCACCGGCTGCGGGAAATTTGCAGGACGATCGGTCTTGCTGCCATATATGAAGGGCACGGAATGCCCCGAAGCTGAAGCGGAGGCCGGGCCGATGGCCGATTATGTGATCGCGGTAAAACGCACGATGCGGGAGGAGCTGCCGCAGAACTGGCAGAGCCAGCTGGAAGACATTGACGGGCTCACGCTGCTCAGCCCGCCTGCCCGGGAGCGGGTGCTGGTGTCTGCCAGCCCGGACGCCTTGCGCCATCTGGACGCGCAGCTGGGCCGCTACCTCAGGATCGAGCCGCTGATCCGCCACCAGACCTCCCGCTGAAGCGGCTCGTGGCAGAAACGGCAAGGGCCAGCCCCGCAAGGCCGGCCCTCTTCCTATCCCGTAAGAACCTTTTCTCGAATTAGAGCGCGCTCAGGCCCAGCGGGAAACCTTGGGGCGGAGGGACGGCACCGGCTTCTTGCCGAACAGCCATGTCCAGGCCAGTTTCAGCACCTGACCGCGTTCGGCGTGGGCGCGGGCCATGGCAGACCTCACGGCGGCATCAGCAGAATATTCCAGCATCTTCGGCCTCCTTTCGGATCAGTATCCTTTGCCTGCATCCAATATGAGGGTATGTCCGGAAACGCACAAACGAGACTTTTCCAGCGTTCAGTTAAGGTATACTTATGTGGTCATGTCTGACCGCCTGCCCCCCCTCACCGCCTTGCGCGCCTTTGATGCCGCCGCCCGCCACATGTCCTTTGCCAAGGCAGCGGAGGAGCTGAACGTGACCCCTGCGGCGCTGTCGTTTCAGATCAAATCGCTGGAGGAGCATCTGGGCCAGCCGCTGTTCCGGCGCCTGAACCGCGCGGTGGAGCTGACCGAAGCGGGCGAGACGCTGGCGCCCGGCGCCGCCGAGGGCTTCCGGGCGCTGGGCCAAGCCTGGCAGAGCACCCGGCGGCTGCTGGATGAGACCACGCTGACGGTAACTGCCGGGCCTGCGCTGACGGCGAAATGGCTGGCGCCGCGGCTGTTCGAATTCGCCCGCAGCCACCCGGAAATCGAGCTGCGGCTGTCGGCCTCGCTCAAGGTGGTGGACCTGCGCCGCGGCGGTGTGGATGTGGCGATCCGCTTTGGCGTCTCCGACGATGCCGGGCTGGCGTCCTACGGCACGCGCCCCGACTGGCTGACACCTGTGATGACGCCGGAGATGCACGCGCAGTTTCCGACCCCGGAGTCGCTGCGCCGCGCGCCGCTGATCTTCGACGATTCCCTGAGCACCGTTGCGCCGGGCTGCGACTGGCCTGCGTGGTTTCAGGCAGTGGGCGTGGAATTCGCCCCCGGCACCGGCACCCATTTTTCGGCGCCCGATCACGCCATTGACGCCGCTTGCGCGGGCCTGGGCGTGGCGCTGGGGCGGCGGCCGCTGATCATCAAGGACGTCCGGGAGGGGCGGCTGGTGGCGCCGTTCAAGGTGGCGATCCAGACCGATGCGCGGTTCCGCTTCCTGTGCCTGCCGGAAGCCAGGGACCGGCCCCAGATCGCAGCCTTCCGCGACTGGTTCTTTGCAGAAATCGAGAAAACCGCGCATATGTGGGGCGATTTCGACATTATCCCTGTTCAGGATCTGCAACCCCAATGACCAAGACCCGCGCAACCGCCATTGGCTTTATCGCTGTTTTGCTGTGGGCGCTGCTGGCGCTGCTGACCGTCGGCTCTGAACCTGCCCCGCCGCTGCTGCTGAACGCGCTGTGCTTCACCATCGGCGGCACCCTGGGGATCATCTGGACCGCAGCGTCGGGCAAACTGGGCCAGCTGCGCCACGTGCCGGTCAGGGTCTACATCTTCGGCACCCTGGGGCTGTTCGGCTATCACGCGCTGTATTTCTCGGCGCTGCGGCTTGCGCCCGCGGCGGAGGCCGGGCTGATCGCCTATCTGTGGCCCCTGCTGATCGTGCTGCTGTCCGGCCTGCTGCCCGGCGAGCAGCTGAAGGCGGGGCATCTGATCGGCGCCGGCTTGGGGTTTGCCGGGGCGGCGACCATCATCTCAGGCGGCGGCGGCGGGTTTGAGGCGCAGTATCTGCCGGGCTACGGGCTGGCGCTGCTGTGCGCGCTCACATGGTCCGGCTATTCGGTGCTGTCGCGGCTGGTGGGCGGCGCGCCGACCAGTTCGGTCGCGGTGTTCTGCCTGGCGACCGCCGTGGCCTCCTGGGGGCTGCATTTTTTGCTGGAGGAGACGGTGTGGCCCGCAGGCACGCTGGGCTGGGTGTCGACCCTGCTGCTGGGGCTCGGCCCCGTGGGGCTGGCGTTCTACGTGTGGGACATTGGCGTCAAGCAGGGCGATATCCAGATGCTTGGCACCAGCTCCTATGCGGCGCCGCTTTTGTCAACGCTGATCCTGGTGCTGGCGGGGATTGCCGCGGCCTCCTGGGGGCTGGCGCTGGCGGCGGCGCTGATCACCGGCGGCGCGCTGATTGCCGCCCGGGCCAGCACCGGTGCCGCAAAGCCCCGCAACTAAAAAGAGGGCCGCCGCAACCGGGCAGGCCCTCCAAACCTCATGCCGGGCAAGGCCCCGGCAAGCCCCCTCAGACCGCTTCGGCCGTCAGGCGCTCAATCTCTTCCTTCAGTTTGAGCTTCTGCTTTTTCATCGCTGCAATCTGCAGCCCGTCGGTACTGGGTGACCGTTGGGCCTGTTCCACTTCCATGCTCAGGTGCTCGTGCTTCTTCTTAAGTTCGGTCAGATGCGAGCTGAGGCTCATGGCAACCCTCCTTCTTTGAGCTAGATGTGTTTGACGAATATGAGTGGAGCACAAGTTCCCGCATCTGTCACGCTGCAGCCGCAGTATTTTTGTCATGAAATTTTCATATCGGCTATGCGCCGCGCATTTTGCCGCAGACGCCGGCGCATAGCAGCAGAAACCCGCGGATCTGGATTCGCCAAAGGTTGAAACCAGCCGGCCGCGCCCCTAAGTTCGCGCCGCTGGGAAACGGCGCCTCAGCCCGGCCAGGGCAAGGCGGCGCCGTCGCGCAGAACCGCGCGGATTTCCGGCCGGTAGCTCTCGCCATCGCGTTCGTGCCGGTCGCCTTCATGCAGAATCAGCGGTGCATGCAGACGGAAGCCGGCCCGCCCGCCCTTGCGCGCGCGCAGGATCACCAGTTCCGCCGCGCGGGCCTGGCGCGGGGCCAGCGGCAGAACCTCCAGCGAGCCAAGCACACCGGAGCAGCCTGCCAGCATGTCCGGCAGCCGGTCGGCGCGCTGGATCATGTGCAGATAGCCCTTGGGCGCGAGGCGCCGGGCGGCGGCGGCGATCCAGTCTGCCAGCGGCGTGCCCTCCCCCAGGGCAATCTTGCGGCCCGCGTCGCGGGCCTGGCTGTGGGCGCCTGCCCTGTAATAGGGCGGATTGGCGATGACGTGATGAAACTGGCGCTGCTTCAGCGCCTCCGGCATCGCAGCGAGATCGGTCTCATAGACATCAATCGCCTGCCCGCTGGCGGCAGCGTTGCGGCGGGCGAGGTCCGCATAGGGCGCTTGCAGCTCCACGCCCGCCAGGGCCAGCCCCGGCACCCGCGCCGCCAGGCACAGCAGCGCCTGGCCGGCACCGCAGCCCAGCTCCAGCACCGCCTCCCCGGCCCGCGCGGGGACCGCCGCCGCCAGCAGCACCGGATCCACCCCGGCGCGGTAGCCGCGGGCGGGCTGCCACAGCTGCACCCTGCCGCCGAGAAAGCCGTTGCGGGTCAGCTCGTCTTCGCGGAAGCCGCTCATCTGCCCAGCGGGATTTCATTGTCGCGCATCACCACCACGGCGGCGTCGTAATCGTCGGTGCGAACCATCAGACGGCGCGGGAAAATTCCGATCCCGCCTTCCAGGACGCTCATATTTACGTCCATTTGAAAGCAGTCTATATCCTCTCCCTCAAGGAGGGCGGAGGCAAAGGCGATGATCGTCGGATCGGTGCTGCGCAGAAGCTCTTTCATGGATTTGGATCTAAGGGCAAGGCCCGCGCCTTGTCGAGCCTTGCAAGCGGGAAAGTGATGGACCAAGTGATGACCCGGAAGCCGCATGAGATGCTGGCCGCCACGCTGAGCCAGGAGCTGGAGGCGGTGAATGCGCTGATCCGCACCCGGATGGCCTCCGAACACGCCCCGCGCATCCCTGAGGTGACCGCGCATCTGGTTGAGGCGGGCGGCAAGCGGCTGCGGCCGATGCTGACGCTGGCGGCGGCGCGGCTGTGCGGCTACGAGGGCGACCACCATCTGAAGCTGGCCGCCACGGTGGAGTTCATCCACACCGCCACCCTGCTGCATGACGACGTGGTGGACGAAAGCGCCCAGCGGCGCGGGCGGCCCACGGCAAACCTGCTGTGGGACAACAAAAGCTCTGTCCTGGTGGGCGACTACCTGTTTGCCCGCAGCTTCCAGCTGATGGTGGAGACAGAGAGCTTGCGGGTGCTGGACATTCTCGCCAACGCCTCCGCCACCATCGCCGAGGGCGAAGTGCTGCAGATGACCGCGGCGTCGAACCTGAAGACCGATGAGGGCATCTATCTGCAGGTGGTGCGCGGCAAGACCGCGGCGCTGTTCTCGGCCGCGACCGAGGTGGGCGGTGTGATTGCCGGCGCGCCGGAGGCACAGGTGAAGGCACTGTTTGAGTATGGCGATGCGCTGGGGATTGCCTTCCAGATTGCCGATGACCTGCTGGACTACCAGGGCGACAGCAAGGCGACCGGCAAGAACGTCGGCGACGACTTCCGCGAGCGCAAGCTGACCCTGCCGGTGATCAAGGCGGTGGCGCAGGCGACGGACGAGGAGCGCGCCTTCTGGACCCGCACCATCGAGAAGGGCAAGCAGCAGGACGGCGATCTGGAAGAGGCGCTGGCACTGATGGCGAAATACGGCACGCTGGAGGCCACGCGGCAGGATGCGCTGGGGTGGGCGGCCAAGGCCCGCGCGGCGCTGGAGGTGCTGCCCGATCACGAGATCCGCACCATGCTGAGCGATCTGGCCGATTACGTGGTGGCGCGGCTGAACTGATGCCCGGAGGGGCTTTGCCCCTCGCGCCTGCGGCGCTCACCCCAGAGTACTTTTGCAAAGATGAAAAGGCGAGCCCGCGGAGTGCGCCCGTCAGGTCAAAGTGACGGCGCTGCACCACCAGTCGGGATGCTCCGCCCCGATCTCATAGGCCGCCATATGGGCGGCCTTTTTCGTGGGGTAGAGCGCAAAGCAAGTGGCGCCGGAGCCGGACATGCGCGCAAGCATAGCCTGGCGGGAGCTGCGCAGGTCCGAAAGCACCCGTTCGATGTCCGGTGCGGCGGTGATGGCCGGGGCCTCCAGATCGTTGCGCTGTTCGCCAAGCCAGGCGGCGCAGTCTTCGGCAGAGGCGAAGGACGGGATGTCTGGCGGCATCGGCGGGTTGTCACGCGAGGCAAGCGCGGAGAAGACCGCGCCAGTGGGCACATGCACGCCCGGATTGACCAAGAGCGCGTGCAGTTCCGGCAGCGCCACCCGCGTGACCTGCTCGCCGATCCCCTGCATCCGTGAGGCCCGCGCCGCCATGCAGACCGGCACATCGGCGCCAAGCGACAGCGGCAGGTCTTCGGGGATACCGGTGCCCTGTCCGGCCAGTGCGCGCAGGACGGCAGCGGCATCCGATGACCCGCCGCCGATGCCGGCGCCGTGGGGCAGCTGCTTGTCCAGGCTGATGCGCCCGGTCCAGCCCGCTCCGGCAGCGGCCTGCCACACCAGGTTGCGCTGATCGGCGGGCACGCCGTCCGCAAACAGGCCGGAGACCTCCAGCGCCAGCTCCGGGCCGGGCTCAAGCCGCAGCCGGTCGCCGGTGTCCGCAAAGACCACCAGCGAATCCAGCAGGTGATAGCCGTCCGCGCGGCGGCCGGTCACATGCAGGGTCAGGTTGATCTTGGCAGGCGCAAAGACCTCAGCCGCCATTGGCGACCTTCAGGGGTTCTGCGCCCTCTTCGGCCAGAACCGCGTCCAGGCCGATGTCAAGCTTGCGGCGGATGCGCTCAGGGTCGGCCTCGCCGTCGGTGTCTTCCGGGTCGATGAAGGAGAGGGCGCGCTTCCACTGGAACTCCGCCTCGCGCGCGCGTCCCACGGCCCAGTAGACATCGCCCAGATGGTCATTCACCACCGGGTCCACCGGCATCAGTTCCACCGCACGCTCCATATGCGCCACTGCCTCGTCAAAGCGGCCCAGGCGGTACAGCACCCAGCCAAGGGAGTCGACGATATAACCGGAGTCGGGCCGCGCGGCGACCGCGCGCTCGATCATGTTGAGCGCCTCATCCAGCTTGCTGCGCTTTTCTACCAAGGAGTAGCCCAGGTAGTTCAGCACCTGCGGCCGGTCCGGCTCCAGCGCCAGAGAGGCACGGAAGTCCGCCTCTGCCTGCTCCCACTGGTTCAGCCGCTCGTGGCAGATGCCGCGGGCATACAGCAGGAACCAGCGGCTGCCGTCATCCTCCGGCGTGTTTGCCAGCGCCTTGTCATAGGCGCGGGCCGCCCCTGCATAATCCTCCTGCTGGCGTAACAGGTCGCCGAGGCTGACGTAGACGCCGGGCTGGTCCGGGAATTGCCGCGCCAGCTGCTCCAGCACCTCGATTGCCGCATCCGGCTTGGCCGCGCGGCGCAGTGCCTCGGCGCGCCCCAGTTCCGCGGCGTGGTAATCCGGATGGCTGCGCGGCACCTGCTTGTAAGTCGCCACTGACAGCTCGTAGCGGCCCAGCTGGTCCAGCAGACTGGCGCTCAGCAAAATGGCGTCCACGTGGTCGGGCCGCACCGACGCCGCCATGCGGGCATACATCAGCACGTAATCATTGGCGGTATCGCCATTCAGCGCCGCCCCCAGGGTAAAGAAGACCTCGGCAATGCCTTCGCGCGGGCCCGGCGCGATGGTGTAGGCCAGGGTCTTGCCGTCCTGCAGCTGCGCATCCAGCGCTTCCAGCCCGGGGTCAAGGCGGCTGCCGAAAGCCGCCTGCAGCGTCTCGCGGGCCTCTGCGTTGCGGCCCAGCTGCGACAGTATCTGCACCCGCGCCACCGCAGCGCGGCGGCTGAGGCTGGCCAGGCGCCCGTCCTCGGCGGCGAACAGCGCCTCGGCGCCGCCGTAATCGCCGGCGGAGGCCAGCGCCAGCGCCCGGTGATAGAGCACGAAAGGCTTCAGGCTGCTGTCCTTGGCCATCCGGTCAAAAGTCTTGAGCGCGCTGGACACCGACCCGGTGCCGATATGCGCCCAGCCTTCCAGCAGCCCGTCCACCAGCGGGTGGATCGCCTCGCGTTCGAGATCGCGCTCCAGCAGCGCCTGGAAATTCCCGCCGGAAGCATGACCGCCGGCAATGACGATGCTGGCCACCTGGCTGCGCGCGCCGATCTGGCGCAGGCGCTCCGCCACCGGCACGGCGAGTTCCGCCTTGCCCATGGCGAGCTGGGCAAACACCACGTTTTCCATCAGCAGCGGATTTTGAGGGTCGCGCGCCAGCGCCTGGGTGTAATAAAGCGCCGCCGCGGCAAAATCGCTGTCATAGGTCGCGGCGCGCCCGGCCAGGTAGGATCCTGCCAGCCCCTCTGCCTGCACGACAGGGGCGGCGGCGGCCATCAGGGCCGCACAGGTCAAGCTGCGAAGAATGGATACGGGCACGCGGGGACCCCCTTACGATTTACTGCTCTTGCTCTTCTAAGAAAGGGTAGTGCGGCGGCCGTCAACACGCAATGGGGCGGCCCGGCGGCCGCCCCATAAAATCCGGCGAAAGCGCGCCGAAAATTTAAACTTCCCGTTACATGTTGGGGTAGTTCGGGCCGTCGCCGCCCTGGGGTGTGGTCCAGGTGATGTTCTGGGACGGGTCCTTGATGTCGCAGGTCTTGCAGTGGACGCAGTTCTGGAAGTTGATCACGAACTCCGGCTGGCCGTCCTTTTCCACCACTTCGTAGACACCGGCCGGGCAATAGCGCTGCGCCGGTTCGGCGTATTTCGGCAGGTTGACCCGGACCGGGGTGTCCTCGTTGCCCAGGCGCAGGTGGCAGGGCTGGCTTTCCTCGTGGTTGGTCATCGAGAAGCTGACGTTGGTCAGGCGGTCAAACGACAGCACGCCATCGGGCTTGGGATAGTCGATCACCTTGTGCTTGGAGGCTTCCTCGGTCGCCTCGGCATCGTTCTTGCCGTGGCCCAGGGTGCCGAAGAAGGAGAAGCCGAGGAGGTTGTTGGTCCACATGTCGAGGCCGCCCAGCGCCAGCGAGGCAGTGAGGCCCCATTTGGACCACATCGGCTTCACGTTGCGGACCATCTTGAGATCCTTGCCGATGGCGCCGTCGCGCACGTCGGCTTCATAGGCGGTCAGCTCATCACCGGAACGCTCTGCCTTGATCGCGTCAAAGGCGGCTTCGGCTGCGGCCTTGCCCGACAGCATCGCGTTGTGGTTGCCCTTGATGCGCGGCACGTTGACCATGCCCGCGGAGCAGCCCAGCAGCGCCACGCCCGGCGCCACCAGTTTCGGCATCGACTGCCAGCCGCCTTCGGTGATGGCACGGGCGCCATAGGCCACGCGCTTGCCGCCCTTCAGCAGCTCGGCCACCACCGGGTGGTGCTTGAAGCGCTGGAATTCCATGTAGGGGAACAGGTGCGGATTCTTGTAGTTCAGGTGCACCACGAAGCCCACGTAAACCTGGTTGTTGTCCAGGTGGTAGATGAACGAGCCGCCGCCCGCATTGGAGCCCAGCGGCCAGCCCATGGTGTGGGTGACGGTGCCTTCCTTGTGCTTGGCCGGGTCGATCTCCCAGATCTCTTTCATGCCGACGCCGTATTTCTGCGGCTCCTTGCCGTCAGACAGGCCGTATTTGGCGATCACTTCCTTGGACAGCGAGCCGCGCACGCCTTCGCCCAGGAAGACATATTTGCCGTGCAGCTCCATGCCGGGTTCATAGGCCGGGCCGGGGGTGCCGTCGGGGTTTTTGCCGAATTCGCCGGCAACCACGCCCTTCACTTCGCCATTGTCGCCATAGACCAGCTCGGAGCACGCCATGCCCGGGAAGATCTCGACGCCCATTTCCTCGGCCTGCTCCGCCATCCAGCGGCAGACGTTGCCCATGGAGACGATGTAGTTGCCATGGTTGTTCATCAAGGGCGGCATCGGGAAGTTGGGGATGCGGACGTGGCCCGCCTCGCCCAGCATGTAGAAGTTGTCTTCCTTGACTTCCACGTTCAGCGGCGCGCCCTTTTCCTTCCAGTCGGGGATCAGCGCATTCAGGCCGCAGGGATCCAGCACCGCGCCCGACAGAATATGCGCGCCCACCTCTGAGCCCTTTTCCAGGACCACGACCTGCAAGTCGGCGTCCAGCTGTTTCAGGCGGATGGCCGCAGACAGACCAGCAGGGCCGGCCCCGACGATCACCACGTCGTATTCCATCGCTTCGCGTTCAATCTCGGCCATCTGCGGCGCTCCTTGGCTAACTTTTGCTACCGGCCCCGCAACAGACTGCGGGCGCAATATTCTTTCGCGGTTGCTTAGCGTTCGGCGCCCCCATGGGTCAATCCAAACTCCGCGTCAAACACCTGTAAAACAGGCAACTGAGACAAAAAGTGCGTCCATTATCGTCACTCAAGGATCATTTTCCGCCGCCATCTCTGTCTCGGGCCGGTCTCCCATCAGGTACCGGGGTCCCTGCCCCTTCTGTGCCGCCCGGTCCTCGGGGTTGTAAAGCTTGCAGTTCGGCAGCGACAGGCAGCCGCAACCGATACAGCCGTCCAGATTGTCGCGCAGCTTGACCAGGGTCTCGATTCGCTGGTCCAGGTGGCTGCGGAAGTTCTCGGAAATGCGCGCCCAGTCGTCTTTGGTGGGGGTGCGGCTGCCCGGCAGGCTTTTTAGGAAGCCGCGGATTTGCGGCAGGGAAAAACCGAACTGCTGCGCGATCATGATGAAGCTGAGCCGCCGGATGTCGGCCCGCTGGAACCGCCGCTGGCCGCCGGCGTTGCGCCAGGGCTCCACCAGGCCTTGCGCCTCGTAATAGCGGATGGCGGACACCGCGAGGCCGGTGCGTTCGGCCAGATACCCGATGGAAATCCCGGCAGACTGGGGCATGGGGAACTCCCTGAAGAAATCTCTTGAGCTAAAGTTAGGTTTAGGACCTAGGGTGAGTCGCATCAACAGGTTTGCTCAGGCAAAAGGAGATTTCCGATGAGCGCAGTTCTGGAACATGCAAATGTCACCGTCGCAGACCCCCATGGCACCGCGGCCTGGATGGAAAATGTTTTCGGCTGGCATGTGCGCTGGCAGGGCGAGGCCAAGAACGGCGGCTACACTGTGCATGTGGGCGGGGAAAACAGCTATCTGGCGCTCTACACGCCGCGCACCTCTGCAGGCAAAGCGCCGGAAAGCTACGGCATTATCGGCGGGCTGAACCACCTGGCGGTGATCGTGGAGGATCTGGACGCCACCGAGGCCGCGGTGAAGGCTGCAGGCTTCACCCCGATGAACCACGGCGACTACGAGCCGGGCCGCCGGTTTTATTTCCACGATGAAAACGGCATCGAATACGAGGCGGTGCAATATGATTGATCTCCTGTGGCAAGCGGGGCTTCCGCGGCTGCCCGCGCACGGCATTTTCTTGCGCATTCCTGTGGAAAAGCCGGCCAAAGCACGCAGTTAGGCGGATTTGCGGGCCAGCAGCCCCCGCGGCCACTTGAAATCAGGCACCGGATTGGGTCAGGTAATTGTCAACCGGACCGGACGCCCCGCGGCACATGCTGCGGGGCTCCGGCTTTCGTACTGACAAAAACAAAACATAAAGAGCGACCTGGACCAACCACATGGAAAAGATCCCGATGACCCCGGCGGGTCACGCTGCCCTGGAAAGCGAACTGAAAACCCTGAAATCCGTCGAACGCCCGGCCATCATCCAGGCGATCGCCGAAGCGCGCGAGCTGGGCGACCTGTCGGAAAACGCCGAGTACCACTCTGCCCGCGAGAAACAGTCCTTCATCGAGGGCCGCATCAAGGAGCTGGAGGGCATCCTGTCGCTGGCCGATGTGATCAACCCGGCCAAGCTGAACGGGGCGATCAAGTTCGGCGCCAAGGTGACCGTGGTGGACGAGGACACCGACGAGGAAAAGACCTGGCAGATCGTCGGCGAGCATGAGGCCAACATCGAAGCGGGGCTGTTGAATATCAAATCCCCCATCGCGCGCGCCTTGATCGGCAAGGACGAAGGGGACAGTGTCGAAGTGCGCACGCCCGGCGGCGAACGGTCCTACGAGATTCTCAAGATCGTCTATTCCTGATCTGCAAGGCGGTGAATGGTCATGACAGGCTCCAGCAGCAGCCCGGGCTCCAGCCCGACCTCCGCAGGCGGACGCCCGCTGCGCAGCTATGACGCGCCCGCGGGCAGCGGGCTGGGCGGGGCCGAGCTGGTGGCCATCGGGCTGGGGGCGCTGTGGCTGCTGGCGGCAGTGGCGTTCTATGTCTTTGCCCCGGATGGCGCGGGCCTGTCGCAATGGACCGATCTGATCACCGGTGTGCTGGCGGTGGTGCTGCCGCTGGCGATGCTGTGGGTCGCCGCCTCTGCCGCGCGCTCGGCCCGGGTGATGCGGGAGGAGAGCGAACAGCTGCAGGCCGCCATCGACGGGCTGCGGCAGACCTATTTGGCCCAGGCCCAGCAGCATGCCGCGGTGGCCGAGCCGTCGATGGCCAAGCGGCTGGAGGAGATCGCCGAGGCGACCCGCAAGACCGAAACCGCGCTGGCCACCTTCCACACCAGCCGCCGCGCCAATCCGGTGCGCCCGGCAATCCCCGCCGAGGCCGCCGAGATGACTGCCGCCGGCCAGGGTTCGCTGGCGCTTGGCACCCAGGCCACGGACACCGCGCCGCCGCTGCCTGCGGATCAGTTCATCCGCGCCCTGAATTTCCCGGAAACCGCCGAGGATGAAGAAGGCTTTGCCGCGCTGCGCGCCGCGCTCAAGGACCGCAAGGCGGCGCAGGTGATCCAGGCCTCGCAAGACGTGCTGACGCTGCTCAGCCAGGACGGCATCTATATGGACGACCTGCGGCCCGACATGGCCCGGCCCGAGGTCTGGCGCCAGTTCGGACAGGGCGCGCGCGGCCGCGCGGTGGCGGCGCTTGGCGGCGTGCGCGACCGCACCTCGCTGGCGCTGACCGCAGCGCGGATGAAACAGGACCCGATCTTCCGCGACGCGGCGCACCACTTTCTGCGCCGGTTCGACCAGATGTTTGCGGAATTCGAGGCCGAAGCCACCGACGGCGAGATTTCCGCCCTAGGCAACACCCGCACCGCCCGCGCCTTCATGCTGCTGGGCCGGGTGGCCGGGACGTTTGATTGATCGGGCGGCCCTGACGGGCCGCTGCCTGCGGCGCGAGTATTTCTGGAAAGATGAAAGAGCGGAGCGGCGCCGGGCGTCAGCGCGGCGCCGGGCCCAACGGCGGGCAAGCATCTTTGATGCGCCGGGCCGCGGGCGGGAGGGCGCCGTTCACATCGCAAAGCTGCCGTAGGGGAGGAAGCGGACCAGATCGCCCGGCTTGATCTCCGCGGCGCTGTCGCCAAGCTCCACCAGCCCTTCCGCCCAGCTGAGGCCGCTGATGCGGCCGGAGCCTTCGGATTTGAACACCTCGGCGCGCCCGTCCCGCACCCGCGCCCGCAGGTATTCGCGGCGGCCCGGTTTCTTGCGCTTTTCAAAACCGGCCGGGACTTCAAACGCCTGCGGCTCCTGCCAGCCGGCGCCTGCCATCAGCCCCATGGCGGGGCGGGCGAAGATCAGCGTGCAGACCAGCGCCGCCACCGGGTTGCCCGGCAGTCCGAACACCGGCGTGCCCTGCCACATGCCCAGCGCGAGCGGGCGCCCGGGTTTCAGCGCGATGCGCCATTCCTGCAGCGCGCCCGCCTCGCGCAAGAGCGCCGACATATGATCCTCATCCCCCGCCGACGCGCCGCCTGATGTCAGGATCACATCGGTTTGCGCCGCGGCGCCGTCCAGATGCGCCCGCAGCGCCGCGCGGTCGTCTGCGGCTTTGCCCAGATCCACCGGCACAAAGCCCAATTGGCGGATCAGCGCCAGCAGCATCGGGCGGTTGGCGTCGAAGATCTGCCCCTTGCCTGCGGTTTCTCCCGCCTCGACCAGCTCATCGCCGGTGGAGAGCACGCCCACCCGCAGCGGCAGCCGCACCGTCAGCTGCGCCAGCCCGGTGGCGGAGGCCAGGGCCAGATCGGCCGGGGTGATGACCCGGCCTGCGGGCAGGATGCGTTCGCCCGCGCAGACATCCTCGCCCGCCTTGCGGGTGTTCGCCCCCTGTTTCAGCGGGCCGTTGAAGGCGATCCGGGTGCCGTCGGTGTTGACGTCTTCCTCCAGGATCACGGTATCCACGCCATCGGGCAGCGCGGCGCCGGTCAGGACGCGGACGGCGCTGCCTTTGGGAACCGTGCCGCCGAACGGCACGCCGGCGGCGGCGCGCCCCGGCACCAGCGGCAGCTCATGCGGCCCCTCTGCCCTGCCGCCCACAAAGCCGTAGCCATCCACCGCCGTATTCGGCAGCGGCGGGTTGGCGCGTTTGGCCAGCGCATCCTCTGCCAGCACCCGGCCTAGGGCGTCTGCCAGCGGCACGGTTTCAGCACCGGTGACCGGCCCCAGCCTGTCCCGGAGCAGGGCCAGCGCATCATCCACCGGAGTCCAGTCGACGCCTGCGGGCAAGGCAAAACAATCGTTGCTGAGCGGCGGCGGTGTCAGCCCGCCCGGCTTATCCCAGGCCAGCGCGTTCAAGCGGTCATCGTGTCCCGTGCCCAAAATCCAAGCCTCCTCTTGCGCTTCCTCAGGCACTGCGGCCAGCATTTCACTCAGCTCATCCGCCGGCACGCGGCTGAGCGCTTGCGACAACAGCCGCATCTGCACCCGGTCGCGGATTTCCTCCGGGCCGGAAGCAGCCATGGCAGCCTTCACGGCGGGTTCGATCAAACCTGGCCAAATTTCCGCGAACACAATTTGCGCGGCCGCAATGTTTTCGAAAGGCCAGACAGCCGCCTTGTGCCGAAGACGCAGCCGCTGCAGGACCGGCAGCCCCATCAGCACCTGGCTGCCAACCGTCGGATTGAAAAACAGCTGAAAGCAGGAGGAGGCCGCCTTGGCTGCCAGATCCGCGCGGCGCCGTTCCGGCACGTCTTTGTAAGCGATACCGGCCTTGCGGTAGGGAATATCCGGCCAGCGTGTCTGGTGCGGCTTGCCCCAGAACGGGCCGGTGCCGGCAAACAGCCGGTTCATCTCGGAAGCGACGTCAAACCGGTTGTTGCTGCCGTCCTCAGCGTCTTCGATGCGCTCTTCCAGCCAGTGCCAGACGGCGAAGGGGTCATCCGATCCAGTGATCCGGCGCGCGAAACCGCGCGGATAGCCGAAGGGAAAGTCAAAGGCTGCAAGCACCCGCCGCCGCGCGGCCTGCTCTTGCTCCAGGAAGCGGCTGATCCAAGCCTCCGCCTCCTGCCGGCTGCGGCAGTAAATTTGCTGTTCCGCGACGCCGCCGCGTGCCACGCCGAGCCAGATCGCGTCCTTGCTTTCCCGCGGCGGTTTACGCTTGGCGGCAGACCAGTCGACGGCCAGAACGGTGTCGAAAACGCTCACAGATCCAGTTCCGCCTGAATGAAATCAGCTATCGCGGCGGTGCCGTCCAGATCGAAGACAGGGCGGTCCAGCTCTAGCGCCGTGTCGCTGGCAACGGCACGGATGCTGGGATCCTGCGGCGCAATCAGATCGGTGCCGGCAGACTGCCGGTAGGCCTCGATCTTGGGGTGCGGTTCGCGTTTGTAGCCCTCGACCAGCACCAGGTCGACCGGGAGGAGACGGGCCAGCAGCTCCGCCAGCGGCGGTTCTGCTGCGCCGCGCAACTCCTGCATGATGGCCACGCGCCCGGCAGAGGCCAGCACCACCTCCGCCGCGCCGGCCTGGCGGTGGCGGTGGCTGTCGGTGCCGGACTGGTCCACGTCCGTTGCGTGATGGGCGTGCTTGATGGTGGAGACGGTGTATCCGCGGGCGCAGAACTCCGCCACCAGCCGCTCCATCAGCCCGGTCTTGCCGTTGTTCTTCCAGCCGGTGACGCCATAGATCTTCACTTCAAGAGCGCCTCGGCGCGGGCCAGGTCCTCTGGCGTGTTGATGTTGAAGAAGGGGTCGAAGGGATCGGCCTCAAACAGCGCCTCGCGGCCACCGTGCTGGTCGGTCCACAGCACCACCTTGCGCAGCCCGCCGTTCAATGCGGCGCGCAGGTCGTCGCGCAGAGCGACGGGCCAGAGGCCAAAGGCCGGGTGCCGGTTCACTTTGCTCCGCCCGCCGGATTTCAGCGCCTCATCGCCGGTGCGTGGGGTGGTGGCGAGGACCAGAGGGTGCTCCATGCCCTGTGCAGCGGCGGTCAGCCGGGCGACCAGATCCTGCGGGAAGAACGGCGTGTCGGCGGCGGCGGTGACGATGGTTTCAACGCCCTGCTCTGCCGCCCAATCGAGACCTGCCAAGACACCCGCCAGCGGACCTGCAAAGCCCTCGATCGAGTCGGCAATGACCGGCAGGCCCAGGTCGGCGAACCGCTCCGGGTCGCCATTGGCGTTCAGCGCCAGGCCCGCGACCTGAGGGCCGAGCCGGTCGACCACGCGGGAGAGGAGGCTCTGGCCGCCGACCTGCAGCCGCCCCTTGTCGCCGCCGCCCATCCGGGTGGCGAGGCCGCCTGCGAGGATTACGCCCAAAGGCTTCTGTTCTGTCATGCCTTCTCCTCCTGCGGCGGAAAACACGTGTTTTCCGGGCCGGATTTCACGCGAAATCCGGTTACCCGTCCGCACCCTTCCGCCGGTGCTTCTTCTCTTCCACCGGCGCGTCCTTCGGGTCCATGTCCCGCACCAGCCGTTCCTCACCGGACAAGCAGATGAACCGCTGGCCGCGCATCCGGCCGATCAGGGTGAGGCCAACCTCGCGGGCGATCTCCACGCCCCAGGCGGTGAAGCCCGAACGGGACGCCAGCACCGGAATGCCCATCATTGCCGTCTTGATCACCATCTCCGAGGTGAGCCTGCCGGTGGTATAAAGGATCTTGTCCGCGGCCTCCGCCTGCTCCGACAGCATCCACCCGGCGATCTTGTCCACTGCGTTATGGCGGCCGACGTCTTCCATATAGACCAGCGGGCGGTCCTGGCGGCAGAGCACGGTGCCGTGGATGGCGCCGGCCTCCAGATACAGGGACGGCGTACGGTTGATCTTATGGGCCAGCGTATAGAGCCAGGAGGTGCGGACTTTGGCCTCGGGCAGGCGCACGTCCTCCAGCCCCTCCATCATGTCGCCGAAGACGGTGCCGACCGCGCAGCCGGAGGTGCGGGTCTTCTTCTTCAGCTTTTCCTCGTGGCTGGTTTCCACCGCAGTGCGCACCACCACGGTTTCCAGGTCCTCGTCATAATCGACGCGGGTCACCTCGTCCCCGTCGCGCAGCATCCGCTGGTTGCGCAGGAAGCCAAGCGCCAGATATTCCGGGTAATCTCCAATGGTCATCGCAGTGACAATTTCCTGCGAATTCAGGAAAATGGTCAGCGGGCGCTCCTCGACCACGGCGATCTCAGCCGCTTCGCCGTTCTGGTCGGTGCCGGTGACGGCGCGGGTGAGCCGCGGGTCTGCGACGCCGGGGGCGATCAGATATTCTGACGTGATATCAATGCTCACCAATTGCATTCCTTCTGCGTCCGCCTTAGGGCGGTTCAACGCAATCTAGGACGCGCAGATGGCAATCACCACCACCAAATCGGCCTTCTGGAAGGGGTTTCGCGACAGCGCGCCTTTCATTTTCATGGCCTCGCCCTTCGGTTTTCTGTTCGGGGTGCTGGCGGCAGAGGCCGGGCTGATCGTCCCGGAGGCGTTCGCCTTCTCCCTCGCGGTCTTTGCAGGCGCCGCCCAGTTCACCGCGCTGCAGCTGATGCAGGAGAACGCGCCGCTGATCATCATCCTGATCTCGGCCCTGGCGGTGAACCTGCGGATGGCGATGTATTCGGCCTCGCTGACGCCATACCTGGGCGATGCGCCGATGTGGCAGCGGGCGCTGGCGGCCTATTTCGTGGTCGACCAGTCCTATGCGCTGTCGATCGTCAAATTCGAGACCGAGCCGGAAATGCCGCTGGCGCAGCGGGTGGCGTATTTCTTCGGCACCAATGGCATTGTGGCACCGGCCTGGGTGATTGCCACGGCGCTTGGCGCGCTGGTCGGCACCCGCATTCCGGAGAGCTGGGGCGTGGATTTCGTGCTGCCGCTGGCGTTTCTGGCGATGATCGGACCGATGCTGCGCACGCCGGCGCATATCGCCGCCTGTTTCGTGGCGGTGGCCGCATCGCTGCCGGCGGCCGCCCTGCCCTATAACCTGGGGCTTATCGTGGCGGGGATTGCCGGCATGGTGGCCGGCGCCCAGGCGGAACTGTGGCTGGACCGGCAGAAGGTAAAATCGGAGGCCGCGAAATGAGCAGTATTCCCGCACCGCTGCTGTGGACCGTGATCATCGGGCTGGCGCTTGGCAGCTACGCCCTGCGGTTCGCCTTCATCGGCTTCATGGGCGGGCGCGCGATCCCGGAATGGCTGATGCGGCATCTGCGCTATACCGCGGTGGCGATCATTCCGGCGCTGGTGGCGCCGCTGGTGGTCTGGCCTGCCCCCGCCGGAGGCGAGCCCAGCCTGATGCATTTTGCTGCCGCGGCCGCGACCTTTGCTGCGGGCTATCTGACCAGAAACGTGCTGTTTGCCCTGGGCACCGGCGGGCTGTCGCTGCTGCTGTTGTATATCGCCGCCTAGCGCTGCGCGCCGGGCGGCACGATCACTCTGAAGCGGCGCTGAGCGTGGCGTTGCTTTTGGCGAGGCCCGCCTGCAAATCGCCGCTGTCGTTTTCATAATAGCGCTCTGTCACCACCCCCGGCAGCTGGCCGAACTGCTCTGCCAGTTTTTCCGGATAGAAGGTGCGGTCCAGGCTTTCAAACCCCGGAACCTGCTGCAGAATGCCAATCGTCGCCTGCGCGCAGAATGCCCCCGGAACCCGGCCGTTGCTTAGGGCAAGCCGGTAGGCTTTCTCCGCCTGTTCCGGTGTGACCTCAATGCGCTGGATGACAACGTGATAGGTGCTGCGGGCGTGGGCGCCGCGGTAGGCCTTCTCGACAGCGGGCGTGATGCCGTGGATGACATCGTCCCGCTCGGGCACCACGGAGGCATAGAAAGACCCTGCAGGATCGAAAATCACCCGCTCAGAAGCGTTGATCATCAGCGACGTGTGGCCACCCCGCCCGGTGCGGTTGTTGATCATCGTATAGAGGGTGAGCGCGGGCGGTCCGGGGTGGCGGTAGGCCACCCGGGCCAGGGTTTCAGCATCCGCGTTGGGCTGCTGCGGCGCAGCGCAACCCGCGAGCGCGGCCAGGACCGCGCCAAGGCAGAGCAGATTGCGCATCGAAGCAATCCCCGTTCAATAAATCAGGACGCGAAGACCGCCAGGAAAATGGCAAAGATGACCAGCGCAATGCTGAAGCGGGTCACGAAGGTCAGGAAACCGGAATAGGTCTTTTCCTGAACGGTGGTATCCATGGTGCCGTGCTGATGTTCAGCCATGTGAGTTTTCCCTCAATTCACGTGCATTTTTCCGGTGATTACTGGATTTGCGCCGCTCTGTCACCACGTCAATCGGGCGCATCTGACAGAAATGAGACGCGAATCCTGCTGCCGCAGCGGCAATCCGGGCCGCTGCTGCGCTGCGTCCGGTTGCGGCGCCGAATCGGCGCCGGGGCGCGGGCCTCAGTCCTGCTGCAGGTCGGAGGCCAGGCGGAAGCCGATCCGGTTGGCGGGGGCCTCCTGGCGCGCCTTGGGCACCGCGCGCAGCATCACGTTCAGCTGGCTGACATGCTGCACCAGCTGGGTCCGGGAGCCGCTGCCCTCGCTGCCGTAGAAGGTGATGATGTCGGGATCGAAATAGCCCATGCCCTCGATCCGCAGCACCCCGGCATTGCCGCCGGCAAAGCCCATCGCCACCTCGTGTTCGGCATCCAGCTGTTTCTCGAAGTTCTGGATATAGAGGATCAGGCGCTCATAGGCCCAGCGGGCGGGGCTTTTGGAGGCATCGGGTTTCTGCAGTTTCTCGGGCACCTCGGTCAGCCCTGCGCAGGCATCGGGATCGGAGTGAACTTCATGCACGCACGGCAGCACCGCCGCTTCCGCTGCCTCGGCGCTGGTTGAAATCTCGTCGGTCATGCTTCCCCCTTGTCCGGGGTGCGTCACCCCTTGCGCTGGTAGAGCCAGGCGCCGTCTTCGCGCTCCCAGCGCGTCACCTGACCGGTATGGTACAGATGATTTACATGGGCCACCGCCTCCACCAGTGCAAGGCCATACTCGCCTTCGCCGATTGTGCGCTTGAACAGGGGGGCAAAGCAATCTGCGGCCGTGCGCGGCTCTGACAGGTGGTCCATCAGCCGGTCCAGCGCGCCGTGGTGGTTGCCGATCAGCTGCTGCATCCGAAGCGGCAGGCGGGTGAACGGCAGCTTGTGGCCGCCCAGGGCGAGGTGATCGGGGCGCGCCAGCTTCGACAGCCGCTCGCAGGACTCCAGCCATTCGCCCAGCGGGTCCGCCATCGGCTCGGTTGCGTAGACGCCGATATTGGGGCTGATGGTCGACAGGATCTGATCGCCGGAGATCACCAGATTGTCATCGCGGCTCCAGAAGGTAGCGTGCTCCGGCGCGTGGCCGTTGCCGATGTGCACATCCCAGTCGCGCCCGCCCATGCGGATCACGTCGTCCTGCTTGATCCGGGTGAACCCCAGCGGCATCGGGTGCACAGTGTCGGCAAAGTTGAAGGGCCGGTCATTGACGCGCTTTTCATAGAACTCCGGCGCCATGCCCGCGCTGCGGTAATAGGCGAGGGTTTCTTCCGGCCAGACCTCCTGCACGTCCAGCGTCAGCATCCGGGCAAACAGCCAGGCGGTGCGGGTGGTGACCAGCTCAGCCCCATGTGCGCTTTGAAACCAGCCGGCCAGTCCGATGTGATCGGGATGGTGGTGGGTGCCGACGACACGCCGCACCGGCTTGCCCTGCAAGGGGCCGGCCATCAGGCTGTCCCAGATCGCGCGGCTTTTGCGGGTGTTGAAGCCGGTGTCGATCACCGTCCAGCCGTCGCCGTCATCCAGCGCGTAGATGTTGACGTGGTCCAGTTTCATCGGCAGCGGCTGGCGCATCCACAGGACGCCCTCGGCCACCTCGATCGCTTCGCCCTGCGCAGGCGGCTCCTGCCACGGAGTGCGGGGCGAAACGTCGGGGATGTCGGTCACGGCGTCAGCCTGCCAGCTCATCAAGGCTGAGGGCAAAGGTGCCCGCGGCCCCCGCCTGAGCGTGCGCCAGAAGCGAGGCATGTTCCGGCAGCATCCGGGTGATGTAGAAGCGGGCCAGTTTCTCGCGCGCACCGCCCTGGTCCGCCATCGCCGCCGCCAGATGGTAATGGCCGCCCAGCACCCGGGCAAAGGCCCGCAGATACGGCACGGAGCCGGCAAAGCGGTCCTGCATGTCCTCTTGCGCCACCAGCCACTCGGTGGCCTCACGCAGGGATTCGCAGGCCTGCCAGACGGATTCGGCCATGTTGGGATGCGTGGCGCGGGCGCGCTCGGCCTGCTCCTCGATCTCGTCGATGAGGGCAAAGGCGGTCTCGCCGCCGTCCATCATCTTGCGCGCCACCAGGTCCATCGACTGGATGCCGTTGGTGCCCTCGTAGATCGCCGTCACCCGCACGTCGCGGTAATACTGCGCGGCGCCGGTTTCCTCGATAAAGCCCATGCCGCCATGCACCTGCACGCCGGTTTCCGAAACCCGGATGCCGGTGTCGGTGCCAAAGGCCTTGGCAATCGGGGTCAGGAACGCAGCGCGGGCGGCCCAATCCTTTTCGCCGGTTGCGGTCTGCAGGTCGATCGCCTGAGCACAGGCCAGAAGGATCGCGCGGGAGGCGAACAGGTCCGCCTTCATCTCCATCAGCATCCGGCGCACGTCGGCGTGGTCAGCGATGAAACCGCTGGCGGTCTTGCCCTGCTTGCGCTCCAGCGCATAGGCCAGCGCGTGCTGATAGGCACCCTCACCGGCGCCAACACCCTGCCCGCCGACGCCGAGGCGCGCGTTGTTCATCATGGTGAACATGGCCGCCATGCCGCCATGCTCCTTCCCGACCAGCCAGCCGGTGGCGCCGTCATACTGCATCACGCAGGTGGGAGAGCCGTGCAGGCCCATCTTGTGCTCCAGGCTGACGACCTTCAGGCCGTTGGCCTTGCCCGGGTTGCCATCAGCGTCCGGCAGGAACTTCGGCACCAGGAACAGCGAGATCCCCTTGGTGCCCGGTGCCCCGTCCGGCAGCCGCGCCAGCACCAGGTGGCAGATGTTTTCGCAGAAATCATTGTCGCCCCAGGAGATATAAATCTTCTGGCCGGTGACCGCATAGGTGCCATCGCCGTTCGGCTCTGCCTTGGAGCTGAGCGCGCCCACGTCGGAGCCAGCCTGCGGCTCGGTCAGGTTCATGGTGCCGGACCATTCGCCGGAAATCAGCTTGGGCAGGTACAGTTCCTTGATCGCGTCGGAGGCGTGATGCTCCAGCGCCTCGATCTGGCCCTGGCTCATCAACGGGGCCAGCTGCAGCGACAGGCAGGCGCCGGCCATCATTTCGTTCACCGCGGTTGCGACCGTCAGCGGCAGCCCCATGCCACCGTGCTCTTCCGGCGCGCTCATGCCGATCCAGCCGCCTTCGGCGATGGCCTTGAAGCCGTCGGCAAACCCCGGGGAGGTCCGCAGCACGCCGTTCTCCAGGTAAGCGGGCGTCAGGTCGCCGTTGCGCTGCAGCGGCGCCAGCACCTCGTCGCACATTTTGCCCGCCTCGTTCAGGATGGCGCTCACGACATCCGAAGGGGCCTCGGCAAAGCGGTCGGTGGCGGCGATTTCGTCATATCCGGTCACGTTGTTCAGCAGAAACTCGTACTCGGAAACGGGGGCACGGAAGGTCATGGGCGTCCTTTAGCGGTGTTTCGGGGGCGTCCTGGCGCGGGCAGCCTTGGCTTCCCGGCACGGGCCTATTATGGTCAGTGGCTTGACCGATTACCTAATCGCACGCCTGTTCCAATCAACCAAAACGCCGCGTCACCCGGAATGCCCCAGCACAGCACCGAAATCCTTGCCGCAACGGAAGCGGGCATCGCCCGTGCCGCCCAGCTTTTGCGGGAGGGCAAGCTGGTCTCCTTCCCGACCGAAACGGTCTATGGGCTTGGCGCCGATGCCCGCCAGGGCGAAGCGGTGGCAGCGATCTATGAGGCCAAGGGGCGGCCGTCCTTCAACCCGCTGATTGCGCATGTGCATTCGGCGGAGGCCGCGCAGCGCTATGTGGAGTGGAACGGCATGGCGGAGACGCTGGCGCAGGCGTTCTGGCCCGGCCCGCTGACCCTGGTGCTGCCGCTGCGCGAGGGCCACGGCATCTCGCCGCTGGTGACGGCCGGGCTGGACACTTTGGGCGTGCGCGTGCCTGCGCATCCCGCGGCCCAGGCGCTGCTCAGGGCGCTGGACGGCCCGGTGGCGGCGCCCTCGGCCAACCCCTCCGGCAAGATCAGCCCGACCACTGCGGCGCATGTGAAGGCCGGTCTGGACGGGCGCATCGCTGCCATTCTGGACGACGGCGCCTGCGGGGTCGGGCTGGAGTCGACGATTATCGGCCTGGCGGGGCCAGAGCCGGTGCTGCTGCGCCCCGGCGGATTGGCGGCGGAGGAGATCGAGGCGGTGCTGGGCCGCAAGCTGGCGGTGCGCGATGTGCATGATCCGCTGACCGCGCCCGGCCAGCTGCTGTCGCACTACGCCCCCGGCGCGCCTGTCCGCCTTGATGCCGCCGCGCCTGCCGAGGGCGAGCTTTACCTCGGCTTCGGCCCCGGCGCGTGCGACCTGAACCTGTCCGAGCGCGGCGACCTGGCTGAGGCGGCGGCCAATCTGTTCGGCCACCTGCACCGCCTGGACGCGCTCGGCAAGCCGATCGCCGTGGCGCCAATCCCGGAGCACGGGCTGGGCGAGGCCATCAACGACCGCCTCCACCGCGCCGCCGCGCCGCGGGATTGAACGGCGGGTTTGCAGCCCCACGCGGGGCTCCCGCCCCTTTGAGGCCCATCCCAGATGGGCCGCAAAGCGTTGGGCCAAGCGCCGCGCAAGCGCGGCGGGCGTTGCGGCCTGTCCAAGCGTTGCCTCATGGGCTGGAAGGCCGGCCGCCAGTTGGAATTGGAAACCGTCCTTAAGGCTCCGGGACGCCAGCCGCTGCGCCGGGCCCAACCTTTTTCCGGTCATCTTTGATGATTGGAACAAAGGGCGGGAGCACTCCCCCTGCCCTGAAGCACATCGCCCTTTCGACCGCGGGTCAGGCGTGGCCCGCGCTGGCCGACAAGGTCAAGGGATCGACGCCCAGCGTCTTCAGCGCGGCTTCCCATTTGCTGTCATCAGCCAGGCTGAAGACCAGTTCAGGGCTCGCCTCTGCCGTCAGCCAGCCGTTCAACGCAATCTCCGACTCCAGCTGCCCCGGCCCCCAACCGGCATAGCCCAGCAGCACCAGCAGGTCCTTCGGCCCCTTGCCGCCGGCAATATCCTCCAGGATGTCCAGCGTCGCAGTCATCGAAAAGCCGCCCGGCACCTTCAGCGAGCTGACATCCGATTCGTAGTCCGGCGTGTGCAGCACGAAGCCGCGCTGTGTCTCCACCGGGCCGCCAAAGCGCACCGGCAATTCTGCCGCGGCGCTGCCTTCGCCGCCCATGTCCAGCTGTTCCAGCAGATCGCCCAGCGCCACGCCGTCGGCGGGCTTGTTGACGATAAGCCCCATCGCCCCCTCTTCGCCGTGCGAACAGAGGAATACCACTGCGTGCTCGAACCTCGGGTCGCCAATTCCAGGCATTGCAATCAAGAGCTTGCCGGTCAGATCCATGAACTTCCATCTTTCTGCTGCCTGTCCCCACCATGACGCGCAGCCGCCCGGCACGCAAGGGGCGCAAACGCGCAGGGCGGTGAAGCCTCCAGCAAATTTGCCGCAAACACAGGGTGATGAGCGGCGCATGACCGGATCGTGACTTGGCAAACCGCGCTGCCGGGCGCATGTATTTGTGCATGAGGAAGACACTGACCAAAGCGGCTGCCTGCGCGGCCTCCCTTCTGGCCCTTGCCGCTGGCTCCCCGGCCCTGTCCGGCGCCGCCGAAGGCGGCATCGTGGAGATCGAGGTGCTGGACGGCGGCATGACACCGCGCGGCACCTATATGGGCGCGCTGCGGGTCAAGCTGCAGCCCGGCTGGAAGACCTATTGGCGTGCGCCCGGCGATGCCGGTATCCCGCCCAGCTTTTCCTGGCGCGGCGCGCGCAACGTGGGCGCGCTGTCGATCACCTGGCCTGCTCCCGAAGTGTTCCTGACCTCCGGCTACCGCACCATCGGCTATCACGATCAGCTGGTGCTGCCACTGGAGATCACACCGGAGACCCCGGGCAAGCCGGTGCGGCTGAAGGGGCGGATGCAGC
This sequence comes from Leisingera sp. UBA4491, assembly GCF_002388965.1. NCBI lineage: Bacteria > Pseudomonadati > Pseudomonadota > Alphaproteobacteria > Rhodobacterales > Roseobacteraceae > Leisingera > Leisingera sp. UBA4491. The sequence continues at coordinate 134,890 of NZ_DGNN01000016.1, read as the reverse complement.
TGGGGGTGTGCAAGGATGTCTGCGTGCCGGCTGAGCTGAAATTCGACCATCAGCTGGACGCAAGCGCGGGCCGCAACCCGGCGATTGCCGCCGCGCTCGCGAGCCGCCCTTGGTCGGCCAAGGAGGCTGGCGTGCGCCAGGCGGCTTGCAGCCTGCGCCCGTCTGAGTACGGCATGAAGGTCACCGCCCGCATCTCGATGCCCCCGGCCGGCGGCGAGGAGATCGCGGTGATCGAGCCCGGCAACCCCAAGCTTTACGCCGGCGAAACCACCACCCGCCGCGAGGGCGGGCTGCTGGTGGCGGAAACCGAGTTTCTGCCTGCCGACAACAGCGCCTATGCCATTGACCGCTCGAAACTGCGGATCACCGTGCTGGGGCAGAACCACTCTGTCGACATTCAGGGCTGCAGCGCCGGATGAGCTCAGCTGACAGCCCGCAGCGCCCGGTGCTTGGCACCATTGCCGTGGTCTGCCGTCATTTCGATGGCCAGGACCACGTGATCCTGGTGCAGCGCGGCAAGGAGCCGAACGCAGGCTGGTGGGGCTTTCCCGGCGGCCATGTGGAGATGGGCGAGACCGCCCTCCAGGCCGCCGCGCGCGAACTGATGGAGGAAACCGGCGTCTCCGCCCGGCCGCTGGAATATCTCACCAATGTGGATGTCATCGTCCGCACCGCGGCGGGCGGGGTGGAGCGCCAGTATCTGCTGACCGTGGTCCTGTGCGCGCACGCCAGTGGTGATCCGCTGCCGGATGATGACGCCGAACAGGCGGAATGGATCCCCATCGCGGAGATCGAAAACCGCGGCCTGCAGCTGCTGGATCAGGTGGGCGAGGTCGCCCGGCTGGCTCAGGCCCGCTGGCGGGCGCTGAACCGGTAGGCCGCGCCGCCAGCCAGATAGGCCAGCAGCGCCAGCACCAGCGCCCCGGCCAAACAGGCCAGCAGCCCGGCCCGCACCGGCTCCATCGACGCCAGCGCAGGCACTGCCCGCAGCAGCGGATGCAGCGCCCCCGTGGCCATCGCCCAGCCCAGCGTCAGCACCAGCCAGCCCAGCTGCGCCAGCGCGGTGCCCAGCACCAGCCAGCGCAAACGCCCTGCCCCGCGCCGCAGGGCCCGGCGCAGCGCTGTCATCGGCCGCGACAGGTCCCGCTGCATCGCCACCAGGGCAGGCACCACCAGCAGCACCAGGAACATGCCAAAGCCCAGGCCGTAGACCAGGGTGATCACCGTCGGCTTCAGGAACTGTGCTTGCTGCGCGCGTTCGAACAGCAGCGGCGCCAGTCCCAGCACCGTGGTCATCGTCGTCAGCATCACCGGCCGCAGCCGGTCCGCCGCCGCGTCGATGATCGACGGGATCAGCCCGCGGTCTTTGGCATACTGGTCGATCGTGGTCACCAGCACGATGGAATCGTTGATGATGATGCCGGTCATCCCCAACAGGCCCACCACCGTGAACATGGACAGCGGCACCTCCCAAATGTAGTGGCCCCAGATGGTGCCGACGAGGCCAAAGGGAATGATCGCCATCACAACCAGCGGCCGGGTCCAGCTGGCGAAGATCCAGGCCAGCACCAGGTAAATCCCGGTGAGGCAAAGGATCAGGCCGGTACCCGCCTCCTGCAAAAAAGTCTGCTCCTGCTCCGCCAGCCCCGACAGGCGCCATTCGACCTGCCGCTCGCTGGCGATCTTCGGCAGGATCTCCTCCTGCAGTGCCTGCATCACCGCCTCGGCGCGGGCCGGATCGTCCTCGGAGATGTCGCCGGTCACGCTGATCACCCGGATGCCGTTCTCGCGGCGCACGGTGGAAAACCCGGTGCGCTGCGTGACCGAGACGATATCGGCCAGCGGCACGTAGATCCCGCTGGGCGCCCGCATCAGGGTGCGTTCCAGGAAATCGGCGGTCAGTTCATTTTGCGGCAGCTCCACCCGGATCGCTGCGCTGCGCGGCCCGTCGGGATAGGTTGCTGCCTCAATCCCATTCAGCCGCGCCCTGAGCGCACGGCCCAGGCTGCCGATGGTGAAATTCAACGCCTGGCCGTGCGGGGTGAGGTCCAGGATCACCTCCTCCTTGTCGTAGGCCAGGTTGTCCTCAACCGCGGACACCTCGGGGAAGCGCAGCAGCGCAGTTTTCAGGTCCTCTGAGGCGGTCTTGAGCGTCTGCACGCTGGCGCCCGCGAACTGCACGTCCAGCGCATCGCCGCCCGGGCCAGAGCGCCAGCTGCGGAAGGACACCGTCTCGACCATTGGGTGGCGCGCAACCCGTTCCTGCAATTCCGCCACAAAGGCGAAGCTGGAATAGGGGCGCAGGTCGGCGTCGATCAGCTCGATCGAGATCCCGCCCAGCAGGTCGGCTTCCTTGCCTTCAACCCCCGACAGGCCGCGGCCCGCATTGCCGCCGGTCTCGGCCATCACGAAATCCAGCGGGTTGCGGCCGTAGCGTCCGGCGTATTCGGCGCCCAGCGCCTCTGTCGCGCGCTGCATCTCCCGCATCATCGCAAGGGTATCGGTGCGGGTAGCCCCCTCGGCCATGACGAAATTGCCGGTGATTGAGCCGCGCTCCGGCGCGTTGAAAAAGCGCCATTGCACATCGCCGTTGATGAACAGCGCCGCCTGGCTGGCCAGGATCGCCAACGCCCCGGCCAGCACCGCATAGCGCGCGGTGACGATCAGCCCCATCAGCGGGCGGAACGCATGGTCGCGCAGCCAGCGGAAGCCGCGGTTCACCATCCGGTTCGGCCAGTCGTACCAGTGCCGCGCCTGCGCATGGGTCAGCGCATGGGCCAGGTGGTTGGGCAGGATCAGGAAGCATTCGACCAGCGAGGCCGCCAGCACCGCGATCACGGTGAAGGGGATGTCGCGGATCAGTTCGCCGAACCGCCCGCCCACCAGCGTCAGTCCGAAGAAAGCAATGATCGTGGTCAGGGTCGCCGCAAAGACCGGCATCGCCATCCGCCGGGCGGCATTCTCGGCGGCCTGCACCGGATTTTCGCCGAGTCGGCGCACCCGGAAATCGGCGTGCTCCCCCACCACGATGGCATCATCCACCACGATGCCCAGTGTGATGATCAGGCCGAACAGGCTGACCATATTGAGGGTGATCCCGGCCGCATACATCAGAGCCACCGCGGCAAACATCGAGGCCGGTATCCCCACCGCCACCCAGAACGCAATGCGGGTGTTGAGGAACAGGAACAGAAGGCACAGCACCAGCGCAAGCCCCATCAGCCCGTTGTCGACCAGCAGGTTCAGCCGGTCGGTGATGTGTTCAGCGCGGGTGCGGATCAGCTGCGCTGTGACCCCTTGCGGCAGGCTGGCCTGCATTTCCGCGACCACGTCCTGCACCTGGCCCTGCAGGCGGATTGCATTGCCCTGGTCAGAGCGGTCGACCCGGATCGACATCGCCGGATGGTCACCTACGAAGTAAGAGCGGTTGCGGTCCACCCCCTCGACCCGCACCGAGGCCACATCATCAATGGTCAGGACGGAGCCGTCGGGGTTGGTGCGCAGAACGATGGCTTTCAGCTCATCCGGCTGGCGTTTCTCGCTGCCGGTGCGCACCCGGGCATTGGCGCCGCTCACGTCGCCTGCAGGATCCGCGTCGACCTCGGCGGCAATCGCTTCGGCGATTTCGCGCATGGTGATGTCATGGGTGATCAGCTGGGCGGTCGGCACCTCGACGATGGTTTCCGGCGCCGCCACCCCGCGGATGGTGGTGCGGGTCACACCGGCCTCGAACAGCCGCACCACCAGCTCATCCGCAAAGAGGCCCAGCTGACCAGGCCCCACCGGGCCGGTGATCACCACATCTGTCACCCGGTCGCGCCAGGCGCCGCGCCGCACCTCCGGCTCCTCCGCCTCTTCCGGCAGCGAGGTGATGCCGTCCACGGCGCTTTGCACGTCATCGGTAGCCTGCCCCATGTCGGAGCCCGGCTCGAACTCCAGCGTCAGCGTTGCCAGCCCTTCGCGCGAAATGGAGGACGTCTTCTCCACCCCATCGACCGCCAGCAGCACCGGCTCCAGCACCTGGACGATGGCGTTGTCCACGTCCTCCGGCCCGGCGCCCTCCCATTCAACCGAGACAGTCACCCGCTCGACGATAACATCCGGGAAGAACTGCGCCCGCATATTGGGCATCGCCGCCGCCCCCAGCACCAGCATGATCACCAAGAGCAGGTTTGCAGCGGTGCGGTGGCGGGCGAAGTAACTGAACAGCCCGCGGGCCGGACGGGGGAGCTTGCGGACCACGGCCCTCAGCCTCCCATCCGGGATTCAATGCGGGTGACCAGCTGCGCGGGCACCCGCGCCTCGGCCAGCTGCCGCAGCATCTGCGCCTTCACCTCTGTCGGCATCGCACTGCTGCCCTCGACAAAGGCCACCAGCCGGGCGCGGCGCTCGTCGCTCAGCTCGATCAGCTCGGGCAGCGCCTGCACCCCGGCGCCCTGGCGCAAGGGGCGCACCTTAATGCCAGCGCCCAGCAGCGGCGTGCGGCCGGTAACGACTTCGCGGCCCTCCAGCCCGGCGCCGCGGATCAGCACATCATCGCCCTGGCGGCGCACCAGCTCCACCGGCAGCGCCTCCAGCCGCCCCTCCTCGCCCAGCACCAGCACCTTGCCATCGGCGCCCAGCGCCGAGGCGGGCACACGGGCCACCGCCGCGACCTCTGGCTCAGTTACCTTGACAGTGACAAAATCCCCGGGCTCGAACCCCGGCGCGGTTTCCAGGCGCGCGTAGACCAGCCGCCCGGTTTGCCCGTTGCCCGCCGCGCCGCTGGCGCGGGAGATCCGCCCGGCGGCGCTCAGCCCCGCCCCGTCGGCATCCAGCGACACCCGCACCGGTGCTTGCAGCAGATGCCCTTCGGCGTCCAGCAGCCGGGCGTATTGCGCGGTCGAGACCCGGAAAGCCACCTCCAGCAGGTCCGGATCGACCAGATCCGCGAGCTTCTCATTGGCCGAAACCAGCCGTCCCTGCACCAGGTTCACCGATTGCAGGGTGCCGTCGAAGCGAGCCTTGATCGTGGTGTCGTCCAGATCCCGCTGCGCCTCATCCAGCGCGATCTGCGCCCGTGCCACCCGGGTTGCGGCCTGATCGGCGCGGGCCTCTGCCTGGTTCACCGCCTGCCGGCGCGAAATCACCGCCTGGCGCGCCTGCACCGAAGCCAGTTCTGCCGTTTCCACCGCCGCCGCGGTGCCGACGCCCCGGCTGGCCAGATCCACCTGCCGCTGAAAGGCGCGTTCGCGCAGCTGCGCCTGATCCTGAGTGGCTTGCAGTTCATCCTCGGCCAGAACCAGCGCGCGGCCTGCATCGCGCTCCTCGGCGCGGGCGTCCATCATGTCGGCCTCAGCCCGGTCCAGCGCCGACTGGGCATCCGCCGGGTCAATCTGCACCAGCACCTCGCCCGCGCGGACCGTGCCGCCGTCCTCGAAATCCTCAGAAAGCTGCACCACCCGTCCGCCGACCGCGGTGCGCAATTCCAGCGCGCGGCGGCTCTCAACCCGGCCAAAGGCAGTCAGCTCCGGTGCCACTGTCTGCAGCTCCGCCGTCACCACATTGACCGCGAAAATCCGCTCCCGCGCCGGGGGGGCTGCCTTCTCCGCGTTCAGCTGCGCCTCGATTGCGCCGAAGATCAGCTGCCCGGCATAAAGCAGCAGGGCCGCCGTGACCGCCGCCAGGAAAACCCCTGTCACACTCTGACGCAAAAAGCGCATGTTTCTCCCTTCCGGTGGCGGCTGCTGCCGGGACCGCGCAGGCGGCCTGCCAAAGCGTAAAATGCCTTGTGCCCGCTTGGAAATATATGAATTTCCGCACGGGTTTGCGAGGTTACACGCCGCGCGCGCTTACTTCCGGCGCAGATGTTCCTCCAATCTGGGCATGATTTCCACGAAATTGCAGGGCCGGTGGCGGTAATCGAGCTGTTTTGACAGGATTTCATCCCAGCCGTCCTTGCAGGCGCCGGGGCTGCCGGGCAGCGCAAACAGGTAGGTGCCGCCCGCGACCCCGCCAGTGGCGCGCGACTGCACCGCGCTGGTGCCGATCTTCTGCATCGAGACCCAGGTAAAAACGGTGCCGAAGGCCTCGATCTCTTTCTCATAGACGTCGCGGTGCGCCTCCACCGTCACGTCGCGCCCGGTCAGGCCGGTGCCGCCGGTGGAGATCACCACATCCACTTCCGGATCGGACACCCAGGCGCGCAACTGCGCGGCGATCTCCGCCCGCTCGTCGGGGATTATCTTGCGCGCGGCCAGCACGTGGCCCGCCTCGCCGAGCCGGTCGACCAGCACCTGACCGGAGCGGTCATCCTCCAGCTTGCGGGTGTCCGAGACCGTCAGCACCGCGATGCGGACGGGGATGAAGTCCATGTTTTCGTCAATCCGGGACATTGCCTGTCACGTCCTCTCCGTAATCGCCTGCCGCATGGCCAGCGCTGCAAAAATTCCCGCCGGGGCGCACGCCGGCAAACCTGCACCAGCACTCATGGCGCCACCTCGAACCAGCTTACGCCTGGGCCCAGATTGGCCACCTGCGTCTTGCCTAATGTGCCGCGAAAGCCCCAGCAATCATGCACATGGCCGCAGAGCAGCAGCTGAGGCCGGATCCGCTCCGCCGCGGCCCGGATGGCGGTGGAGCCGACAGACTGCCCGCCGGAGGTCAGATCCCCCAGCCCCTTGGGCGGGGAATGGCAGATCAGGATGTCCGCGCGCTCACAGGCCGCCAGCATCGCTGCCGCCTGCGTCTCGCTCAGGTCGCAGGACCAGCTGCCGAAAGGCGTTTCCGGCACGCCGTAGCCCAGCCCGAACAGGCGCAGGCCTTCGAACACCCCGCCTTCTCCATGCAGCACCGTGGTATCCGGCAAGCCCGCCGCCCGCAGCTCATCCGCGCTTTCGCCGTTTCCGGGCACCGCGGCCATCGGCGCCTGCAAACCGGCCAGCATCGCCACTGCCCGGTCCATCCCCTGCCGGCAATTGCAGAAATCGCCCGCGCCGATCACCAGATCCGCACCGGCGCTGGCCGCCACGATATCCGCCGCATGGGAGGCCGAGAGATGCAGGTCGGAGAACGCCAGGATTTTCATCGCTTTACCTCAGGACAAACTGCCCAGCCGCGCCTTGAGCTCCAGCAGGTCTGCCCAGGCCAGCCGTTTCTGCGCTGGCTGGCGCAGCAGATAGGCGGGGTGGAACATCGGGATCACCGGCCTGTTCCAGGCCTGGTCCCATTTGCCGCGCAGCCGGGTGATGCCGCGCTTGCCCAGCACCGCCTGGCAGCTGATATTGCCCATCAGCACCAGAACTTCCGGTTCCGCCAGCGCCACATGCCGCTCCAGAAAAGGCGTCAGCATGGCAATCTCTGCCGGCAGCGGGTCGCGGTTCTGCGGCGGCCGCCAGGGCAGCACGTTAGAAATATAAACGCTTTCGGCGCGGCTGAGGCCGATCGCCTCCAGCATCCTGTCCAGAAGCTGCCCGGCCCGGCCCACAAACGGCTTGCCCTGCAAATCCTCGTCCCGGCCCGGCGCCTCGCCGATGATCATCACCCGGGCTCCCGGCTGGCCGTCCGAAAACACCAGATTGCGCGCGCCGCGTTTCAGGTCGCAATGATCGAAACCCGCCAGCGCATCCCGCAAGGCGGGCAGCGACGCCGCCCCCTTGGCGGCCCTCTGCGCCACCTCCACGGGATCCGCTTCCTTGGGCTTGGGCGGCGGCGCGGGGGCAGCGCCCGGCTTCGGCTTGGGGGCCGCCTGCTCCAGCGCATAGCGGTCGACCGGCGCGTCGCACAGCGCTTCGGTCGCGCCAAGCTCCGCCTGCCACTCCAACAGCGCCCGCGCGCTCCAGTAATCCAATGCCGATTCCATGCGCCCAAGCTACTCCGCCCAGCCGGCAAGCGGAACACCTCACCGGCCCTGCCCTGCAAATTCAAGCCATTCATCTGTCTGAAAATACTCCGGGGAGCGCGAGGGGCCGGCCCCTCGCCTGCGCGCCGCCAGCCCCGCGGCTACGCCTTGCCGCAACCGCGCACGCCGCCTATAAGAACCTGCAAATCAAGCGGAGCCGCCCCCTATGTCCTTCGAACACCGCCATTTGCTTGGCATCGAACCGCTGAAACCGCATGAGATCACCGCGATCCTCGACCTGGCCGACGACTATGTGGCGCTGAACCGCCGTCCCGAGAAGCACTCCGACGTGCTGGCGGGCCTCACTCAGATCAACATGTTCTTCGAGAACTCGACCCGCACCCAGGCCTCGTTCGAGCTGGCGGGCAAGCGGCTGGGCGCCGATGTGATGAACATGGCGATGCAGGCCTCCTCGATCAAAAAGGGCGAGACCCTGATCGACACCGCGATGACGCTGAATGCGATGCACCCGGATCTGCTGGTTGTGCGCCACCCGCATTCCGGCGCCGTGGACCTCTTGGCGCAGAAGGTGAACTGCGCGGTGCTGAACGCGGGCGACGGCAAGCATGAGCACCCGACCCAGGCGCTGCTGGATGCGCTGACCATCCGCCGCTCCAAAGGCCGGCTGCACAGGCTGAACATCGCGATCTGCGGCGATATCGCCCACAGCCGTGTGGCGCGGTCCAACCTGATCCTGCTCGGCAAGATGGAAAACCGCATCCGCCTGATCGGCCCGCCGACGCTGGTGCCCGGCCAGTTCGCCGAATTCGGCGCCGAAATCTATGACGACATGCGCGAAGGGCTGCAGGACGTCGACGTCGTGATGATGCTGCGCCTGCAGAAGGAGCGGATGGACGGCGGCTTTATCCCGTCGGAGCGCGAGTATTACCACCGCTATGGCCTCGACGCCGAGAAGCTGGCGCTGGCCAAGCCCGACGCCATTGTCATGCACCCCGGCCCGATGAACCGCGGGGTGGAGATCGACGGCACGCTCGCCGACGACATCAACCGCTCGGTCATCCAGGAACAGGTGGAAATGGGCGTCGCGGTGCGGATGGCGGCGATGGACCTGCTGGCCCGCAACCTGCGCGCCGAACGCCAGGCGGAGGCAGGGTGAGCGGCATGGACGGCGTGATCCATATCCCGGCAGGCGAACGCGGCGTGATCCGGCTGTTCGAACTCGCCATGCGGCCGGAGCAGGCGGCCTTCCTGAAGGAACCTGGCGCGCTGGCGCAGGTGCTGGGGGCCGAGACGCTTGACATGGAGCAGGTGGAAATCTTCCCGGTCTCCGATCTGGAGGACATCGGTCTGACCGGTTACCTCACCGAAGGCTGCGGCGTGCCGCGCGCGCAGGTCGAGGCGGACCGGGAGGTTCTGCAGGCCCAGGAGGGCCATGTGCTGCTGATCCGCTCCCGCGCGTTTGACGGCAAGGAGACCCGGCTGACCCCGGCGGATCAGATCAAGCTGATCGGCACCTATGGCGAGCGGCAGACCAATTGGAGCGCGCCGCCCGCAACAGCTGAGAGCGCCAAGCCTTATTCTGCCCCGAAACTGACGCCGCGCGCGGCGCGGGCCCAGTCCCGCCGCATCGGGGCTGTGCTGTTTACCGTTGTCATGCTGCTGATTGCGCTGCTGATCTGGGTGCTTGTGAGCTGATGGCGGCACGCGAATTCAAACCGGACCGCGGCGCCTATGTCCGCGCTCACGCCTGGATGGCGGCCATCGGCATGGGCGGCGCCATGGCGGTGCTGTGGGTGATGGGCAGCCCGCACATCTGGACCGGAGCCATCGGCGGCCTGGCGGCAATCGCCCTGCGCGGCTGGTACATGGCCAGCGAGGAGCTGGCGGTGGTCTGGACCCTGACGGAAGATGCCCTCAGCGGCCCGGCCGGGCGCGGCGTCGCGCTCTCTCAGATCGGCACTGTCCGCACCATGGGCAGCTATGTGCAGGTGGTCACCAAAGGCGGCGACAAGCACCTGATAAAATACCAGGCCGACCCGGCCGCGACTCTCAACGCTATCGAAAGAGCCAAGGCATGAGCACTCTCTTCATCAACGCCCGCCTGATCGACCCGGAGGCAGGCACCGATACGCTGGGCATGGTTCTGGTGCAGAACGGACGGATCGCGGCGGTTGACAGGAATGGCACCGGCGCCGCCGCGCTGCTGAGCGCCCGTAACATCGGCCAGGACGGCGTGACCCAGGTGGACTGCGGCGGCAAATGCCTGGCGCCGGGGATCGTGGACATCGGCGTCAAGGTTTGCGAGCCCGGCGAGCGGCACAAGGAAAGCTATAAATCCGCGGGTCTGGCGGCCGCTGCCGGCGGCGTCACCACCATCGTGACCCGCCCGGACACCGCGCCCGCGATCGACAGCCCGGAAACGCTGGAGTTCGTGACCCGGCGCGCCCAGGCCGACACGCCGGTAAACGTGCTGCCGATGGCGGCGCTCACCAAGGGGCGCGAAGGCCGCGAAATGACCGAGATCCGGTTTCTGATGGATGCGGGCGCGGTGGCGTTTTCCGATTGCGACCACGTGGTGCAAAACACCAAGGTGTTCCAGCGGGCGCTGACCTATGCCCGTTCCTGCGGCGCCCTGGTCATCGCCCATCCGCAAGAGCCGGGCCTGAGCGCCGGTGCGGCCGCCACCAGCGGCAAGCTAGCGGCGCTGTACGGTCTGCCCTCGGTCTCGCCGATGGCAGAGCGGATGGGGCTGGACCGCGACATTGCGCTGCTGGAAATGTCCGGCGCGAAATACCACGCGGACCAAATCACCACCGCCCGCGCCCTGCCCGCGCTGGAGCGCGCCAAGGCCAATGGGCTGGATATCACCGCAGGCACCTCTATCCACCACCTGACTCTGAACGAGCTGGACGTGGCCGGCTACCGCAGCTTTTTCAAGGTGAAGCCGCCCCTGCGCTCTGAGGAGGACCGTCTGGCGGTTGTCGAGGCGGTGCGGACCGGGCTCATTGACGTCATTTCCTCGATGCACACACCGCAGGATGAGGAAAGCAAGCGCCTGCCGTTCGAGGAAGCTGCGGCCGGTGCGGTGGCGCTGGAGACGCTGCTGCCCGCCGCCTTGCGTCTGTACCATGACGGGCTTCTGGATATGCCCGTGCTGTTTCGCGCGATGGCGCTGAACCCGGCGAAACGGCTGGGGCTGGACAGCGGCCGCCTGGCCAAAGGCGCGCCGGCCGACCTGGTGCTGTTCGATCCGGATGTGCCCTTTGTGCTGGACCGCTTCAAACTGCGCTCGAAATCGCAGAACACGCCTTACGACGGCCAGCGGATGCAGGGCCGGGTGGAAGCAACCTATGTGGCCGGTGAGCCGGTTTACCGGAGGACCTGATGCCAGTTATCGACAGTTCCGCCGCCGTTCTGATCCTGTGGGCGGTGATCGGCTACGGCCTTGGTTCCGTGCCGTTCGGGCTGGTGGTCACCAGGGCCTTCGGTCTCGGCAACCTGCGCCAGATCGGGTCCGGCAATATCGGCACCACCAACGTGCTGCGCACCGGCAGCAAGGCCGCCGCGGCACTGACACTGCTTCTGGATGGCGGCAAGGGCGCGGCGGCGGTGCTGCTGGCCCGCTCCCTGGCCGGCGAGGATGCGGCGCAGGCGGCGGGGCTGATGGCCTTCTTGGGCCATTGCTTTCCGGTCTGGCTGGGGTTCAAGGGCGGCAAGGGCGTGGCCACGTTCCTCGGCCTGCTGCTGGCGCTGGCCTGGCCCGCGGGCATTGCCTGCTGCCTGACCTGGCTGGCGGCGGCGGCGGCCAGCCGGATTTCCTCGATGGGGGCGCTGGTCTCGGCCCTGTCAGCGCCGGTTTGGGCGTTTGTGCTGGGGTATCAGGCGGTGATTGGCCTGTCGGTGCTGCTGGCGGCGATTGTCTTTGTCCGCCATTCGGCCAATATCGCCCGGCTGCGCGCAGGCACCGAACCCAGGATCGGGCAGAAGTGACCACCGCAGAGCTGCAAGCCTTCCTTGCAGCTTTTGACGCGCTGCCGCTGGGGGCCTTCACCGGTCTGGCCGGCGGGCGCAAATACGCGGTCATCCGGCAGGATCTGGCCGCGGGCAAAGCGCAGAAACTGGTGGCGCGCGAACTCGGCGGCGGCGATTACATCAGCCTCAACCTCTACCGGCTGGCCTCGGGCGCGCGTCTGAAACCCTGCGAGATGCCCGCGGAGAAGGTGGTCCGCTTCGTTCTTGATCTGAACGTTATGGAATAAGACGCTTCAGCGCCCGGCCGTTGGACCAGGTGCCATGCAGCTCTCCGCTGGGCATCCGCACATAGACCACCGGATAGGTATCGCCCCAGTTCACCCAGACCACATCGCCATTGCGTGTGCCGCTGCCGGCATAGGTCTGGGTGCCGACCTGCCAATGCACCTCGATCATCCCGCCGCTGTCACGGATCTGCACGGTGCCGGAATAGCTGCTGCCGTCCGGGTTGCGGCCCTCGGCACGGTAACTGCCGCTGATGCCTTGGGCGCTGACCGGCACTGCCGCCGCCATCAAGGCCGCGGCCAGCCCGCACAGCAGCGCGCGGCGGGCGGGGAATGGGTGTTTCATGTTTGCCTCCGGTTTGCCTGCCCCTACCCTGCCCGCCGCATCGCGGCCTGTCACCTAGTCTGCGCAGGAATGCACAGCCCGCTGCCGCCCGGTGCACAGTCAAATTGAGTTGTTTTGAACGTGATCGCCCGGGTCTCCACATCGGTGCCGTGACCCGCAGGATTCCTCGGCGCACATGGTGAAACACCGGCCGGGCAAGCATTTGGGAACGCCGCGGCCAGGATTTGAAAGGACGGGACCATGAACAAAGTAAAAGCACTGATCAGCGGTGTGGCATTGTCGGTTGCGATGGCAACCTCAGCCCTGGCGGCGGGGGTTGAGATCAACGCCTCCTCCACCGGTCTGGCGCTGCAGGGCTATGACCCGGTAGCCTATTTCACGGTTGGGGAGCCGACTCCGGGCAACTGGAAAATCACCGCCACGCACAACGACGCGCTGTACCGTTTCGCGTCTGAAGAGAACAAAGCCCAATTTGAAAAGAACCCCGAAGCCTACCTGCCTGAATACGGCGGCTACTGCGCCTTTGGCGCGGCCATGGGCTTCAAATTCGACGGCGACCCGACCCTGTGGAAGATCGTCGACGACAAGCTGTATTTGAACCTCGCCAAGGATATTCAAACCCGCTGGGAAGGCGACATTCCCGGTTTCATCGAAAAAGCCGACTCCAACTGGGACGGCATCGCGGACAAGGATCCGGCGGAACTGCAGACCCAGTGAGGCTAAAGCCACCACTCACAAGCGAGCAGCCGGCGGCAGGACATCCTGCCGCCGGGTTTTTGATGAGCGGCCGCGGCTGATACCACGGGCCTGCCCTGCCCGGGCCCCAATTCCGCCGCAGTTTCCTGCGCAACCCAAGGGAGATTAAAATACAGCAGGTTTCCAATGATTTCCCGTATTCTTCCCGCCTTTGAAAGCTTTGCTTTCAAGTTTCTCGACTTTGACGGCCGCACCACCCGCCTGGAGTACTGGTGCGTTATCCCGCTGGTCTGGCTGTTTATTTTCCTGATGCTGCCTGGTGATGCCTCGGAAGTCTGGGGACACCTCTTGCGCCGCGAAGTACCGCCGCTGAACCCCTTCCACTATGGCTCGCTCGGGTTGTTCCTGTTCACCTTCATTCCGCGGCTGTCGCTGACCGTGCGCAGGCTGCATGATGCCGGGCGCAGCGGCAGATGGGCCAAGCTGCCGTTCACTGCAGTTTCGCTGGGGCTGGTGTTGAGCGTTGGCCTTCTGACAGCAATTCCGATGAGTGATCCAAGCGGCCTTGGCCCCGGGCTGATGGTCGCCGGGGCAGTGACGGCTTCCCTGTCCGGCAGCTTCTGGGAGGCGCTGTTCAATCTGGCAGCCATCGCCAATGCACTGGACTGGGACGCCATTCTGGCCATGCTGCTGGGCGTTGCAGCGCAGGCCGATCCGGGCGGTGTGCTGGATCAGACCGGCGTTATAGCGGCGCATGATCCCGTCCTGGCGTTTCAGTACTTGTTCCACTTCACGCTGATCGCGCTTGGGCCATTCATCGCGCTGTTGCTGCATCTCTATTTCATGCTGCTGCCCTCGGAGCGCGGCGGCAATACACACGGCACCAGCCCGGTGCCCCCCCGCACGCGCGAGGCCCGCGGCGGTGAAGGAAACGCCTATGCGGGCTATGCCTGTCTGGCCAAGCGCACGGAGGAAGAGGAAAGGAAGCTGCAGGCGGCGCGCAAGGCGCAGGTCCGGGAATTGTATCAGCGCCGGGTGCTGGGCAAGCCGGGCAGCTGAGCCCGGCTTTGGAAACCAAAGGACCGCGTCGTGAACGCGGCCCTTGCAGTCTTAATAAGCGAATTCGCTGTAAATGCGGTTGAGGTCCCCGTCCCAGGCGCCGTGATAGCGCTCCAACAGCTCATCTGCCGGGACCTTGCCGCTTTCGAGGCTGTCTTTCAGGGCATTCAGGAAATGGGTCTCATCCGGCACCAGGCCGCCCGCGCCGGGCTTGTGCCGCGCCTTGAGGCCGCTTTCCGAAATCGCCACCACCTCCCGCGCCAGTTCATGCATGCTGATGCCGTTCACCTTGGCCTGCAGCCCTTGCTCGGAGGCCGCCACGCGCAAGCCCTCGCGGGTCTCGGCGTCCCAGCCCTTGACAAGATCCCACGCCGCGTCCAGCGCGCTCTGGTCGTAGGTCAGGCCGACCCAGAAGGCGGGCAGCGCGCACAGGCGGCGCCAGGGGCCGCCGTCGGCACCGCGCATCTCGATGAACTTCTTGATGCGGGCCTCGGGGAAGATGGTGGTCAGGTGGTCCGCCCAATCGCTCAGCGTCGGGGTTTCCCCCGGCAGCGCGGGCAGCTCGCCCTTGAGGAAATCGCGGAAGGACATGCCTAGCGCGTTGATGTACTCGCCGTTGCGGTAGACAAAGTACATCGGCACATCGAGCGCATATTGCACCCAGGCCTCGAACCCGAAGCCGTCCTCGAATACAAACGGCAGCATGCCGGTGCGGTCGGCATCCAGCGAGCGCCAGACGCGGGAGCGCCAGGATTTGTGGCCGTTCGGCTTGCCGTCCAGAAATGGGGAATTGGCGAACAGCGCCGTGGCGACGGGCTGCAACGCCAAGGCCACCCGCAGCTTCTGCACCATGTCGGCCTCGGAGGAGAAGTCGAGGTTCACCTGCACGGTGCAGGTGCGGCGCATCATGGTGGTGCCCATGGTGCCGACTTCCTGCATGTAGGCGTCCATCAGCTTGTAGCGGCCTTTGGGCATCAGCGGCATGTCTTCATGGTGCCAGACCGGAGCAGCGCCCAGTCCGATGAAACCGACGCCGATCTTATCGGCGATGTCCTTGACGTCGCGCAGGTGGGCGTTCACCTCGTCGCAGGTCTCGTGGATGGTTTCCAGCGGTGCGCCCGAGAGTTCCAGCTGGCCGCCCGGCTCCAGGCTGATGTTGGCGCCGCCTTTTGTCAGGCCGATCAGGTTGCCGCCCTCGATCAGCGGCGCCCAGCCGTGGCCGTCGCGCAGGCCTTCCAGCACCGCCTGGATCGAGCGCTCGCCGGCATAGGGCAGCGGCTTCAGCGTGTCCTTGCAATAGCCGAACTTCTCATGCTCGGTGCCAATGCGCCAGGCGTCCTTGGGCTTGCAGCCGTCGGCAAGGTATTCGGCAAGCTGCTCATGACGTTCGATCGGCCCGCCGCCGGACTGGGGAATGGACATGCCTGGCACTCCGTCCTGTTAGGTCTGTGTTGAAGGGTCAGTCGTGGGCGGAATCGCCGCCGGTGTCAATGCAGGCGCAAATGTTCCGGCCGGCTGGATCTGCGCTCCCAGATCACGACCTGGTGAGCACCTTTGCGCCGCAGCTCGGTCAGCATGCGCTCGGTTTTGAGGCCCGGCAGCGCAGCAAAGACGTCAAACAGCGCCTCATAGCCTTCGGCATTCACCGGAATTGCCAGCGGCGGCTGGCCCGGCTGCTCCAGCAGCCAGTGCGGCGGTTTCGAGGAATGGTCGAGCGCCAGCCGCTCCAGCTCGGAGGCCGCCACCGCACCGCCGGTCAGAGGACCGAAATAGGCAATCTGCCCCTCGTCCACCTGCACCACGCCCGGCCCGGCTGTGCCGCGCCGGAACCGCATCCGCTGCGCGCCGATCACTGCGGTCACCAGGCCGGTGGCCACAAGGGCCCAGCCGGTGATGGCTGTGAACCCGGCCGAGGAAAACGCCCATTTCAGCCCGAGCAGGAACATCAGCACGGCGGCCAATACTTCGCGCCATTGCCACAGGGTGGCACGGGCTTCGGGGCGGATGAAACTCATTTGCTTCGCCTTATTCCAACGTCGGGCGGGGCAGCGTCCCGCCACACCCTTCTTATTTGAGCAGCCAAGCCGGCGGATGCAATGGGCAACGCACCGATCGCCGTGCGGTTTTAGCCGCAGCTGCCCGTGACGGGCTCCTGAAACCCGGCAATCCAGTACTCGTCGCAGGCAGTCCTGCCCCTCTGGCCGGCTCGCACCACGCATTTTCGCCCGGCCCGGCACGCTGAACCGGAAGCTGCAGCCGGTATAACAGGATCCGGTTAGCAGAATCTGATCTTGGGGCAGACGAAAGCGATCCGCACGCCATGCAGGAAAATGCGGGGTTCGGGGCTGATGAAAGTCATGCTCTGATTCCAACGCCTCGCCTCAGGTCGTTGAGATAAGCCCGGATTCTGCGGCGCCTCATCTTCATGGGCCGCCCGCGCCTCGGTTTGGTAGAGTACATTCTGAGAAGAGTGAGACCGATAAAGAAAATCAGAACTGTATTGGTTTCGTCCTCTGGCACGCTCGATTGGGCCAGAAACTGCAGCATCTCACTTTGGTCCAGCCCGAATAGCAGCGCGCCGTCTGCGCTCTCGCTCTGGAAGTCTTTGGACACGAGAAATATGGCCGCCTGACGGGACTGGAAGAAGGTGCCGCTGCGATGGATATCGACTGCCGTAACGCCGCCGTCCGGGCGCAGAATCAGGTTGCGGGGGGCGAAGTCGGGATGCCCGGGCGCCCGCGCGGCCGGCTGGCCGTCGAGCAGCGGCAGCAACCGCAGCAGCTCATTGCCTAGCTCGGCCAGCAGCGCGGCGTCCGGGTGCCGGGCACTGGCGCCGAGAATGGTGTGGATTTCAGCTTCGATCAGGTTCGAAGGCAGGGCGGTACGAATGATTTCGCCCTGTCCCGCCCAGCTCTGCCACGCGCAGCATTGCCGCAGGATTTGCGGCCGGTTTGCGGCGGTCTGCTTGAGCAGCTTGTCCACCGGCGTTCCGGCCTCGAAACTTACCACCACAAGGCCCAGATGGCCGGAACTGGCGAAACACCTGTTGACGGAGAAGTCCGGATGGGCGCCAAGGCGCTCAAAGCGGCGGAGCGCTTGCACAGTGCCGCCGACAAAGCCGCGCCGTGCGCTGAGATCCCAGAATTTCTTCACGACCACCGGGTCCTCGCCGCGATAGCCGCGGAAGACCGAGGTCTCTTCGGAGACTTTCAGCGCAGTTTGCAGCCTGATGCCGGCGCCGGGCCATTTCAGCTGCGCCTGAAGTTGCACCCGTGCCATTTGGCGGGCGGCGCCCTTTGGGCGGGCAAAAAACGGCAGCGGTTCAAGATATCCCATTACCAGTCCCCCAGTGCCTGCTGCCACAGCGTCATGGCCGCCACCGCCGCCGTATCGGCCCGCAGGATGCGGGGGCCAAGGCTGACGACGTGGGATTGCGGCAGCGCGTGCAGGCGCTTGCGCTCAGCCTCCGAGAACCCGCCCTCCGGGCCGATCAGGATGGCCCAGGGCGCGTCCTTCTGCGTCTGCGCCGCCAGTTGCAGGGCATTGCCCACCTCAGCCTCGTCGCAGAACATCAGCTGCCGCCCGGCGGGCCACTGGTCCAGGACGCGGGGGAGCTTTTGCAAGTCCGCCACTTCCGGCACATAGGTACCACCGCATTGTTCCGCGGCTTCGACCGCATGGGCCTGCAGCCGGTCCTGGCGGATACGCTCGGAATTGGTGAATTCGGTCTGCACCGGCAGGATGCGGGCAGCGCCCATCTCGGCCGCTTTCTCGACAATGAAATCAGTGCGCGCCTTCTTGATCGGCGCGAACATCAGCCACAGGTCCGGCGGCAGCTGCAAGGGCTTGGTCTGCTCTTGGCAGACCAGCGTGCCGCCGCGTTTGCCGGCCTCGGCCACTTCGGCCAGCCATTCGCCATCCTTGCCGTTGAACAGCGCCACAGCAGCGCCCGCTGCCAGCCGCATCACCCCGAACAGGTAATGCGCCTGATCCCGGTCCAAAGGAACCGTTTGCCCTGCCCCCAAGGGGTGCTCTACATACAGTCTGATTTTTGCACTCATGGGGTCCTACATATGCAAGGCCAGAAGCCAGCGCCAGAGGGTCAGGTCGCGGATGCGGTTACCGGAAACTGGGTCGACACACATGCCCCGGAATGGACGCGCCCCTACCTGCGGCTCTCCCGCGCCGACCGGCCGATCGGCACCTGGCTCTTGCTGATCCCCTGCTGGTGGGGGCTGGCCTTGGCGATACTGGCGGATCAGAGCCTGCGCTGGCAGGATCTGTGGATCGCCATCGGCTGCGCCGCCGGCGCCTGGCTGATGCGCGGCGCGGGCTGCACCTGGAACGACATCACCGACCGCAACTTCGACGGCCAGGTGGAGCGCACCCGGTCGCGCCCCATCCCTTCCGGCCAGGTGACGGTAAAGGGCGCGCTGGCCTGGATGGCGCTGCAATGCTTGGCTGGACTGATGATTCTGCTGACCTTCAACCAGGCGGCCATCGCCATGGGCATCCTGTCGCTGCTGCCGGTCGCGGTCTATCCCTTTGCCAAGCGGTTCACCTGGTGGCCGCAAGTGTTTCTGGGTCTCGCTTTCAACTGGGGCGCCATGCTGGCCTGGGTGGCGCATAGCGGCTCCTTGGGCTGGCCGCCGGTGCTGCTGTATCTGGCCGGGATCGCCTGGACGCTGTTCTATGACACCATCTATGCCCATCAGGACACCGAGGACGACGCGCTGATCGGGGTGAAATCCACGGCCCGCTTGTTCGGGACGCAGACACCGGTGTGGCTGCGCCGCTTCATCGTGGCCTTTGTCAGCCTGATGGCGCTGGCAGTCATCGGAGCGGTGCTGGAGAGCGCTTCGGTGCTGGCCCTGGTGCTGGCGCTGGCCGGGCCTTGGGCGATGGGCTGGCATATGACCTGGCAGCTGCGCGCCTTTGACGCAGAGAACAGCCAGCGGCTTTTGCAGCTGTTCCGGCTCAACCGCGATACCGGCCTGATTCCGCTGATCTTCTTTGTCCTGGCCATGTTCGTGTGATTGAATCGCGGCCGCTCGCGGGGTAAGAGCCTGTAACGCAAACTGGGAATGTGCCGCCATATGCGCTTGTCTAAGCTGATGATCCCGGGCCTGGCCTTTGCCGCCGCAGCCGGGCTGAGCCTTGTTGCCGCCGGATTTGCCGTCACCGCCGTGGAAGAGAGCACTGAGCGCGGCGTGCGCGCGGCGCTGGACGGCGGCCGCTATACCTGGGCGGAGGTGACGGCAGACGGGCTGCAGGTGCTGCTGGAGGGCACCGCCCCGGATGAGGCCACGCGGTTTTCGGTCAAATCGCTGGTGGGCACAGTTGTCGACGCGGCCCGGATCGTGGACGGGATGGAGGTTCCGCCTGCCGATGGCCTCGCGCCGCCGCGGTTCTCGGCGGAAATCCTGCGCAATGACGGCGGCATTTCCATCATTGGACTGATCCCCGCAGGCTCCGGCCGCGCCGCGCTGGTTGAGGAGCTAGAGAGCCTGGCCGGGCCGGAACATGTGGCCGACTTCCTGGAAACCGCGAAATACGGCATTCCCGAAGGCTGGCCGGAGGCGATGGGCTTTGCTGTGGAAGCGCTGAAACTGCTGCCGCGCGCCAAGATTTCCGTTGCGGCGGGAGAGGTCTCGGTGACGGCCATTTCCGGCAGCGAGGAGGCCAAGGCGCAGTTGGAAGAGCGGCTGGGCCGCACCGCGCCGCCGGGACTGCGGCTGGCGCTCGACATCGCCGCACCGCGGCCGGTGATCACCCCGTTCACCCTGCGTTTCCTGCTGGACGGCAACAGCGCGGAATTTGACGCCTGCTCTGCCGAAAGCGAGGAAAGCCGCGACCGTATCCTGGCCGCCGCCCGCAAGGCCGGGCTGCAGGGGGATGCGGATTGCGTGATCGGCATGGGTGTGCCCTCGCCCAACTGGGCCCGGGCGGCAGAGCTGAGCATTGCCGGCCTTGCTGAGCTGGGCGGCGGCTCGGTCACTATCGCCAATGCGGATATCACGCTAGTGGCCGCCGAAGGCACCCCGGAGGCGCGCTTTGATCACGTGGTGGGCGAGCTGGAAGGCGCCCTGCCCCGGGTGTTTGCCCTGCACGCGGTGCTGCCGGTGCCAGAGGCGCAGGATGCCGGCGGCGTGCCGGAATTTACCGCCACCCTCAGCCCCGAGGGGCAGGTGCAGCTGCGCGGCCGCCTGTCCGATGCCGCCCTGCGCAAGGTTGCGGACAGCTACGCAAAGGCGCGGTTCGGCTCCGGCAATGTGCATACAGCGGCGCGGGTCGCCGCCAACCTGCCCGCTGACTGGCCGGTGCGGGTGCTGGCGGGGCTGGAAGCGCTGTCTTATCTGCAGCGCGGCGCGGTCACGGTGACACCCGGCAACCTGGAACTGCGCGGCATGAGCCACCGCAAGGACGCACCGGCGGAAATCGCCCGCTTCCTGTCGGCCAAGCTGGGCGAGGCCGAGACTTATGGCCTCGACATCACCTATGAGAAGCCGCCGGAGCCGACGGACAAGCCGCTGCCGCCGGAACTCTGCGAGGCGCAGCTTGCCAGCGCCCAGAGTGACGGCAAGATCACATTCGAGCCCGGCTCCGCCACCATTGCGGCGGACAGCGCCGGGACAATGGACCGGATCGCGGACATCCTGGGCCGCTGCGGCCCGGTGCGGCTGGAGATCCAGGGCCACACCGACAGCCAGGGCCGCGAGGCGATGAACCAGAACCTGAGCCAGGCGCGGGCGCAATCGGTGCTGAACGAGCTGCGGGCGCGCCGGGTTGTGACCTCGACCTTTGCCGCCAAGGGCTATGGCGAGAGCACCCCGATTGCCGGCAATGACACTGAGGAAGGCCGCGAGGCCAACCGCCGCATTGAATTCAAGCTGATCCGCCCTGCCGCACAGGCGGGGAGCGCAGAAGACAGCACCGGTGACGAGAGCGCCGGCGGCGAGGACGCCGAAGGCGCAGAGGACGCACAGGAGACCACAGAGTAATGAACAGAACCGAGTTCATCATCACCACCGCGATCATCCTGTTTGCGGCCTTTGCCATCGGCTGGTTCGCCAACTGGCTGGTGCACCGCTTCACCCGGGTGCGCCAGAGCGACGTGGCCGACCTCGACCGGATGAGCCAGGAGCTGCATGAGGCAGAGGAGACCCGCGACCAGGCGATCACCTATCTGCAGCAGCGCGAGGCGGAGCTGACCAACCAGCTGACCCAGACCGAAGCCGAGTTGCGCGCGGCAATGGACGGCCTGCGCGAGGCCCGCCGCGAGGCCGAAGAACTGCGCAGCCAAATCCCGCACTAAGGGTCCAAGCGGGGCACTCCCGCGCCTGCAGGCCGTGATGGCTGCGCAATCACAGCCTGAGAAGCCTTGGGCCTGGCGCCGCGCTGACGCGCGGCGTTTTCATTATGCTAAGAAGGCCTGAACGGGCAGGTCTGCCCATCTCGGCCTCATTCGATTGTATTTGAAGGTTGGCGCGTCAAGGTCAAGCCGCTTCGCGGGGCCTGCGGCCTCCTTGACCCGCCGGCTGCTGCAGGCGGCCGCCGCCGCGCGTCAGCGCGGCGCCGGGCCCAACAGGTGGAGATCATCTGTGATGATCGAACAACTGGCGGGAGCTCCCGCCTTGGTTCTGCAGACTACCAGCGCTTCAATGCGTCTTCGTCGGCGTCCTTGGCAGCCACCCAGTCCGAGCCGCCGCCTGCCAGGATTTCCTTCTTCCAGAACGGCGCGCGGGATTTTAGGTAGTCCATCAGGTATTCCGCTGCCTCAAAGGCATTCTTGCGGTGCCGGGCGGCGGTGGCGACCATCATGATCCGCTCGCCAGGGGCCAGGCGGCCGTGGCGGTGGATCACCAGCGCATCGGCCAGCGACCAGCGCTTCATCGCCTCTTCCGCGATGGCGGTCAGGGCTTTTTCGGTCATGCCGGGGTAATGCTCGATTTCCATCGCGGCAAGCCCGCCCTGATCGGCGTCCCGGACAACGCCGGTAAAGGTCACCACCGCGCCGGCCCCCGCAACGCCCGCGGCGAAAGCGTCGCTCTCGGCGCCCAGCTCAAACGGGGCCTCCTGGACGGAAATCCGCATCGCCTCAGCCCCCGGTCATCGGCGGGAAAAAGGCCACCTCGCGCACACCAGCCAGGGGAGCGTCGAACTCCGACAGTTCCTGGTCCAGCGCCACCCGCAAGGCGGAGAGGTCCGCAAAGGCGGCAGCATAGCGTTCTTCCCGCGCGCGCAGTTCATCGACCAGATCCGCCACCGTGGCGGCAGAAGTCTCCACCTGCTCGCGCGGCAGTCCGATACGCTCGCGCACCCAGGCAAAATACAGAATGTCCATCAATGCGCCTCCTTCAGATGCGGCATCGCCTTGCGCAGATAATCCAGTCCGGTGATCGCGGTCAGCGCCGCGGCGATCCACAGCAGCCACAGGCCGATGCGGCCGGTCCAGAACACCCCGGCCTCCTTCCAGCGCAGTCCGAACAGATCCTCCAGCTCGCCTGCAATGACCTGGCTGTAGATCTGATCATCCATGCCAAAGGAGGACATCACCAGGTAATGCTCGAAGATGCCCTGCGAGAACAGCGTGGCAATAGCGAGCATCTGGGCGGTGGTCTTCCACTTGGCCAGTTTGGTGACCTTGAGCGTGCCGGCGGTGTCGCCAAGATATTCGCGCAGGCCGGAGACAAACACTTCGCGGAACAAGATCACGGTCGCGGGCAGCACCAGCCAGGGGGTCCAGTGCTCAGCCGAATAGCCCACCAAAATCATCAGCGCGATCACCACCATCGCCTTGTCGGCAATCGGATCCAGCATCGCGCCAATCTTGGTTTCCTGCTTCCAGGCCCGGGCCAGATAGCCGTCAAACCAGTCGGTCACCGCGGCGGTGATGAACAAAAGCAGCGCAAACCAGTCTGCATAGGGCCGCGAGAAGTAAAGGAACATCACCGCAAGGCCGGGCGCAGCGACAAGCCGCAGCAGGGTGAGGATATTTGGCAGGGTCCATTTCATGCGGGCACATTATCCGGCTGGCTGGCGTGTGGAAAGCAGATGGCAGACAAAAATCCGCCCCCTGGGGGCGGATGCCTCCGGCGGGGATATTTCCGGCCAGATGAACAAGGGAGTGGTCCGGTTTTCAAGGGCTTATTTCACCCGCTGCCGTGGAAGTGGTCATAAATGCGCTCCGCCAGCGCCTCGGAGATGCCCTCCACCGCCTTAAGGTCGGACAGATTTGCGCGGCTTACCGCCTTGGCGCTGCCGAAATGGGACAGCAAAGCGCGTTTGCGCGAGGCCCCAACGCCGGGCACTTCGTCCAGGGGCGTGGCACTGACCGCCTTGGCGCGTTTGGCGCGGTGGGTGCCGATCGCAAACCGGTGCGCCTCATCCCGCATCCGCTGGATGAAATAAAGCACCGGGTCGTTGCGCTGCAGGGCAAAGACCGGCGCGCCAGGGCGGTAGAACTCCTCCTTGCCGTGATCACGGTCGACCCCCTTGGCCACCCCTACCATCGGGATGTCCTGCACGCCGTGCTTCTCCATGATCTCTGTCACGGCTGACACCTGGCCTGCGCCGCCGTCGATCAGCAGCAGATCGGGCCACAGCCCCTTGTCCCGGTCCGGGTCTTCTTTCAGAAGGCGCGAGAAGCGGCGATGCAGCACCTCTTTCATCATGCCGAAGTCATCGCCCGGCACCAGGTCATCCCCCTTGATATTGAACTTGCGGTAGGCGTTTTTCATGAAGCCTTCCGGCCCCATCACGATCATGCCGCCTACGGCATTGGTCCCCTGGATATGGGAGTTGTCGTAAACCTCGATCCGCTGCGGCGGGCCTTCGAGGCCAAAGGCCTCTGCCAGCCCGCGCAAGAGCTTGGCCTGGGTGGCGCTTTCGGCCATCCGGCGGGCCAGGCTTTCGCGGGCGTTGCGCACGGCAAAGGCCACCAGTTCGGTCTTTTCGCCGCGCTGAGGCACCAGCAGTTCAACCTTGCGGCCTGCCGTCCCGCTCAGCGCCGCCTCCATCAGGTCGGCGTTTTCGATGGCGTCGGACAGGATCAGCTGCCGCGGTGGCTCCTTGTTGGCATAGAACTGGCCGAGGAAGGCCTCCATGATCTCTGCCGGGCTGTTGTCGGCATCCACCCGCGGATAGAAATCCTGGTTGCCCCAGTTCTGGTTGGCGCGGATGAAGAACACCTGCACGCAGGCCTGGCCGCCCTCCATGTGCAGGCCGATCACATCGGCCTCGGCGACGCCGCGGGGGTTGATGCCTTGGGAGGACTGCACCTGGGTCAGCGCCTTGATCCGGTCGCGCAAGGCGGCGGCGCGCTCGAATTCCATCGCCTCGGAGGCGGCCATCATCTGCTCTGCCAGCTCCTCCTGCACTTTGGTGGAACGGCCGGACAGGAATCGCTCGGCGTCGCGCACGCTGGCGGCATAGTCCGCTTCAGAAATCAGCCCGGTGCAAGGCGCCGAGCAGCGCTTGATCTGGTACTGCAGGCACGGCCGGGTGCGGGTTTCGAACATCGAATCCGAGCAGTTGCGCAACAGGAACGCCTTTTGCAGCTGGTTCAATGTCCGGTTCACTGCGCCGGCGCTGGCGAAAGGGCCAAAATAGCTGCCCTTCTGCTTGCGGGCGCCGCGGTGCTTCTTGATCTGCGGAAAGGCGTGATCCTTGGCCACCAGAATATTCGGGAAGCTTTTGTCGTCGCGCAGCAGAACGTTGTACTTGGGCTTCAGCTGCTTGATCAGGTTCTGTTCCAGCAGCAGCGCCTCGGTCTCTGTCCGCGTGGTCAGGAACATCATCGAGGCGGTGAGCGCGATCATCCGCTCGATCCGGGGACTGTTGCCGGGGCGGGTATAGTTTGACACCCGCGCCTTGAGATTGCGCGCCTTGCCCACATAGAGCACCCGGCTGTCCGCATCCAGCATCCGGTAAACCCCGGGCGAGGCGTCCAACGTCTTCACGTAATCCTGGATCACGGCATAGCCGGTTCTGGGCTTTGTGGCGGGCGAATCCGGGGATGTTTCGGCAGGCTGGTCGTTCATGTGCTCAGACATATGATTCCCCGCTCCTGGCTGCAATGTTTGCCTGTCCGGATCAAGAGCGGTAAAATCCACGGAAGTTGTGGATAACTACGAAGATATCTTTGGGCTATCCCGCGTTTTTCCTTATTTCGAGATGGTTTCGGACGGATGCCTAAAATTTAGGCACATTGTTAAGGTGCTGATTTGACTATTTATTTTTTAGGCAGCCTGTCAAGGTTCTGAAAAGAAAGGCACTTTTGTAACGCTTCCGTGACGGCAGGCACACCGGTGCAAAACTTGCGGCGAAAGGTATGGTTTCGCCCCTGTTTGCGTCACTCCAGCCCGTCACTGTCGGGTGTTTGCCAGGCCAGGTGCTGGCCGCCGTCCACACAGATCATCTGGCCGGTCACCGCCTTGGCCTGCAGTAGATACGACAAGGCCGCGGTGATGTCCTGCGGGTCGGCGCCGCGCTGCAAAATCGTGGCCTGGCGCTGGCGGGTAAACTGCTCCGCGCTTTGGCGCGGCCCCTGCAGCGTCGGCCCCGGACCGATGCCGTTGACGCGGATCTGCGGCGCCAGCGCCTGGGCCGCGGTGCAGGTCAGGGTCCACAGCGCCGATTTCGCCAGCGTGTAGCTCATGAACTCCGGTGTCAGCTTGCGCACCCGCTGGTCGATCATGTTGACCGCCAGTCCCCAGGCACAGGGCTCGCCCCGGGCGTCTGTCTCCAGCGGCACGTCCTGCGCCGCCATCGCCTGCAGCAGCACGAAAGGCGCCCGCAGGTTGCTGCCCATGTGTCGGTCCCAGCTGTCCCGGGTGGCGCTGGCCAGCGTGTCATGCTCGAAAATGGACGCGTTGTTGACCAGGCAGGTGACGGGCCCGCCCAGCGCCTCAGCCGCCCGGGGCAGCAGCGCCTGGGACTGCGCCTCGTCCAGGAGATCCGCCTGCAACACCGCCGCCCGGCGGCCCTGTGCGCGGATTTCCACGGCAGTTTCCTCGGCATCCTGCGCGGATGTTGCATAGTGGACGGCGACGTCATGGCCGCGCGCGGCCAGTTCCAGGGCCATCGCCCGGCCCAGCCGCCTGCCCGCTCCTGTCACCAATGCCCGCATCTGCGCCTCCCCTGCTGCTGCCGGCCTAGAGTTAGAACAGGACGACCATATAAGCCAGATAGAGCGCGCTGAGAATGACACCCCAGGTCCGGGTGATGTCCTGCTTGAAGAAGACAAAGGGGATCAGCAGCAGCGAGGCCGAGAGCATCACCCAGAGGTCGAACTGCAGGAACTCCGGATCGACGCTGATCGGACCGACAAAGGTGGCAATGCCGATGATGGCCAGGAGGTTGAACATGTTGGAGCCGATCACGTTGCCCAGCGCCACATCCGCCTGGCGGCGCATCGCCGCCATTGTGGTTGTGGCCAGTTCCGGCAGCGAGGTGCCCACCGCCACCAGCGTCAGGCCGATCACGGTTTCGCTGATCCCGTAAAGACGCGCGATGATCGAGGCGTTGTCCACCAGCAGGTCGGCGCCCAGCGGCAGGCCGATCAGGCCCAGCAGCAGGTAAATTCCGACACGCCAATACGGCATGTCTGGGTCGGCCTCTTCGATCTCTTCCAAGTCCGCATCCGTGGCGCAGCCATTGCCTTTGCCATTGCGGCGGTGTTTGCGGGCATCGCGGAAAGCTACACCCAGCACCCCGGCCAGTGCGGTCAGCAGGATCAGGCCGGACCAGACCGTGAAGGTACCGCTGAAAGCCAGACCGATAAACAGCACCGATGCGCCCAGCATGAAGACATAGTTCCTGCGGGTGCTGCATTCGCTGGTGTGCAGCGCCCGCAACAGCGCGGGGATGCCAAGCACCAGCAGGATATTGGCGGTGTTGGACCCGACCACATTGCCCATCGCGATGCCGTCTGCGCCTTCATGCACTGCACTGACGGCAATCAGCAATTCCGGCGCCGAGGTGCCAAAGGCAACGATGGTCAGGCTGACGATCAGCGCAGGCACCCCCAGCCGCAGGCTGAGGTTTACCGCGCCGCGCACCAGCGCATCGCCCGCCAGCAGCAGGATCACCAAACCAAGCGCCGAATACAGCCATGGCATCATTTGCCACGATCTCCTTTTTTACAGGCGCACGGCCCCTTGCCGATCCGGAAGCGGCCGCAGGCCGGGCAGCGCCTGGAATTGATGTGCTTCTGGCCGGGAAACCGCAGCTTGCCGAACATCGCAAGCACAGCCATCACCACCAGAAAGAGGGCAACGATCTTGAACAGCACGTCAGAGCCCGAAACGCGCGTATTCGGCACGTTCCTCGATCCCGGCCAGCGCGTCCTGGGCAACCCGCATGCCGAACCGGCTCCAGAACGGCTTCTTCAGGCCGTAGCGGCGGAAGCGGACCTTCTCGCCGAACCGCTCCTGCATCTTGGGTTTGAGGTGGCCGATACCGTCGATCAGGCCCAGCTCTTCAGCTCTGCGCGCCAGCCAGATCTCGCCGGTGAACAGATTTTCATCGTTCTTCAGCTTGGCGCCGCGCCGTTCTGTGACGTGGTCGATGAAATTGGCGTGGATGTCGTTCAGGATCACCTTGAGGCGCTGCACGTCCTCGGGATTTTCCGGACGAAACGGATCCAGCATGGATTTGCTTTCGCCCGCGGTGTAAACCCTGCGCTCCACACCCTGGCGGGCCAGCAGCACATGGGCGCCGAACCCGGCGGAGATCACCCCGACCGAGCCCAGCACCGAGCTGGCGTCGGCCCAGATCTCATCCGCAGCGGCGGCCAGCCAGTAGCCGCCGGAGGCCGCAACGTCCTCGACAAAAGCATAGACCGGGATGCCCAGTTCCTCCGCCAGGAGGCGGATGCGGGCACCGATCAGCGAGCTTTGCACCGGCGAGCCGCCGGGGGAGTTGATTTCAAGCGCGACGGCGGCCGGCTTGCCCTTGCGGAAGGCGCGCTCCAGCACCGGGGCCAGGGCGGCATCGCTGAGCGAACCGCGCCCCGGCATGCCAATGGCGCCGTTGAGGCGCACCACCGCCACCAGCGGCTGTCTTTTCAGGAAAGGCAGGTGAATTCTCATGGCGCCGATGTAGAGGGCCGCCCGGGGTGAAACAAGATGCACCCCCCGGGGTTTTCCCGCGAAACGCAAAAACCGCCGCCTCCACGGGCATAAATGCAACGCTGATTTGAGCTGGGAAAATGGGTTCCGACGACTGCGGAGGAGGCTCCCGCCGGGCAGAACAGCAGCTTGCAATTGCGGCCGTCCCGCCCTGCTTCCGGCCCCCGATCAGGCCCGGATGCGCCAGCCGGTTTTGAAGATCCACCAGATTACTGCCATGCAGGCCAGGGTAAAGCCGCCAATGGCACACAGGCTCAGCAGCACCGGCACATCCGCCTGACCGAAGAACGCCCAGCGGAAGCCCGACACCAGATAAACCACCGGGTTGAACAGGGTGATGGTCTGCCACACCGGCGGCAGCATGGAGATCGAGTAGAACGACCCGCCTAGGAACACCAGCGGCGTCACTACCAGCAGCGGCACCAGCTGCAGCTGCTCGAAATTCCCGGCCCAGATGCCGATGATGAACCCCATCAGCGAAAAGCTGAGGCAAGTCAGCACCAGGAAGGCGACCATTGCAACGGGATGCTGGATCGGGAGGTCCACAAACAGCGAGGCGGTGCACAGGATCACCACGCCGATGAACAGCGACTTGGTCGCTGCCGCCCCGGCAAAGCCCGCGACCACCTCCAGGAAGTTGATCGGCGCCGACAGGATTTCATAGATATTGCCGATGAATTTCGGGAAATAGATCCCGAAGGAGGCATTGGATATGCTCTGTGTGATCACCGACAGCATCACCAGTCCCGGCACGATGAAGGCACCGTATTCGACCCCGTCGACCTCCTGGATGCGGCTGCCGATGGCGCTGCCGAACACCACGAAATAGAGCGAGGTGGACAGCACCGGCGAGATGAAGCTTTGCAGAAAGGTGCGCCAGAACCGCGCCATTTCAGCCTTGTAGATGGTGGCAACCGCTGTCCAGTTCATGCCGCGTCCCCCTCGGCTGCGCCCTTCGAATCCCCGCCCGTCGAAACGAGGCCGACAAAAATGTCTTCCAGGCTGGATTCGCGCGTCTGCACATCCGACAGCACCAGACCGGCCTGCGCCACATCATTCAGCAGCGTGGTGATGCCGGTCCGTTCCGCCCTTGTGTCATAGGTGTAAAGCAGCCCGCCGCCGCCGTTGACCAGCTGCAGGTTGTGCTGCGACAGCGCCTCCGGAACCGCCTCGACCGGCTTGGCCAATTGCACTTCCAGCTGTTTCTGGCCCATCCGCGCCATCAGCTGCTCCTTCGCTTCGACCAGCAGCAGCTCGCCGCCCGTGATCACCCCCACCCGGTCGGCGATGGCCTCTGCCTCCTCAATATAATGGGTGGTCAGAATGATGGTAACGCCGCCGGCCTTCAGTTCGCGCACGATTTCCCACATGTCCTTGCGCAGTTCGACGTCCACTCCGGCGGTGGGTTCATCCAGGAACAGGATGCGCGGCTCATGCGCCAGCGCCTTGGCGATCAGCACCCGCCGCTTCATGCCGCCTGACAGGTCCATGATGCGGCTGTCGCGCTTCTCCCACAGCGACAGCTTGCGCAGAATGCTCCCGATCAGTTCCGCATTGGCGGGCTTGCCGAACAGGCCGCGCGAGAATGTGACCGTGTCGAGCACCTTGGTGAAGGGCTCCAGGGTGATCTCCTGCGGCACCAGCCCGATCAGCGCCCTGGCTGCGCGGAACTGGGAGACGTTGTCGAAACCGCCCACCCTGATGCTGCCCGAGGTCGCAGTGGTGATGCCGCAAACGGTTGAAATCAGGGTTGTCTTGCCCGCGCCGTTGGGGCCGAGCAGGGCCAGGATTTCGCCCTCTTCGATATCGAGCGAGACGCCTTTCAGCGCCTCGAAACCGCCATCGTACATTTTGCGCAGATCGCGGATGGACAGGATGGCCGCCATGATGCCTCCGGGATGGTCTCAGATCCCGGCTACCCTAGCGGCGGTGTGCCGCGTCTGCCAGCCCCGTGCCGCACATCGGGCCGCAGATTGGCCTGTGCGCTTGCGCAGAGTTCCGGGCAGGCTCAGCCGCGGCCGGTCACCTTGCTGAACCAGCCCTTCTTTTCGCCGTCCTCCGGGGCATCGCCGCCGTCGTCTGCCGCGGCCTCCGGCGCCAGATGCGCCTGCAGGTTGGCAAAGAACTGGTCCGCCATCTTCTTGGCAAAGCCGTCGATGATCCGGCTGCCCAGCTGCGCCAGCTTGCCGCCGACCTTGGCTTCGACATCATAGGACAGCAGCGTGCCGGAGCCCGATGGCGCCAGGGTCACGATGGCGCCGCCCTTGGCAAAGCCGGCCGCCCCGCCCTTGCCCTCGCCGCTGATGGTCAGTTTCTCGTTTTCAACCAGGTCCGACAGGGTCACCTGCCCCTTAAAGGTGGCTTTGACCGGGCCGACCTTCTGGGTGACCGTGGCCTGGAACCCCTCCTCGGGTGTGCCCGTCACGTCCTGCGCGCCGGGCACGCAGGCTTGCAGCACCTCAGGCGTCAGCAGCGCCGCGTAGACGGTTGCCGGATCGGCGGCGATTTCCTTCTGGTCACTCATCTGCATGGGCTGGGCCTCCCTGGCGCTGTGTCGTTGGCTCCCCAAGACCTAGCCGCCCGGCTCCGCCCTGCCAAGTCCGCAGTGGCCCAGAGGGCGGCGGCGGGTACCCCGGGGCAAGGGACCGCCGCAGGAAATCTTGAAATTCATCTTGACGTCAAGATTTATTGTGAACTATCTTCACGTCAAGATAAATGAAAGGACCCACCCATGAGAATCATCCTCTTTGGCGCAACCGGCGATGCAGGCAGCGCAGCCCTGAGGGCCGCGGTAGCGCGCGGCCATCAAGTGACGGCGGTGTCCCGGCAGCCGCAGGCGCTGGCGGGTCTCAGCCCCCTGGTCACCCCGCAGCCCTTGGACTTGATGGCGGACCCCCAGGCAGCGGCAGAGACCGCCCGGGGACACGACCTAGTGATCAGTGCCCTGCGGCCGCTCGCGGGGCGGGAAGCCGATCTGGTGCCGCTGACCCGTGCCGCGCTTGATGCGGCCCGGCTGGCCGGCATTCCGGTGCTGGTGACCGGCGGTGCCGCGACATTGAAGCTGGCCGACGGCAGCGGCTACACAGTGCTGAGCGCGCCGGGTTTCCTCCCGGAAAGCGTCCGCCCGATTGCCGAGGCCTGCGCCGCGCAGGACGCGCTGCTGGAGGCGGAGACCGAGACAGAATGGACCTGCCTGCGCCCGCCTGCGCTGCTGACGGAAGGCCCGCAGACCGGCCGCTACCGGTTCGGCACCGATACGCTGGTAACGGATGCGGATGGCGCTTCGCAGATCTCCTTTGCGGATTTCGGTGCGGCTCTGCTGGATCTGGCGGAGCACCCGCGCGGCAGCCGGCAAAGGCTGACCGTCGCCTGGGGCGCTCCCGCCCCCGCCCTGGCGGCCGGCTGACGCCGGGCCTTGGCCGGCGTTGGGCCGGGCAGCGCGCCTTGCGCGCTGCGGCCGCGCAGCAGCGCATGCGCTGCCCTGTCACACGAAGCGTTACCGTGCCCCAAACGCCCCGGCGCCGCGCGTCAGCGCGGCGCCATGCCCAAGGCTTTGCCTTGCATCTGCGATGCATGGCACAGGCGCGGGAGCCCTCCCGCCTTGCTCCGGTCAGCGGTTGCGCTTGGGGAGCGTCTCATTGGCTGTCCAGTCGAAAGTGCCCTGATCCCGCTCCTGCACCGCTTGCTTCCAGCCCGCCTCCTCCGCTCTCGCCTTGAAGTTCAGCCCCTCGGGCGAATGGCGGCTGATCCCGTCAAAGACCGTGGCCAGCCGCTGGGTCTGCATCAGCCCGGTCTGCTCAATCGCCTGGTTGATCACCAGTTTCTGCATTGCCAGCTGATTGATGGGCACCGAGGCCATCCGCGCCGCCATCTCCTCGACCGCATCGTCCAGCTGCTCCGCCGGCACAGCCTGCAGCACCAGCCCCATCTCCGCCGCCCCCCTGCCGCTGATCCGGTCGCCGGTGAACAGCATCCGCTTGGCCCGCTCCGCGCCCAGACGGTAGACCCACATCGCCGTGGTCGGACAGCCCCAGACACGTGCGGGCATGTAGCCGATCTCCGCATCCTCCGCCATGAACGTCAGGTCCGCGCACAGCGCGATGTCCGACCCGCCCGCCACCGCAAAGCCGTGCACCTTGCAGATCACCGGCTTGGCCGCCCGCCACAGGGACATGAAGGCCTGGGTGTTCTCCCGCATGAAGCGGTAATCCTTGATGGGGTCCCAAGGCATCGGCTGGGTCACCTCGCCGCTGCCGTTGCCCTCGGCGTAATAGGTCAGATCATAGCCCGCGCAAAACCCTTTACCCGCGCCGGACAGGATCATCACATGCACCTGCGGGTCCGCATCCGCCTGCGCCACCGCCGCGGCCAGATCCCGCGGCATTTCGTCATTGATGGCATTCATCACGTCTGGCCGGTTCAGCGTGATCCGCGCGATCCGGCCGTCTTTCTCGTACAGTACCGTGGACATGGGCTCCTCCTCCGCTGCGCAAAGGAGATCACAGGCCGCGCCCCCCGCATAGACGGGCCGACGCAGCGTCAGCCTGCCCAGCTGCGGCGCCTAGTACGGCAACCCGACGTAATTTTCGGCCAGCGACGCCTGCGCCGCATCCGAGGAGAACAGGTAGTCCAGATCTGCACGCTGCAGCCGCAGGTCGGTCTCGCTGCCCTCCGGCGCCCGGTGCAGCAGGTTTGTCATCCACCAGCTGAAGCGCTCCGCCTTCCAAACCCGCGCCAGCGCCTTTTCCGAATAGTCGTCCAGCCCGGCGCTGTCGCCTTTCAGATAGTGATCCAAGAACCCGTGATAGAGGTAATAGATGTCCGAGGCGGCCAGGTTCAGCCCCTTGGCACCGGTGGGCGGCACGATGTGGGCGGCGTCGCCTGCCAGGAACAGGTTGCCATAGCGCATCGGCTCCGCCACGAAACTGCGCAGGGGTGCGATGGATTTCTCGATCGACGGACCGGTCTGCAGGCCAGCCGCAACCTCATCCGGCAACCGGCGCTTCAGCTCTTGCCAGAACGCCGCATCGCTCCAGTCCTCCACCCGGTCCGTGAGCGGCACCTGGATGTAGTACCGGCTCAGCACCCGGCTGCGCAGCGAACACAGGGCAAAGCCGCGCTCATGCCGGGCATAGATCAGCTCCTCAGAGACCGGAGGCGTTTCCGACAAAACCCCAAGCCAGCCAAAGGGATAGACCTTCTCGTATTCCTTCAGCACATCCGAGGGAATCGACTTGCGGCTGACCCCGTGAAAGCCGTCGGCGCCGACGATGAAATCGCACTCGGCCCGCTGCGCCTCGCCGTCCTGCTCCCAGGTCACAAAGGGGCGCGCCTCGGTCAGCGCATGAGGCTGCACGTTCTGCGCTTCGTGGATCACGACACCGCTCATCGCATCGCGCGCTTCATACAGGTCGCGGGTCACTTCGGTCTGGCCGTAGACCATCACCGTGTCGCCGCCGGTGTGCTTCGCCAGGTCGATCCGGTCCAGCTGCCCCTGATGGGCGATGTGGAAGCCTTCGTGGATCTCGCCCTCCCGGTCCATCCGCGCGCCGCAACCCGCCTCGCGCATCAGGTTGACGAAACCATGCTCCAGCACGCCCGCCCGGATCCGGCCCAGCACATGGGCGCGGGTGCGCTTTTCCAGCACGATGGAGCTGATCCCCTTGCGGTGCAAAAGCTGCGACAGCAGCAGCCCGGACGGCCCGCCGCCAATGATAACAACCTGCGTCTGATGCGTGGACATGCGCGCTCCCCTGATCGTTCGGTATATTCGTGCAAGGGGGATTATGCGCCGGGCGCACCTGATTGCGAATGGACCAACCGTGCCATCTCTTGTATATTTCGCACATGCATTCCTCAGCCCGCATCGACAGCTACAACCTGTTCGGCGAGACCGCCGAATTGGCCGATGTGCTGCATGTCGAGACGATTCGCGCCCGATCAGAGCTGCATGACTGGGAATTGCGGCCACACCGGCACGCCAGGCTGCATCAGCTGCTGGTGCTGACCAGCGGCGGGGGAGAGGCGGATCTTGACGGAAACAGACCTAACCTGGCCCCGCCCTGCCTGATCAATGTGCCCCGCGGCGTGGTGCATGGCTTCCGGTTTGGCAATGGCACCGGCGGCTGGGTGATCACCCTGACCTCCGATCTGCTGGACCAGAACCTGGCTCCGGGTGAGGGGATCCGCGCGCCGCTGGACCTGCCTGCCGTGCTGCCGCTGCCAGAGGGGATGCAGGACTTGGCGGAACGGCTGTTCCATGAATACCGCGCCAAGGCGTTCGGGCGGGCGCAGATGCTGCGCGGGCTGGCACTCAGTCTCACCGCGCTGGCCGCCCGCGCCGCGGCGGCCGGGCAGGAACCCAGTGTGCAATCCCAGACCGGCACGCTGTTTGCCCGGTTTGAAGCGCTGGTCGAGCGCGATTTCCGCCTGCGCCGGCCGCTGGCGGACTACGCGGATGAACTGGCGGTGTCAGCGACCCATCTGAACCGGATCGCCCATCAGGCCACGGGCCAGCCGGCCTCGGCGCTGGTCGGCGCCCGGGTGCTGCGGGAGGCGCGGCGGCTGCTTATCTACACAAACATGACCGCGGCGCAGATCGGCTATGAACTGGGCTTCAACGACCCCGCCCATTTCAGCCGCGTCTTTGCCAAGGGCACCGGAATGCCGCCACGGAAATTCCGCCAGCAGCTTGCCGGAAGCGGCTGAGCCGGAGCAGACTGGCCTTTGCAAAGACATCGCAAGGGGAACGCAAATGCTGCAGGGGATCCGCATTCTGGAGGTCGAGGGACTGGGCCCCGGCCCCTTTGCCGCGATGACACTGGCCGACCTCGGGGCGGAGGTGATCTGCGTGCACCGGCCGTACACCGGGCGTACACCGGGGATGCCAGACAACTCGCTGCTGGACCGGGGAAAGCGGTCGATTACGCTGGACCTGAAGGCACCCGAGGACGCCGAAACCTTCCTGAAACTTGCCGAAACCGCACATGGGCTGATCGAAGGATTCCGCCCCGGTGTGATGGAGCGTTTGGGCCTGGGGCCGGCAGAGTGCCACGCGGTCAACCCGGCCCTGGTCTATGGCCGCATGACCGGCTGGGGCCAGGACAGCCCTCTGGCGCATGCGGCGGGGCATGACCTCAATTACATCTCGCTGTCGGGTGCGCTTTGGTATGCCTCAAACCCTGGTGACGTGCCACTGACGCCCGCCACACTGGTCGGCGATATCGGCGGCGGCGCGATGTATCTGGTGGCAGGGATGCTGGCGGGTATTCTCAAGGCCAAGTCCACCGGCGAGGGCTGCGTTGTCGATGCCGCGATCTATGACGGCTCGGCGCATATGATGAACCTCTTGATGAGCATCCGCCAGGCCGGGAACTTCGGCGTCACACGTGGAGCAAATCTGCTCGACGGGCCGCATTGGAGCCGCACCTATGCCTGCGCCGGCGGCGGCTATGTCTCGGTGCAATGCCTGGAGCCGAAGTTCTATGCGCTGTTTCTGGAGAAGCTGGGGCTGGCGGAGGAAGCGGAGTTCCAGCAGCAGTTCAACAAGGCGCTCTGGCCAGCCTTGACCGGCCGCCTTGCGGGAATCTTTGCCAGCCAGCCGCGCGATCACTGGGAGGCGCTGTTCGACGGGAGCGATGCCTGCGTCGCCCCGGTGCTGAACCCGGAGGAGGCCCAGGCGCATGCGATGAACGCCCGCGGCACCTGGGTCGAAGACCAAGGCGTGCTGCAAGCCGCCCCTGCCCCGCGGTTTTCCGGCCAGCCAGAGTGGGTGCCGCCGGAAATCCCGCATCGCGGCCAGCACACAAGGGAAATCCTGGCGGAGCTGGGCCGGAAATAGGGTCAGTCTTCTTTCTTGGCCTTTTCGGCGGCAGCTTTCATCCGCTTAAGCAGCTCAGTCTTGTCCGCCTGCTTGCCAAAGGGGTTCTTCTTGGTGCCCTTGGCGTTATGTTCGGCGTGACGAGGTTTATTCTTGCCCATTTTGGGTGCTCCAGATTTACCGTAATCCACCGTTATGTCCTCTTTCGCGGCGCGTCGTTCTGCGCTGATGCCTGAAACAGCCACCCGGCACAAGGCCGGGCAGCGCGCAGCAGGTCAGCCGCCCCTGACCGTGTCGATCATCAGCTGCACATTGTCCGGGTCCGCGTCCGGCGTGATGCCGTGGCCCAGGTTGAAGATATGCGGGCCGTTCTTGAACGCCTCGACAATGCGGCGGGTGTCATCCACAAGATCCTGCCCGCCTGTCACCATGTGGCGGGAGGCCAGGTTGCCCTGCACGCAGCCGTCCACCTGCACATTGGCGGCGGCCCATTCCGGATCCACCGAGTTATCGAGTGCCACGCAATCCACACCGGTTGCCTTTGCGAAACCCACGTATTTCTCACCCGCCTCGCGCGGGAAGCCGATGACGGGGATGCCCGGGTGGCGTTCCTTCAGCGCCGCGGTGATCTGGCGGCAGGGCTCCAGCGCGTATTTGTCGAAGTCCGCGCCTTTCAGCGAGCCGGCCCAGCTGTCGAAGATCTTCACCACCTCGGCGCCCGCCTCGATCTGCTTGGAGAGATAGTCGATGGTCGCCTCTGTGATCCGTGCCAGCAGCGCCTCGAACAGGGCAGTGTTTTCTTCGCGCAAAGCGTGGGCAGGCCCCTGATCCGGCGTGCCGCGGCCCGCGATCATATAGGTCGCCACGGTCCAGGGCGCACCGGCAAAGCCGATCAGCGTGGTCTCGGACGGCAGTTCGCGCGACAGGATGCGGACCGTTTCATAGATCGGGTTCAGCGTCTCGTGGATATCGGACGCAGGGCCCAGCTTGGCGAAGTCTGCCTCCGTCGTGATGGTGGATAGCCGCGGGCCTTCGCCGGTCACGAACCACAGGTCAGCACCCAAAGCCTGCGGGATCAGCAGGATGTCGGCAAACAGGATGGCCGCATCAAAACCGTAACGGCGGATCGGCTGCAAAGTCACCTCAGCGGCGAGGTCAGAGTTATAGCAGAGCGACAGGAAATCCCCGGCCTCGGCCCGTGTGGCGCGGTATTCCGGCAGGTAGCGGCCCGCCTGGCGCATCATCCAGATCGGCGGCACATCCTGTTTTTCACCCGCCAGTGCGCGCAGCAGCTTCTTTTGTCCGGCCATGATTTTCCTCGCTATCTTTCGCCCACATAGGTCGCCCTCTGAGGTCACGCCTGCGGGGGCGAATGTCAAGAGCAGGGGCGATCTGCCGCGCACTGGCCCTTTGCGCTTTGTCCTATATCAAAGCCCGCGCGCGATGCCCGTGGGAGATGCGCAAAAACCGGTTTCCACCGGGCCGCAAACTGATTTATGGCTTCTTCCATGACACTGACCCTGCCCTCCCCCGCTTCGCCCCTGAAAATCGGCACCCGCGGATCGCCGCTGGCGCTGGCCCAGGCGTATGAGACCCGTGCGCGCCTCGCCGCTGCCTTCGATCTGCCGCTGGAAGCGTTTGAGATCGTGGTGATCAAGACCACCGGCGATAATCAGGCGCTGATCGCGGCGGACAAGCCGCTGAAGGAGCTGGGCGGCAAGGGGCTGTTCACCAAGGAGATCGAAGAGGATCTGCTGTCGGGCGCCATCGACATTGCGGTGCATTCGATGAAGGACATGCCGGTGGCCCAGCCTGAGGGGCTGGCGCTGGACACCTATCTGCCGCGCGAGGATGTGCGCGATGCCTTCATCTCTCCAGCGCTGACATCGCTGCATGAACTGGCCGAGGGCGCGGTGGTCGGCACCTCGTCGCTGCGCCGCCGGGCGCAACTGCTGAACCGCCGACCCGACCTGAACGTGGTGGAGTTCCGCGGCAACGTGCAGACCCGCCTGCGCAAGCTGTCCGAGGGCGTGGCGGACTGCACTTTCCTGGCGATGGCCGGCCTCAACCGTCTGGCGATGGCGGATGTGCCTGCCAATCCGATCGAGACCGGCGACATGCTGCCCGCGGTGGCGCAGGGCGCCATTGGCATAGAGAGGCGCGCGGCTGACGGCCGCGCGGCGGAGATGCTGGCGGCAATCCATGACGGCGAGACCGGTTTGCGGCTGGCGGCGGAACGGGCCTTCCTGGCGGCGCTCGACGGCTCCTGCGAGACTCCGATAGCAGGCCTTGCCGAGTTGCATGGCTCCACCCTGCGCCTGCGCGGCGAGGTGCTGCGTCCCGATGGCTCGGAATCCATCAGCGATGATCAGACCTGCCCGGTCGAAGACGGTGCGGAACTGGGCCGGGAAATGGCGGCAAAGCTCTTGGAGAAGGCCGGCAAGGGCTTCTTTGACTGGAAGTCCTGAGCGAGGCTCTGCCTCGCGCTCCGGGATATTTGGAACCAGATGAATTAAGGATCCTCTCTTCATCTGGCTGAAAATATCCTGGGGGTGAGCGCCGATGGCGCGAGGGGGCAAAGCACCCTTTCAGTCTCCGCTAGATCTGCCCCGACCACCTCAGCCAGCTTTGCGGGCTGCCGCCGAAGGTGTTGAGATCCACATCACCCGCCACCCCCGGCACCTGGCCGGTGCCGGAATACTGCCAGAAGCTCCAGCTTTCACCCGGGTAGACCTTTTGCGGATGGCCCGCGACGGAGCGCAGCCAGAATTCGGTGCCGCCGAGCTGCCCGATGCCGGTGTCGCGGTAGAAATCCACTGTCGTATAGACCACCGGGCGCTTGCCGTAGTGGCGTTCCAGAATGTTCAGGAACTTGCGCGCCTCCGCCCGCACGGTTGCGCCGTCCGGCCGCGTCCGGCAGGTGCGGGAGCGGTGGTTCCATTCCATGTCCAGCACCGGCGGCAGCGCGTTCGGGTCTTTCGGCACGTGGCGGATGAACCAGCGGGCCTGCTCTGCCGCCGGGCGGCAGAAGTAATAATAGTGATAGGCGCCGCGCTTCAGCCCCGCGGCGCCCGCCCCGCGCCAGTTGTCGCGGAACTTGGCGTCGGTGTGATCACCGCCCTCAGTCGCCTTGATATAGGCAAAAGACACGCCGGAGCGGCGCACCTTGAGCCAGTCGATATCCCCCTGATAGCGCGAGACGTCGATGCCATGCACCGGGTAGGACCAGGGCGTGCGCCCGTCCCAATCGTGCGGGTCGCGGTCGCCAAAGCGGGGATAGGTGGACAATCCTGCCAGCCGCGCATTGGCAGGCTCGGTCCGGGTGACCTGCGGCGCGCTCACCTCCCTGTCCGGCGCCCTGCCGCAGCCTGCTGCCAATGCCAGCGCCAATACCCCCAGAACCAGTCTGCGCATGTGATGTGCTCCCTGCCTCAACCTTTGAATACTGCTGTTGTCTTTGCCTGTTCTGTCCCACTCTAGCGCAGCCAGGCGCAAAGTCGCGCGCCCGGAAAGGTTGTCAGCAAAAATCCGCCAAAGGAAAACGCGCCGCTGTGGGGGCGGCGCGCTGGCGGTGTCACGGGTGCGGCAGGGTCAGACCCATTTGGCCAGCGGCGGCAGGCTCATCAGCACCGCATTGGCATCATGGCCGGTTTCCAGCCCGAACTTGGTGCCGCGGTCATAGACCAGGTTGTATTCGGCGTAGAGACCGCGGTGAATCAGCTGGGCGTCCTTGGCGGCCTCATCGAAGTCCTGCACCCGGCGTTTTTCAACCAGCGGCACAAAGGCCGGCAGGAAGGCGCGGCCGATGTCCTGAGTCAGGGCAAAATCCGCGACCCAATCGCCGGAGTTCTGGTCATCCATGAAGATGCCGCCCACCCCGCGGGCGCGTTTGCGGTGAGGAATATAGAAATACTCGTCCGCCCACGCCTTGAGCCGCGGGTACTGGTCTTCACCATGCGGGTCCAAGTGCTGTTTTTGTGTGGCGTGGAAATGCGCGGTGTCCTCGCCGTATTCGATGCAAGGGTTAAGGTCCGAGCCGCCGCCGAACCACCAGGCGTGCGGGGTCCAGAACATGCGGGTGTTCATGTGCACGGCCGGCACATGCGGGTTGCGCATATGGGCGACCAGCGAGATGCCCGAGGCCCAGAACCGCGGGTCGTCTTTCATGCCCGGAATGCCCTTGCGCGCCGCCATGGCGGCTTGCGCGCGGTCGCCCAGGGTGCCGTAGACTTCGGAGATGTTGACGCCGACTTTCTCGAACACCCGGCCGCCGCGCATTACGCTCATCAGTCCGCCGCCGGCATCAGAGCCGTCGTCTGAGGTGCGCTTGGTCTGCGTCACCTCGAACCGGCCCGGCGCCATCTCCGCAAACGGGCCTTCGCTGTGGCTGTCCTCCAGCCCCTCGAACGCCGCAACAATCTCGTCGCGCAACTGGCGGAACCAGGCGGCGGCCCGGGTTTTTTCCTCGATCATCTCTGCGGTCATGCCAAATCTTTCCAATCAGTGCATCGGCGCGGACACCGGGTCCAAGAGGGTGCGGCCGCCGTCCAGCGTCACCACCTGGCCGGTCATGAACCCGGAGGCATCCGAGGCCAGATACTGCGCGGTTTCGGTCAGCTCGGTCGGCGAAGCGACCCGGCCCAGCGGCGTGTGCGCCTCGATATCCTGGCGGAAACTGCGGTTTTCCTTAAGTGTGTCCCGCATCGACGCGCTCATCACCGAGCCGAAGGCGATGGAGTTCACCCGGATCCGGTAGGGCGCCAGCGCAACGGCCAGCGAGCGGGTCGCCTGATCCAGCGCGGCAGAGGCGACCGAATAGGCCATCAGGTCGGGATGGGTGCGCCGCGCGGCAATCGACGACAGGTTGATGATGCTGCCGAGAGGGCTGTCGCTGCCGCGCTCCTCGCCCTGTTTGATCATCCGCCGGGCCACCTGCTGCGACAGGCGCACCGTTGGCAGCAGGCTTTGGTTCAGCAGCTGGTCCAGGGTTTCGTCCTGCGCATCCAGCGCGTCGGTTGCCACCACCTGGCGGGCGCCGTTGACTAGAATGTCGATGTCATCAAAGGCGTCGATGGTGGCCGACAGCAGATTGGCGATGGTCAGACGCTCCCGCAGGTCGCCGGCGAAATAGCGGATGTTGCTTTCGTCGGCCTGCTCGCCCAGCTCGGCAACCAGCTGCGCCTCCTGGGTGTCGGCGAACATGACATTGGCGCCGGCATCGGCGAACTGCTTGCCGATCGCCAGGCCAATGCCGCTGGCGGCGCCGGTCACGATGGCAGTCTTGCCGGAGATGGAAAAGGACATGCGAGATCACTCCCTGGGCCGTTTGGCAGGCACGTTAGACCGGGACTGCCGGATTGGAAACCGGCATTGCGCCCGGAGCGCGGTTACTTGCGCCCGCGCTTTGGTCTGGCCGCGTGCAGAATCTTGAAGCGGTTATCGCCGCCTTCTTCGCGCACCTGGGCAAAGCGGTCCGCCAGCGCGGTTTCATATGGCAGGTGCCGGTTGGCCACCATCCACAGGCTGCCGCCTGGCGCCAGCATCGCGGCCGCGGCGGCGATGAACGCCTGCCCCAGCGACGGCTCCGCCGCGCGGCCGGTGTGGAACGGCGGGTTCATCACCACGGTGTTCACCGGGCCGGGCGCCTTCCAGCTGCGGGCATCGGCCCAGTGAAACTGCGTCCGCGGGTCCGCCGCATTCAGGCGGGCGCAAGCCAGTGCGGCATGGTCCGCCTCAACCAGGTGCAGTTC
The DNA here is from genome assembly GCF_002388965.1 of Leisingera sp. UBA4491. NCBI lineage: Bacteria > Pseudomonadati > Pseudomonadota > Alphaproteobacteria > Rhodobacterales > Roseobacteraceae > Leisingera > Leisingera sp. UBA4491. Next base: position 92,992 of record NZ_DGNN01000016.1, on the reverse strand, counting down.
CTCAACGCCTTCATGCTTCAGCACCTGCGCCGACAGATAGCCCCAGCCGCCGCCCAGATCGGCCACGCAGCGGCCCAGTTTCTTGGGCAGCGCCGCCGCCAGCATGCGGGAGGCCGGGTCGATCCCGTCTGCCGAAAACACTCCGGGGGCGGTGATGAACCCCTCAACCTGCTGCGGGCCTGCGGGCAGCCAACCGGACAAATCGGTGCCGCCCTCGATCCAGAACACCTTGCCATGCGCCTTGGACACCGGCGCAGAAGGCTCGCAGCGCTTGCGCAGGTCCTTCAGGACCGAATCGATGCCTTCGGTCTTGGCGCCGTCGATCAGCACCTGGCCCCGGGTGGCAGCGGCGGCCTGCGCCACCAGCATCCGCGCCAGCGCCTTGGCCCGCGGCAGAAAGACGACGGCGGCTGAATACTCTGCCCCCGCCTCAGGTGCCGGAACGCAGCCGTACCCCTGCGCAGCGAAGTGATCGTGGTCGGGGCGGAACGGCTGAATGATCAGCAGCTGCTCCTTGGGCAGCGCCGACAAGTCGTGTTCGGCGCGCGGGTGGAACACGGCGATGCGGCCCTCGGACGGCACAGCAAAGCCGCCCGATTGGGCGGCCAGGGACAGGCGTACAGACATATAAAGGCCTCTTCAGTCTTCTTTTTCCATGGTGCACTGCAGCGGGTGCTGGTGGCGGCGGGCGAAATCCATCACTTGGCCCACCTTGGTCTCAGCCACCTCATGGCTGAACACGCCGACCACCGCCACGCCTTTTTTGTGCACCGTCAGCATGATCTCGAACGCCTGCGCGTGGGTCATGCCAAAGAACCGTTCCAGCACCATCACCACGAATTCCATCGGGGTGTAGTCGTCATTCAGCAGCAGCACCTTGTAGCGCGGCGGACGCTTGGTCTTGGGGCGCGTCTTGGTCAGGACGCCCGCTTCTGTGTCGTCGTCTGAATGATCCGTCATCATGATGGGCTGCAGCGGCATAAGCAATTTGATCCAGTGATGCATGGAATTTCCTGTGCCGCTTATATAGCCTCTTACCTGTTCAGGAAAAGAGACTGAGACCCGCAGATTGACACGTAATTTGACAACAATCGGCTTTGATGCCGACGATACCCTTTGGCACAACGAACGGTTCTTCCGCGTGACGCAGGAGAGATTCGCCGAATTGCTGATGGATCACACATCGGATGACATCGGCCCGGGAGAGCTGGAGCGGCGGCTGCTGGACGCTGAGAAGCGCAACCTGGGGCGCTATGGCTACGGGGTGAAGGGCTTTACCCTGTCGATGATCGAAACCGCGCTCGACGTGACGGAGGAGCAGGTTCCCGGCGCCGTGATCAAGGAGCTGATCACCGCGGGCCAGATGATGCTGTCCTACCCTATCGAACTGCTGCCCCATGCGCGCGAGGCGGTGGAGGCGGTGGCGGGCCGTTACAAGGTGGTGCTGATCACCAAGGGCGACCTGCTGGATCAGGAGCGCAAGCTGGCGCAATCCGGCCTGGGCGAGCTGTTTGACGGGGTTGAGGTGGTCTCGGAAAAAACGCCCGAGGTCTATCTGGACATCTTTGCCCGCCACGGCGACGGCGCCGCGCGGGCGATGATGGTCGGCAACTCGATGCGCTCGGACGTGGTGCCGGTGATCGAGGCCGGCGGCTGGGGCACTTATGTGCCGCACGGGCTGGTCTGGGAGGTGGAGCACGCCGAAGCCCCGGAGCACAGCCCGCGTTACACCGAGATTACCGACCTCGGCAGGCTGGCGGATCTGGTGGGGCGTCTGGGCTAACCGGCTTACCCGGTGGATGCTGGACGGGCCGCTGCGCGGCCGTTATCCCATTGGCAAACCGCGAAGGAGACACCGGGACATGCCGCACGCCGAGCTGAAATACTCCAGCGATCTGGAGATCGACGCCGCCGCCATCCTCGCCACGATTGAGGCGGTAATTCTGGAGCACGACGCCGGTGCGGGCGCCTGCAAGGGGCGCGCCTATCCGGCGGATCAGTTCCGCCACAGCCATATCGCCGTCAGCGTTGCGCTGCTGAGCAAGCCGCACCGGGACGAGGCGTTTTCCAAGGCGCTGCTGGCCGATCTCGAATCCCGCATCAAGGCGCAGCTGGGCCAGCCTTGCGAATTCTCGCTGGGCCTCAGCTATTCCACGCCCTTTTATGTGACCCATTTTCACCCCGGCTAAGGGCTTTGCAGCCCTTGCAGCCCGTCTTGAGGCCCGCCCCGGGCCGCTTTAGATTGCTCAATTGCAAGTTTTTTTAGTAACCCTTTATTAGCACATCCCGCATCTAGCGGCCCGGCGTACAAAACCCACTACATGCCGGCAGTGCTTAACGGCTGCGCCGAACACGCGCGTTTCGCCGCTGTTTATTCCTCGTAAACCCTGTGTTACGCTTTAACCAACAGGCAGAAACGTCAGCCGGACAACCGGCGGCACGAGGCAAACATGGCAGTGATCACGCAGGACACTCCGGCGTCTGGCCGGTATTTCCGCACCCGTTTCCTCTGGGCAGCGGCAGGTATTCTTCTGGCAGTTCTGGGACTTGGGCTGGGGCTGGCTCCGCAAAGGGCGCAGGCCGCGCCCTATGCGGCGATGGTCATTGATGCCAGGACCGGCGAGGTGCTGCACTCGCGCAATGCCGATACCCGGCTGCACCCGGCCTCGCTGACCAAGATGATGACGCTCTACATCGCGTTCGAAGCTGTGCGGAACGGCGAGATCACGCTGGACACCAAGGTCAAGATCTCGCGTAACGCGGCTGCCGAACCGCCCTCGAAGCTGGGGCTCAAGTCCGGCCAGCGGATTGCCTTCCGCTACCTGATCCGTGCCGCGGCGGTGAAATCCGCCAATGACGCGGCCACCGCCATCGGCGAGACGCTGTCGGGGTCCGAGGCCGCCTTTACCCGCCGGATGAACCGTACTGCCAAGGCGCTGGGGATGACCCGCACCACCTTCAAGAACGCCCATGGGCTGACTGCCAGCGGGCATTTGTCGACCGCCAGCGACATGACCACGCTGGGGCGGCATCTGCTCTATGATTACCCGGAGTACTACAACCTGTTCTCGCGCCGCTCGACCAATGCCGGCATCCGCGAGGTGCCCAACACCAACCGCCGCCTGCTGGCCGCCTACCGCGGCGCCGACGGGATCAAGACCGGCTATACCCGGGCGGCGGGCTTCAACCTGGTGGCCTCCGCCAAGCGCGGCAACGAGCGGATCATCGCCACCGTGTTCGGCGGCAAGTCCACCACCTCGCGCAATGCCAAGGTGGCGGAGCTGCTGGATCTCGGCTTCCGCCGCGCCCCCTCTCGCGCCGCGCTGCGCAAACCGCAGCGGCCCGCCTATCAGGGCGCTGGCAATGTTGTGGTGGCCGAGGCCGATGACGGGCCCGCGCACGCGGTTGCCGGCAAGACCATCCGGGTGAGCGGCCAGGTGGAAACCAGCCTGCGCCCGAAACTGCGCCCCGGCGCCAGCGAGTCGCCGGTGCTGGTGGCCGCGCTTGAGGAAGCGCTTCAGACGCCGCCCGCGGAAGCTGCGGCAGCGGAGGCAGAGACAGGGGCCGCGCCGGAAAAGACGGCTCCAGAGCAGATCGAGAACGTGCAGACTGTCAGCGCAGACGCGGCACTGCAGCGGGATGCCGTGCGCGACAGCATTGCCGTTGCGCTGGCCGAAGCGGAAGCGGAGCCGGCGCCCCTGGAAACAGCTGCGGCCGCCACGGTCATCGCCGCGGTGCAGCGGGTGCCCTTTACCGGCCTTCGGCCCGCCGCCCGCCCGGCCAGCTTGGCGCTGGCAGAGGCCTCGCCGGAGCCGGAACCGGTTGTGGTCACCCGCCTGTCCACCTCCGGCGGGCGCTACTGGGGCATCAATGTCGGTCTCTACAGCAGCCGCTACCAGGCTGAGAAGGTGCTGCTGCGCACCGCGCTGTCGGAGCTGGAGACACTGGACGGCTCCCTGCGCAAGGTGGCCAACACCCGGCGCGGGTTTGAGGCGAACTTCCTCGGCATGAGCCAGGAGCAGGCGGAACTGGCCTGCCGCCGCCTGAACGCCCGCAACGTGACCTGCAACCCGATCGGCCCGTCCTGACGACCGGCGTAGCTTCAGATCAGCAGCAAAGAGGCGCCCCCGCGGCGCCTTTTTCGTGACCTGCGCCCAGTCTCCGCCAGCCGCTCCCGCCCGTCGTCAGGCTTTTCTGACGAAAACCCCTCCTCCCGTTGGGCGTGGCACCGCGCCATGCGCGGTGCCACGCCCAACGCCGCCAAGGGGCTCTGGCCTCAGCCAGGGCACCTGCGGGGGCGGGAGTTTTTTGGGTGCTAAGAACCCGCTCAGGGCTTGGGCTTGTCGTCCCACTCGTCGCTCAGGATGCGGCGGGCGTCGCCTTCGGGGTCGTCATACTGGTTGCTGCGCACCGTGTAGATGAAGGCCGCCAGACCCACCGCACCGAGGATCAGCGAAATCGGGATCAGGTAGGTGAGGACGCTCATAGGGTCGGTTCCATGCTTTCAGGCGCGCCCTCAGCGCAGCCGCAGCGCGTTGAGGGAGACGGTAATGGAAGAGGTAGACATCGCCAGCGCCGCAATCAAGGGCGTGGCCAGCCCGGCAATCGCCAGCGGCACCGCGATCACGTTATAGAGCGTGGCAATGCGGAAGTTCTCGCGGATGCGGCGGGTCGCCTTCTGCGCCACGCCGCAGGCCTCGGCAATCGGGCTGAGGTCCTGGCCCAAGAGCACGATGTCGGAGGCCACCCGCGCCGCATCCAGCGCCGAGGCCGGGGAGATCGACACATGCGCCGCTGCCAGTGCTGCAGTGTCGTTAAGGCCGTCGCCCACCATCAGGACCTTCTTGCCCTGATCCGCCAGCAGGCGCACCCGGGCGGATTTATCGGCAGGCAGCGCCTCTGCCACCCATTTGGCGATGCCCAGCCGCCGGGCCAGATCCTCGACCGCGCCGGTGGTGTCGCCGGAAATCAGCAGTACGTCCTTGCCGACCTCCTTCAGCGCCTGCACAGCCTCTGCCGCGCCGGGGCGCAGCGCATCGGTGAACAGGAAGGGTTTGGCCGACCCCGCCCCGCTGTCCAGCCAGGCCGCGGTCTGGCTGCCTTGTTCAGCGCCGACCCAGGCCGCGCGGCCCAGCCGCACGCGGGCGCCGCGGTACAGGCCTTCGGCGCCATACCCCGGAACCTCGGTGATCTCCTGCACTGCGGCAGGCTTGACCCCGGCCTCACGTGCCGCACGGGCCAGCGCCACTGACAAGGGATGCGAGGAGCCTTCGGCCAGCGCCAGCGCAATCTCCAGATCCGCCCGGGCGTGGCCGCCCAGGTTGGTGACCTCCGGCGTGCCGGCGGTCAGCGTGCCGGTCTTGTCGAACACCACCGTGTCCACCTCTGCCAGCCGCTCCAGTGCGGTTGCGTGTTTGATCAGCATACCCTTCTTGAACAGCCGGCCTGAGGCGGCGGTGGTGACCGCAGGCACCGCAAGGCCCAGCGCGCAGGGGCAGGTGATGATCAGAACCGCGGCGGCGATATTCAGCGCCGTGCGGATGTCGAAGGTGTAAAGATACCAGCCCGCAAAGGCGAGCGCCGACAGGATGTGCACCCCCGGCGCATAGAGCTTGGCCGCGCTGTCCGCCAGCGAGGTGTAGCGCGAGCGGCCCGACTCCGCGATCGCAACCAGATCGGTCATGCGGTGCAGCGAGGTATCCTCGCCCACTGCCGTGGCGCGGATGGTCAGCGGGCCGGTCAGGTTCACTTCACCGGCGGAAACCGCCAGGCCCGGTGCGGCAAACACCGGCAGGGTTTCGCCGGTCAGCAGCGAGCGGTCGAGCTCCGACTGGCCTGCGACGATTTCGCCATCCACCGGCATCCGCCCGCCGGGGCGCACCAGGATCAGATCGCCGATGGCTAGATCCGCCACCGGCACCTCATATTCATCGCCGTCCAGCAGCCGGACCGCCCGGGGCACCTCCAGCGCCGCCAGTTCCTCTGCCGCGGAGCGCGCCACGGCGCGGGTGCGGTAATCCAGGTAGCGGCCCGCCAGCAGGAAAAAGGTCAGGGTCAGGGCAGCGTCGAAATAGGCGTGCTCGCCGGACAGGAAGGTCTCCCACAGCGAGGTCAGCAGCGCCAAGACCAGCGCCAGCACGATCGGCACGTCCATGTTGAGGCGTTTGACCCGCAGGGCGGTCCAGGCATTGGCAAAGAACGGCTGGGCGGAGAAGACGATCGCCGGGAAGGTGATCGCGGCGGAGATCCAGTGGAACATGTCCCGGGTCGCGTCCGAGGCGCCGGACCAGACCGACACCGACAACAGCATCACGTTCATCGAGGCAAAGCCCGCGACCGCCAGCCGCATCAGCAGATCGCGGCCCGCCTTGTCGTTCTGGGTCGCCGCAAGCGCCGCCAGATCCAGCTCATGCGCCTCATAGCCGATGCGTTCCAGCACCGGGATCAGGTCGGCGGCGCGCACGTCCGGGTCCGCCTCGATCAGCGCCCGTTTCAGGGTCAGGTTCACCCGCGCCGAACGGATTCCGGGCTCGGCGTTCAGCTCCCGCTCCACTGCCGAAATGCAGGCCTGGCAGTGAATGCCCGGCAGCGAAAGCGCCAGCCGCGCCTCCGTCGGCGCCTGCTCCGCACTGTCATGCGGGGCGGCGACGCAGGCCGGGCAGGCCGCAAGCGAGGGGCGGAGCTGGGCGGTCATGGCGGTCAGCCTTTCACGTGCAGGATCACCCGCTGGGTGAATTCGGTGCCGTTCTTGGCCCGCGCCACCATGCGGATGTTCCAGTTGCCCGGGCCCAGATCGGCCGGCGCAACATAGGCCTGGCCGTCAAAGGCGAACTCCGGCTGCTGATCGTCCTGCACATGGGTCGCCCGGCCCAGGGTAGCGGTCAGCTTGGCCACCTCCACCGGGTTGCCATCGGCATCGGTGATCTCCAGCTTGACCTGGTCCCCGGCTGAGGAGGCATAGACCGACCAGCCCAGCGCCTCCTGCGCGTTCCGGCGCTTGTCGAATTCCTGGCTGGCGACATAGGAGTTCTTCACCTCCAGCCCCGGAAAGGTCTTCACCGCGCTGACGGCCAGGGCGATATTCACCCCGATGATCACCGCAAAGGCGCCGCCGAACAGCATCAATGCGTGCTTGCCGGTAAATTCCCGTTCGCGCTTGGCCATGGTTCAGTTCCCCTTGCCGTTAAAGCTGGTGTCCTTATGGGCGCGTTCGCCGCTGTCCAGATCTTCCACCCAAATGCGCACCGGAGTCGAGGCCGCTTTGGACGGCGCAGCGTCCTTGGGCGTCACGATATAGACCCGCTGCAAGAGCGCGGTGTCAGCGGGCACTGCCACGGTTGATCCATCGGTGCCCTCCAAGGCGATCTGCATTGCCGGATCGCCCTTGATCGACAGCTGGAATGGGCGTTCTTCGCCATGCTTGTTGCGCAGACGCACGTCGTAGGTGTTGCGGATCGAGCCGTCGGACAGCGTTACATAAGTCGGGTTGCGTTCCGGCGCCACGGTCAGCTCGATGTCAGAGCGGATGAACAGGGCAAACAGCAGCCCCAGGCCAACCAGCGACCACAAGGTGGTGTACATGATGGTGCGCGGGCGCAGGATGTGCTTCCAGATGTTCTTGGGCGGCTTGCCCTCGCGCTCCTCCGCCTCATCCGACAGGGCCATATAGTCGATCAGGCCGCGCGGCTTTCCGATCTTGGCCATCACGTCGTCGCAAGCGTCGATGCACAGCGCGCATGTGATGCATTCCATCTGCTGGCCGTCGCGGATGTCGATCCCCATCGGGCAGACGTTGACGCAGGCCATGCAGTCGATGCAATCGCCGGGCCCTGCGGCCTCGGCAGTGCCGGTTGCGGCGGTAGGGTCCGCGTCCGGGGAGAGGCCGGGATACGGCGTGCCGGCATAAGCCGCCTGGCCGGGACCTGCCGCCTGTGCGGCCTGCTCAGCCGCTTCCGCCTCGGCCTTGCTGCGGCGGCGAACGTTGCCCTTGCCGCGCGGCTCGCCACGCCATTCGCGGTAGCCGACGGTCAGCGTGTCCTCATCCATCATTGCCGCCTGGATGCGCGGCCAGGGGCAGGCGTAGATGCAGATCTGTTCGCGTGCAAAGCCGCCGAACAGGAAGGTTGTCGCGGTCAGCACCAGCATGGTGGTGTAGGCAACCGGATGCGCATTCAGCGTTACCAGATCATAAGCCAGCGTCGGCGCATCGGCGAAATAGAACACCCAGGCGCCGCCGGTGGCCAGCCCGATCAGGAACCAGGCCACCCATTTGGTGACCCGCAGCCGGACCTTGCGGAAATCGAGCTTTTTCTGCCGGTGCAGGCGCAGGCGGGCGTTGCGGTCGCCCTCGATCCATCGCTCCACCAGGATAAACAGATCGGTCCAGACGGTCTGCGGGCAGGCATAGCCGCACCAGACCCGGCCCAAAGCGGAGGTGAACAGGAACAGCCCCAGCCCCGCCATGATCAGCAGGCCAGCGACAAAATAGAATTCGTGCGGCCAGATCTCGATCCAGAAGAAATAGAACCGCCGGTTCGCCAGATCCAGCAGCACCGCCTGATCCGGCAGCGAGGGCCCGCGGTCCCAGCGGATCCAGGGAGTCAGGTAGTAGATCCCCAGCGTCACCGCCATGATGTACCACTTCAGGTTTCGGAAGGGTCCGGAGACGCGCCGGGGAAAAATCGGTTCCCTGGCGGCATACAGGCTCGGGGCTGGGTTGGAATCGCTCACGGACTCTCTCCGTCTTGTGGCTGTCTGGCGCCCTTGTCACAGATGCAAAGTGCCAGAACTTTGACGTGGATCAAAAAGCGTATCGGACAATCATGTTTTCGCGCCCGGTACAGCGTCTTGTGAAGGCAAAAGGCCACCTATGCCTGCGTGCAGCGGCCTGCCAGAGGCAAGTTGCCGCAGCGCAGAGATTACGGCAATGCACAGCCGGTTTCCGTCGGGAAACAGCGGTTTCAGAACGGCTGCCGCTGCCGCCTGAGCCAGGCGATGAACTTGCGCGCCTCCGGGCGCAGCACGCCCGGGCGGGTGGCGATGTGGTAGCCGCGGCCCTCGCCTTCGGTGAACAGTGCCAGCAGCCGGCCTTCTGCCAGCTCCTCCTCGACAAAGGCGCGGACGCTGACCGCAACCCCCTGCCCGGCCTTCACAGCCTGCATCAGCAGGTTGCCCGGCAGCCGGGTGCGCGGTCCGCGCAGGCCTTCGCTGACGCCGCGCGATTGCAGCCAGAGGCCGGCCTCAGACGTGCCCAGCTCCTCCAGCCAAGGGAGGTCCAGCAGATCCTCGGGCGCGCTCACCTGCCGCCCGCCCAAAAGCCCCGGCGCGGCAACCACCACCATCGGCGAGGCCAGCAGCATTTCCGTTTCCAGCCCCGGCCAGCTGCCGTCGCCGTAGCGCAGGGCGATGTCGATGCCGCCGGGCTTCAGCTCAACCAAGCTGCCCGTGGGGTCGAGCACCAGGTCAATCCCGGGATTGTCCGCCTGAAACCCCGGCAGCCGCGGCATCAGCCAGTGCGCGGCAAACATCGGCGTGCAGGTGACATGCAGCGGCCGGGCGGTGCCCGCTTGGGTGATTTCCTGCACAGCCGCCTGGATTGCGCCAAAGCCCAGCTGCAGCGCCCGCGCCAGATGGGCACCTTCTGAGGTCAGCGCCAGCGCCCGGCCGCTGCGGTCCAGCAGCGCCACGCCCAGATGCGACTCCAGCGCCCTCAGCTGCTGGCTGATGGCAGCGTGGCTGACATTCAACGCCGCGCCTGCCTGAACCACATTTCCGGCCTCCGCAAAGGCTGAGAAGGCACGCAGTGACGCAAGCGGCGGCATGTGCAACCAATCCATATGTAATTCCAACTTACACGATGCGATTTTTCTTAACTCGCAGGAATCGCCCGCTCGCGCAAGGATCAGAGACAGACAGCAAGATAGGAGGCTGACCCATGCTGACCGATATCTACGCCCGCTCGATGCTGACCGCGACGCGCCAGGACTGTGTGAAGCTGCGCGATCTGCCTACCGCCAAACCGCTGCCCCGCGCCTATGAGGCACCGCCCCGCCGCAAGGGGCTGCTGAAACGGCTGGCCGGCTGGCTGCGCCGCCGCCCGGTCAAGACGCGCTGCATCCATCCGCAGAACATCTGAGGGATTGATCCTGAAGAGAGAAAGAAAAAGCGCCGGTTTTCCAGGAAACGCGCGAACAGATCGGAAAACCGGCGCATGACCCGTTCGGCCTGCACGTCGGCCTAGCGGGATGTCATGCTGCTTTGGCGGGGATGTCTGCCAGGCAGCAATGTCTTTCACTTGCCTGTGTAGCGCGGTTCGCGGCGGCGCAGTTTGACACGGATCAAACAGCCGCAAAAATTTGCCCGTCTCTAGCAAAAAACTATTCTCATCCCATGGCCAACGGAGAGAACAGACAGGCAGACGCCGGGAACCGCGCTCCGCTGTCGGCGGCCGAGGTCGGCGCTTTGGCGCATTTGTACCGCGGCGAGGTTTACCGCAGCGTGATGTGGCGCACCCGGCTGGACATCACCACCAACTGGGCGGTGGTGACGCTGGGGGTTGCGCTGTCGATTTCCTATTCCTCGCCCGAAGCCTCGCCGCTGCCGCTGATCCTGGTCGGCATCCTGATCATCTTTTTCCTGATGCTGGAGGCGCGGCGCTACCGGTTCTACAACGTGTTCCGCGCCCGCGCGCGCTGGCTGGAGAAACATTTCTACGCACCGATGCTGTATGACGGCGATCTGCATCTGGAGGAAAACTGGCAGAAGGTGCTGGCGCAGGATTACAACCGGCCGGACTATCACATCAACCTGCTGCAATCGATCGGGCGGCGGATCAAGCGCAACTATCTGTGGGTGCTGCTGATCCAATCGCTGGCCTATGCTGGCAAGATCGCGGTCCATCCCCGCCCCATCGAGTCCTTTGATCAGGCGCTGGAGCGGGCGGAGATCGGCCCGCTGCCAGGCGGCGTGGTGATCGCGGCAGGCGTTCTCTATGTGGTGAGCTGGAGCTGCATTGCCATCTGGAGCAGCCTTTACGACCAGCAGGGGCTGGGCATCCACCCGCCGGCATCGGGGCGCAAGCCCAAGACCCTGGCGGCTTCAGCGGCGGCTCAGGCCGCCGGCCAGAGCCACCAGAGATAGGACGCATAGCCTGCCAGCAGCACCGCCCCCTCGCGCCGCGACACCCGCAGGCCGGTCCAGGCCAGCGCCAGGAAGCCCAAGGTCACCAGCACCATCACTGGGTTATCAAAGCCCGCAATCCGCCCCGGTACCTCAGAGGGCGCGATCAGGGCCGTTGCACCGCCGATCCCCATCAGGTTGTATATGTTGGAGCCGATGATGTTGCCGAACGCCATTTCGCCCTGACGCCGCAGCGCCGCGGCGACAGAGGTCGCCAGTTCGGGCGCGGAGGTGCCCACGGCAACGATTGTCAGGCCGATCACCGTTTCGGAGACCGCCATCGAGCGCGCCAGCTCCACCGCGCCATCCACCAGCAGGCCGCCGCCGCCGATCACCAGGGCAAGCCCGGCCAGGGCGGTTGCCAGCGGCCGCCACATTGGCAGCCTGGGCTGGCTTGCAGGCACAATCGCCGGATCGACGCCTTCCAGCGCGGCGGCCTTGTCATACAGCGCGCCGTGGTCTGCGGCGGTTGTCCGCTCCTGCCGGACGGCCAGCCAGATATAAGCTGCCAAAGCCAGGACAAACCCTGCCCCCGCAGCCCGGGTCACCGGCACCGTTGCGGCAAGTACGGCAAAGACCAGCGTCGCGGCCAGCATGACACCGCCGTCGCGCCGCAGCGCTGCCGACTGCACCGCCATCGGGGCAATCAGGGCGGAAACGCCGGCAATCAGCAGGATATTGGCAATGTTGGAGCCTGTGATGTTGCCATAGGCAATCCCCGGCGCCCCGGCCAGCGCTGCCCGCACCGACGTCACCAGCTCCGGCGCCGAGGTGCCGAAACCGACTAGCGTCAGCCCGATCACCAGCGGCGAGACGCCAAAACGCTCTGCCACACGCACGGCACCGCGCACCAGAAACTCGCCGCCCAGGATCAGCAGAACAAGCCCGCTCAAAAGCGGCAGCCAAATATCAAACACGCAAAACCTCTCCGGAAATGCGCCTTTGGAACTGCCAAGGGCGCGCAGACAGCGCCCCTGCTGCCTTCCCTTTGCGGCTCGGCGCAGAAACGTCTAGCGCGGAAGTGAGCGTTCACCGCGTGGCTTTCAAGATGCGGCGGCGGTCATTTCTGCAAGCCTCTCCCGCTTGCGGACCGCAGTGCAGCAGGCAGGCCGCTGGCGCGGTGCAGGCAAGGCCGCCACAGGATCCGGGCGCCTGCCCGGACGCCCAGAACCTGCGCGGAATTTACGTTTCCTTATCGGCACTCGTGTAACGGTTCCCGTCATCACGCCTCTCCCATTGGCGGTGCAACCGCGAAAAATTGTTCCTAACGCGTGCTGACGCCCGCGCCAGATAGAAAGTCAGATACAGCTCATGGCAATCTTGGATTGGGTAAAAGACCTTATCGCCAGCAAGAAAGGCACAAAAGGCGACGATTTGATGGACGGAACCACCGGTGACGACACGATCGACGCGGGTGCGGGCCAGGACACCGTCGCCGGTGAAGAAGGCAGCGACATTATTGATGCCGGCGAGGGCGATGACGTTGTCTATGGGGACATGGGCGACGGATTCGAGCAGGGCGCGGACGCCTCGCCGCTGGTGCTGGACATCAACAACATCCAAACGGTGTCGCACGACGGCTACACCGGGTCGGCGGGCGATTACGCCGTCTTCAGCGATATCGCCGTTCTGGAAGACGGCACCAGTGTCTGGGGCAGGCTGGTTCTGGTCGAAAAGTCCAACGATTACATGTCGGTGCAATTCGGGTACGACGCTGGCGCGGAAATCCTGCTGAACGGCGATTCTCCCGGGGACCGGGCCACGTTCCGGCTGGAGTTCTTCGATCCCGCCACCGGAGAGCCGGTCTACCTGAACTCTACCGCCACCTTCAACGACGTTGATGACAACAGCAGCTATGGCGATGCCGAGGCGGTCATTATCGACGGCAACAGTTTCACCAGCTTCGGGGTAGCGGAGGACACCTCGCTTGGCACGGCAATTGACGGCAGCATGGTCACGGCCACCGGGTCGGAGAAGAATGACTACACGGATCAGGACGCCTGGTTCTCCGCCGCCTTCGAAGACCGGTCCTCGATCGAGTTCACGCTGCAGACGCGCGACGGCCTGGCCGGTTTCACGCTGTCCGGCGATGTGATCGAAGACGCCGTTGTCACGCCCATCGAACAAGGCAACGACACCGTTCTGGCGGGGGATGGCAACGATGTGGTCTACGGCCAGGGGGGCAACGATGTCCTGTATGGCGAAGACGGCGACGACAGCATGGAAGGCGGCGCCGGTGACGACATCCTGGAAGGCGGTGCCGGCGCCGACACGCTGATCGGCGGCGACGGCGGCGACACTCTCTCCGGCGGCGATGGCGACGACTATATCGAAGGCGGCGCCGGCAATGACAGCCTGACCACGGGCCTCGGCAACGACACGCTGATCGGCGGCGAGGGCGACGACACCCTCAGAAACTCTGCCGGCGACGACAGCCTGGTCGGTGGCGTCGGCAATGACAGCATCATCGCGACCGACGGCAATGACACGCTGGAAGGCGGCGACGGCAACGACACCATGTACGGCGGCAATGACAACGACCTCTTGGTTGGCGGCGCCGGCGATGACCTGATGTATGGCGAAGCCGATGCCGACACCTTCAAGATGTCGGACGGGTTCGGCAATGACACGCTGGAAGGCGGGGAGGCGGGGAACGACTACGACACCGTCAACTTGTCCGATGTCACCACCGGCGTGACCGTCACTTACACCGGGGATGAGGCCGGCACGATCACCGATGGCACCGACACGATCACCTTTTCCGAGATCGAGTTGCTGAACCTGACGGATCAGGGCGACATCGTGAATGCCTCGGCTGACAGCGCCGGGGTGACGATCGACGCCGGCAAGGGCGACGACACCATCACTATGGGCGCCGGCGACGACCTGATCACAGGCGGCGAAGGCTATGACCAGCTGATTTTGACCGGCGGCGGCGGCACCGACACCGTCAGCGACTTCAGTGTTGGCGATGACGACGCCGACGGTTTTTACAACGACCAGCTTGATGTGTCCGGGCTGACCGGCGGCACCGGCCCCGGCGGCGCCATCCGCGCCTGGGACGTTTCCGTCACCGACGACGGGTTCGGCAATGCGCTGCTGACCTTCCCCACAGGCGAGAAACTGGTTCTGCAGGGGGTTGCGCCGGCGCAGCTCTCCACCGCGCCGCAGCTTTACTCCGCGGGCATCCCCTGCTTCACACCCAATGTTCTGCTGGCCACCCGGCGCGGTGCGGTTCCTGCCGGGCAGATCCAAGTGGGCGACATGCTGCAGACCGCTGACAACGGGTTCCAGCCGGTCATCTGGACCGGCAAGCGCACCCTCAGCCCGGCGGAACTGGCGCTGCGCCCTCATCTGCGGCCCTATTGCGTCCGCCCGGGCGGCCTGCTGCGCCCGGAGCGGCCGATGCTGCTGTCGCCGCAGCACCGCCTGCTGACGGGGCCGCAGGCCTTTGACCGGGAAACCCCGTTCGGCGAAAGCTTCCTGTCCGCGAAACTGCTGGCGGAGATCGACCCGAACTGCTCCCGGCAGCCGGTTGCGGACAGTCCGGTCACCTATGTGCATCTGATGACAGAGCGGCACGAGGTGATCTTTGCCGAAGGCATCGCAACGGAAACCTTCTGGCCCGGCCCCGAGGCAATGCGCGGGTTGTGCGCTGCGGACAAACGGGAGCTGTTCAGCCTGTTCCCCGAACTGGCGGCAGTTCACGGCCTGACAGGCGAACAGGGCCGGGAGCAGGTGCGCGGTGTCTACGGCGGCCTTGCCCGCCTCCCGCTCAAGCGGCGCGACCTGAAAGATCTGCAGGCCGCCTGATCCCAAGTCATTTGGCTTGCTTAGCCCTCTGCCGGGCCGGGGCACTGTGCCCCGCCCGGCCCTGCCTGCCCCCTGCCCCTTCTGCTTTGCACCCAGCAGCCTGACCTGAGCCAGCGGCCCGAGGCGGCGGCGCCGTCGTGACGGCCGCAGCCGACAAGCGCAGGCGCGAAGATTGCGAAGCCTCACGCGGTTTTGCCGGCCGCCTCTGTGGTGTTTCAGCGGCGCGGCTGCATAGCTCCCCCTTGCGCACAGCCTGCCCCAAAACGGAGAAGGGCCGCCCGCCGGGCAGCCCTTTCCTTGTTCTTCTATTACCCGGTCCGGCTTATTCGCCGCCGCCCAGCTGGTGGACATAGGCCGACACGGCGCGGATCTGCGCTTCGGTCAGGCGGGTGTTCCAGGCCGGCATCACGCCATAGCGCGAATTGGTCACGGTCTCGGTCAGGGTGGCGTAGTCGCCGCCATAAAGCCAGATCGCGTCGGCCAGGTTCGGCGCCCCCTGCGCGCGGTCGCCGGTGCCGTCTTCCATGTGGCAGGAGGCACAGTTGTCAGCGAAGATAACCGACCCGGCCTCAACCTTGGAGGCGTCCTGCGGCTCACCCGACAGCGACATCACGTAGTTGACCACCTGGGAGATTTCTTCCTTCTCCAGAAGCTCATCGCGGCCGAAGGCAGGCATCTCGGAATAGCGCGCTTCATCGCTGTCCTCGTTGCGGATGCCGTGGGCCACCGTGGCGTGGATGTCTTCCACCGAGCCGCCCCAGAGCCAGTCGTCGTCCAAGAGGTTCGGGTAGCCCTTGGCGCCGGCAGCACCGGAGCCGTGGCACTGGGCGCACCAGGTCTTGAACACGGCGGAACCGGCAGAGACGGCATAGGTGTTCAGTTCCGTGTCGTCCGCGATGGCGACCAGCTCAGCCGCTTCCAGCTTGGCGTTGACTGGCGCGTTGGCTTCTTCCACCGACGCGATTTCAGCCGCCACGTCGCCGCGGGTGGACCAGCCCAGAATGCCTGCCGTGGCCGAGTTGACCAGCGGCCAGGCCGGATAGGCGATGGTGTAAAGAACACCCCAGATGATGGTGGCGTAGAAGGTCCACAGCCACCAGCGCGGCATCGGGTTGTCGAATTCCTCGATCCCGTCCCACTCGTGGCCGGTGGTCTTCGGATCGCCCTCGAACTTTTGCGATTTCTTGCTCATACCCTCGCCTCCTTAGTCGCGGCGGGTTTGTCGCCCTTGCGGGGCGCGGCTGTCTCGTCGCCCTTGCGGGGCGCAGGTGCATCGACGTGGCGGAACGGGATGTTTGCGGTATCCTCGTAAGCCTTGGTGCTGCCTGGGCGGAACGCCCAGACAATGATGCCGATGAAGACGGTGAACAGGAACAGCAGCATCCAGCTGTCTGCGAATTCCCTGAGGAGCGTATAGAGTTCCATCCTATCCTCCCTTACCGGCTTGCATCCGGGGTGAAGGTCGAGAAGTCGACCAGCGTGCCCAGCATCTGCAGGTAGGCGATCAGCGCATCGGCCTCGGAGACCCCCGGCTGACCATCGAAGTTGCGCACGTTGACCTTGTCGCCATAGCGCTCCAGCAGCCCGTCATAGTCGCTGTCCGGATCCGCCTGGGCGCGGAAGTCGGCCTGTGCGGTTTCGATCATGTCCTCGCTGTAGGGCGTGCCCAGCAGCGCGTTGGTGGCCATGATGTCGCCGATGTATTTGCCGTCGATCTTCTTGTCTTCGAGGAAGCCGTATTTCGGCATCACCGATTCCGGCACCACGGCCTGCGGGTCGCGCAGGTGGTCGACGTGCCAGTCATCCGAGTAGCGGCCGCCCACCCGGGCCAGATCCGGTCCGGTCCGCTTGGAGCCCCACTGGAACGGACGGTCGTACATTGACTCCGCCGCCAGCGAGTAGTGGCCGTAGCGTTCGACCTCGTCGCGCATCGGCCGGATCATCTGGCTGTGGCAGACATAGCAGCCTTCCCGGATGTAGACCTCGCGGCCCGCCAGTTCGAGCGGGGTGTAGGGACGCATGCCCTCCACCTCCTCGATGGTGTTTTCCAGGTAGAACAGCGGTGCAATCTGCACCAGTCCGCCGATGGTCACGACCAGGAAACTGCAGATCAGCAGGAGGGTCGCGTTGGTCTCGAGGATCTTATGTTTGTCGAGAATAGCCATTGCTCCGGCCCTCCTTATTCAGCCGGGACCTGAACCGACAGGCTGGCCTCTTTGGCCGGGGCCCGGCGGACGGTCATCCACAGGTTGTAGCACATGATGAGGGAGCCCGCGAGGAACATGACCCCGCCCAGACCGCGCACCACATACATCGGGAACTTCGCTGCCACGGTGTCGGCAAAGGAGTTCACCAGGAAGCCGTTGGCGTCCACTTCGCGCCACATCAGGCCTTCCATGATACCGGTCACCCACATCGACGCGGCGTAAAGAACGATGCCGATGGTGGCGAGCCAGAAGTGCCAGGACACGAGGCTGAGCGAGTACAGGCGCTCACGCTTCCACAGCACCGGCACCAGATAGTACAGCGCGCCGAAGGTGATCATGCCGTTCCAGCCGAGCGCGCCGGAGTGCACGTGGCCAATGGTCCAGTCGGTGTAGTGCGACAGCGAGTTCACCGCGCGGATCGACATCATCGGGCCTTCGAAGGTGGACATGCCGTAGAAGCCGACGGAGATCACCATCATCCGGATCACCGGGTCGGTGCGCAGCTTGTCCCAGGCGCCCGAGAGCGTCATCAGGCCGTTGATCATACCGCCCCAGCTGGGCATCCACAGGATCACCGAGAACACCATGCCGAGGGTCGAGGCCCAGTCAGGCAGCGCGGTGTAGTGCAGGTGGTGGGGACCCGCCCAGATGTACAGGAAGATCAGCGCCCAGAAGTGGATGATCGACAGCTTGTAGGAGAACACGGGACGTTCGGCCTGCTTCGGGATGAAATAATACATCATGCCCAGGAAGCCTGCGGTCAGGAAGAAGCCCACGGCGTTGTGGCCGTACCACCACTGCACCATCGCATCTTGCACGCCGGGCCAGACGATCACGGACTTGGAGCCCCAGATCGACACCGGGATGGTCGCGTTGTTGACCAGGTGCAGCATGGCGACGGTGACGATGAAGGACAGGTAGAACCAGTTCGCCACGTAGATGTGGGGTTCCTTGCGCTTGATGATGGTGCCCAGGAAGACGGCCAGATAGGCGACCCAGACAATGGTCAGCCACAGGTCAACGTACCATTCCGGCTCCGCATATTCCTTGGACTGGGTGCCGCCCAGCAGGTAGCCGGTTGCCGCCAGCACGATGAACAGCTGGTAGCCCCAGAACACGAACCACGCGAGGTTGCCGCCCCACAGGCGCGCCGCGGAGGTCCGCTGCACCACGTAGAAGGAGGTTGCGATCAGAGCGTTGCCGCCAAATGCAAAAATCACTGCGGAAGTGTGCAGCGGGCGCAGACGGCCGAAATTGGCAAACCCTTGCGCCCAATCGAAATTCAGCGCCGGAAAGGCCAGCTGGAACGCAATGAAGGTCCCGGCCAGAAACCCGACCACGCCCCAAAGGGCGGTTGCAATTGCACCAGCGCGCACAACGCTGTCGAAATACTCATTTTCCACACCTGCAACTGCCTTTTTCGGCTCATTGGTGTGGCGCAAAGTATAGAGGAACAGCCCGCCAGCCACGATCATCACGATGACCGCATGCACCTGGTAAGCCAGATCCCGCGCGTAATTGGTACCGATCATCGCAAACAGCGTGACCAGACCAAGCGCTATCAGCTTGATATAGTTAGACATCTTGCGTCCCTTTGCCGTGCCCCCGCGAATCCTGCGGATACGGGGACGTTAATAGACCGCGCTCTTCTTGCAAAACGCGCCTCTCTCCTGCCTTGATCTGCATCAAGACGCTTCCCGCCGACATGTGACACTTCTTCCCGTGCTTTGAAAATCCCTTCGCCGGGGCCATGGGGGCCCGCGGCGCAGACCCCGCCGGGAGGTGTCATGTCCTACAAATCCTTGCTTACTGTCCTTACGGCTGCGGAAACCGCAACCGCGCCTCTGGCGCAAGTTGCGGCTTTGGCAGAGGAATTCGGTGCCCATGCCGATGCGCTCTGCCTCGGCGTCGACCGCACCCAGACAGGCTATTACTATGCAGGCGCCAATGCGATGGTGCTGCAGGAAACCCTGGCCCGCGCCCAGGAAGAGGCCGAAGCGATCCAGGCCGGCGCCGTGGAAACGCTGCAGCGCGCAGGCGTGCCTTTTGCCACCGACAGCGGTGTTGCGCAGATCGCGGACCTTGGCCGCCACGTGGCGCGCCACGCGCGGTTCTCCGACCTGGTGGTGCTGGGCAAGCCCTATGGCAAGGAGAAGCGCGCCGAGGCCGAGCCGATTGTCGAATCGGCCCTGTTCGAGGGCCGCGCACCGGTGCTGGTGGTGCCGGACAAGGGCGAGCCCCTGCGCCGGCCCAAGACCGTGCTGGTGGCCTGGAACGAAAGCATCGAAGCGATGACCGCGATCCGCAGGTCGCTGCCCTTCCTGACCGGTGCCGACCTGGTGCGCATTGCGGTCATCGACCCGCCGCAGCACGGGCCGGAACGCTCCGATCCGGGCGGCATGCTGGCGCAGATGCTGTCCCGCCACGGCGTCACCTGCGAGATCGACGTGCTGAGCAAGACGCTGACCCGGGTGTCGGACATCCTGAACCGCCATGCGGCCGATACAGCCGCTGACCTGATCGTGATGGGGGCATACGGCCATTCCCGCTTCCGCGAGGCCATTCTTGGCGGCGCCACCCGCAACATGCTGGAACAGGCGGCGGTCCCGGTGCTGATGGCGCATTGACGCCCTGGCCTTTCCAGCCGGATGCAGCGGCAAAAGGCGCCCCCGCAGGGCGCCTTTTCCAGTTCCGTGCGCCAGCAGCCTAACGGGCCTTGCGGATGAGGCCGATCAGGAAGAGCAGGATCACCGCCCCGATCGTGGCATGGACCAGCGACCAGAAAAATCCGCCTCCCGCCGCAAAGCCCAGCGCCGGAAAGATCATCCCGGCCAGAAAGGCGCCGACCACGCCGACGATGATATTGCCCAGGAGGCCAAACCCCCGCCCCTGCATGATTTTGCCCGACAGCCACCCGGCCAAGGCTCCGATGATCAGCATCCCGATCAGGCTTCCAAACTGCATTGCCGCCTCCGTTTTTGTGGTGCTGCCAGTAGATCACAGTCCTTTTGCCGGGTCACGCCCTGGCTTCAGGTTGCCGGGGTCCGGATTTCTGCCAAACGCCCCCGTGGCTCTCCCGCCCGTCGTCTGCCCTTCCTGTTGGAAGGGCTTCCTCCCGTTGGGCATGGCACCGCTGCGCGGTGCCGGGCCCAAGGCCGCCAGCGGGTCCGGCACAGCCGGGTATGCGCGGGCGCGGGAGATCCCCGCCTGCCCTCTTGCATCAAACGTATTAGGTCACGCGGGTTTGGCCGCAGCGCAGACCCGCGCCGACGGGCCGCCCGCAACCGGCGGCAGGTGAATCAGGGAATGCTCAGAATGCCGCCCGCGCCCTTAGCCCAGGAAGCCGCCGTCGCTGTCGTCGCCGGCCTCTTCCATCAGGCGGCGCATGTCGGGCACGGTCACATGCCGCTTGCCCTCCAGTTCGATGATGCCGTCCTTCTTGAGCGCCGAGATCTGGCGGCTCACGGTTTCCAGCGTCAGGCCCAGGTAATCGGCCATCGCCTCGCGGGTCAGCGGCAGGTCGAACACCATCCGGTTGGTGGCGCCGCCCGGCGTCAGAGTGGCATCGCGCCGCGCAATGATCGCCAGCAGGCTCGCGATCTTTTCGCGCGCGGTCTTGCGGCCCAGCACCAGCATCCACTCCCGCGCCGCGTCCAGCTCGTCCAGCGTCATCTCCAGAAGCCGGTGCGCAATATGCGGCGTGCGCTCCATCAGCTCCTCGAACGGCTTCTTGCGGAAGCAGCACATCACCACATCGGTGGTCGCCGCCACATCGTAGGCCGCGCCTTCACGTCCGGGGCGGCCGACAAAATCGCTGGGCAGCAGCAACCCGACCATCTGGGTGCGCCCGTCCTCCATTGTCTGGGTCAGAGACGCAATGCCTGACACCACCGAGCCGACGAAATTCATCACGTCGCCCGACCAGATAATCGGCTGCCCCGCCTCATAGGTGCGGTAGTATTTGATGGCATCCAGCTCCTCCAGCTCATCCGCATTGCAACGCGCGCAGACGGCACGGTGGCGGATCGGGCAGTCCCCGCATCTGGACTGTGACAGGATAGGAGCGTTCATTTCGGGGGTCCGGTTGATCTGGGTCAAGGATTGGGCTCGCGCGTACCCTTAACGGTAATGGAATGGATCAGAAAGCTCAATTGGCCAAACTCGGATTGTTTGACGCCAGAGTGCCGCGCTATACGAGTTATCCAACAGCGCCGCATTTTGGCAAAGCAACCGATTCCGCCCAATTTTCCAATTGGATATCCAGTGTTCGCGCGGGCAGCAAAATTTCCTTGTATGTGCATGTGCCTTTCTGCCGCAGATTGTGCTGGTTCTGCGCTTGCCGCACCCAGGGCACCCAATCGGACGCGCCTGTAGCGGCCTATGTGGAGGTTCTGAAAGCGGAGATCGCCTTGCTCCGCCGGCAGCTGCCAGAGGGTATCACCCTGTCGCGCCTGCATTGGGGCGGCGGCACCCCGACCCTGCTGAACGCCAGCCAGATCCGGGATCTGGCCGCAGCGATTACCGGCGCATTCCCGCTGGCGCCATATGCCGAGTTCTCGGTCGAGATCGACCCGAACGAGGTCGGCGACCGGCGCCTGGATGCGCTGGCCGGGGCGGGCATGAACCGCGCCTCTGTCGGAGTGCAGGATTTCGACAGCACCATTCAGCAGGCGATCGGCCGGATCCAGAGTTTCGAGACCACCAAGCGGGCCATCGACATGCTGCGGGCACACGGGATCGGCAGCCTCAACGCCGATATCCTGTTCGGGCTGCCGCATCAGACCCCGGAGCGAATGACCGAAAGCGTGCAGAAGCTGCTGTCGCTCACCCCTGACCGGGTGGCCGTCTACGGCTATGCCCATGTGCCCTGGATGGCCGGGCGCCAAAGCATGATCCGCTCCGACACGCTGCCAACGCCGGAGGCGCGGCTGGAACTGTTTGAGACCGCCCGCCAGCTGTTCCTGTGGGACGGCTACCGGGAGATCGGCATCGACCATTTCTCGCGGCCCGCGGACGGGCTGGCCATTGCCCAGCGCAGCGGCCGGTTGCGGCGCAATTTCCAGGGCTATACCGACGATCCCTCAGACGTGCTGATCGGCATCGGCGCCTCCGCCATTTCAAGATTCCCGCAGGGCTACGCCCAGAACGCCCCAGGCACCTCGGATTACATCCGGGCCATCCGCGCAGGCCAGTTTGCCACCGCCCGCGGCCACGTCTTTCAGGGCGAGGATTTGCTGCGGGCGCGTCTGATCGAAGCGCTGATGTGCGATTTCCGGATCTGCCGCCAGGAGATTCTGTCCCGGTTCGATGTTTCCCCGGACCGTCTGGACGCGCTGCTGCGCAGCACCGCAGAGGCGTTTCCCGGCATGCTGGAACTGTCGCCTGCGGGTCTGGCCATCATGCGGGAGGCCCGGCCGCTGACCCGGAT
This sequence comes from Leisingera sp. UBA4491, assembly GCF_002388965.1. Classification (NCBI taxonomy): domain Bacteria; kingdom Pseudomonadati; phylum Pseudomonadota; class Alphaproteobacteria; order Rhodobacterales; family Roseobacteraceae; genus Leisingera; species Leisingera sp. UBA4491. The sequence continues at coordinate 70,366 of NZ_DGNN01000016.1, read as the reverse complement.
GATCGCCCGCAGCCTTGATGCCTATGAGCTGAGCAAAGCAGGGCACAGCCCGGCGATCTGAGCTCCCGGCCAGAGGTCCATATCGGTATCGATAGCTGGCGCAGGCTGCTGTCTGATTGCATACTGGATTTGCGTTCCGGGATTCCCCATCGCAGCGCAAACGCAGGCCTTTCCGCGTTTGCAAGCGTTGTTCCTCCCGGAACGCGACGAGGCTGCAGACGCAGCCGTTTCCAGCGGTCCGTTTCAACCCGCTCTGGTACTCGGGTACGGGACGGGACCGGAATTTCAGAACCGAACCATTTGAGAAAGGCCGGGATGCCAGTCCCGGCCTTTTCAAAAGTCCAGAAGGCCGGACCTGACGGCAATCGCCAGCGCCTCCTCGCGCGTCTTCGCGCCCAGTTTGCGGCGGGCGGACAACAGGGTCTTTCGGACGGTGACCTCAGCGATTCCCAGTTCGTGCGCGATGCGGGTGTTCAGATAACCCGCGGCCAGCAAGGCCAGCATCTGTTTTTCCCGGCTCGACAGAGCGCTGCCTCGATCCTGAGCTGGGAAGGCCGGATACTCTTCCCCAAAGCCCGGCGCGCCGATAAAGGCAGCAACAGCCGTTCCTGCCTGCCGGATCTTCTCAAACTGCTCCGCGGTGAACTCCGATGCTGTTTCGCCAGCACAAAACACGACCGTCTTGCTGGTGCCCGGACAAGCCCCCGCAAACCGCATCGCATACCCCAAGGTGTAGCCCATATCCCAGGTCGTCCAATTGAAGTCCAAATGCCGCTGGCTTGGCGCCGTTGCGCGCTCCAGCGTGCCGGTTACGTGCAGCGACGGGTAGAACGGCAGACCGATTCCCGAAACAAACTGGTCCACTTCGTAGAATTTCTGCTGCGCATATTCGGCAAGGAATGCCCGGGTCATGCTGCTTCTCAGCCAAAGCAGCCTGCGGGTTTTTATTTCAACTTCCGCCACGTTCAGCGCAATAGCTCCGAGCGAGGCCATGACCTCGTTTGCAATACGCCACCTGTCAGCGCTGGTCCGTGCTGACATGAATCTTTCATAAAGATCCATTCCACTCTTTTGCATGGCGGTATTTTTGCATAATTTTACGCAGTTTTAAACTGATTATCATTTATGCACTCTATGCGCGCACCGTTAACGCTCATTATACCCGCAACCCCAAGAGTTTATCCGGCGGCGGCCAAAAGCCTTCTGGTATAGTCCTGCTGCGGGTTGCGGAACAGGGCATCTGCAGGCCCGGCTTCGACCACATCGCCCTGGTTCATCACCAGCACGCTGTGCGACATTGCCCGCACCACATTCAGGTCATGGCTGATGAACAGATACGCCAGCCCGTAGCGTGCCTGCAGATCGCGCAGCAGTTCGACAATCTGCACCTGTACCGTCATGTCCAGCGCCGAGGTCGGCTCATCCAGCACCACCAGCTTGGGCCGCAGCACCATGGCGCGGGCAATGGCGATGCGCTGGCGCTGGCCGCCGGAGAACTCATGCGGGTAACGGTCCATTGCCGCCGGGTCCAGCCCCACCTCGCGCATCACCTCGGCCACCAGTTCGCGGGTGTCGCGGTGCTGGTCCACCTTGTGGATCGCCAGCCCCTCCGCGATGATCTGGGCGCAGGTCATCCGCGGGCTGAGCGAGCCGAACGGATCCTGAAACACAATCTGCATATCCTTGCGCAATTTGCGCAGGTCGCGGGTCGACCATTTACGCAGGTCCTGGCCCTGAAAGGTGACCTGCCCTTCAGAGCCGATCAGCCGCATGATCGCCAGCGCCAGCGTGGTCTTGCCGGAGCCGCTTTCACCCACGATCCCCAGCGTCTCGCCCGCGCGGACAGAAACCGTCACCGGGTTCACCGCCTTCACATGGCCCACAGTGCGTTTCAGCAGCCCCCGCTGGATCGGGAACCAGACCTTGAGATCACGGGTCGCAACCAGCTCTTCGGCGCCCTGCGGCACCGGCGGCGGGGTCCCGGACGGTTCGGCGGCCAGCAGTTTCTGCGTATAGGGGTGTTTTGGGGCGGCAAAGATCTCCGCCGCCGGGCCTTCCTCGACAATCTCGCCGTCTTTCATCACGCAGACCCGGTCGGCAATGCGGCGCACGATGCCAAGGTCGTGGGTGATGAACAGCAGCCCCATGCCCTCGCTTTCCTTCAGCTCCGCCAGGAGGTCGAGGATCTGCGCCTGGATGGTCACGTCCAGCGCCGTGGTCGGCTCGTCCGCAATCAGAATGTCGGGCTTGTTGGCGAGCGCCATGGCGATCATCACCCGCTGCCGCTGTCCGCCCGACAGCTGATGCGGATAGGCGTTGAGCCGGCTTTCCGCATCGCGGATGCCGACCTTGTCCATCAGTTCCAGGATACGCACCCGCGCCGCTTTGCCGGTCAGGCCTTGGTGCAGCGCCAGCGACTCCTCAAGCTGCCGTTCGATGGTGTGCAGCGGGTTGAGAGAGGTCATCGGCTCCTGGAAGATGAAGCTGATGTCATTGCCGCGCACCCGCATCAGGTGCTTTTCACTGGCCCCGACCATCTCGGTGCCGTCATAGGTGACGGAGCCTTCGACGATGGCGCTGTCGCCCAGCAGAGAGACTGTGGACAGCGCCGAGACCGATTTGCCGGAGCCCGACTCGCCCACCAGCGCCACGGTCTCGCCGCGGCCCACCGAGAAGGACACGCCGCGCACGGCCGGGGTGATCTTGCCGTCCTGCCGGAAGGAGACGCGGAGGTCTTTAACGTTCAGGAGGGGGGCTTTGGGTGTGTTGCTCATTATGTTTTGCCTCTGGCACGCCGCTCAAAACCCGGGCCGCTTGCGGCCCGGGTCGCGCCTGCCTGCCCCCCGGCAGGCGCAACCCTGGTATTTTTCTCAATCATGAAAACGTCTTCCTCGGATCGAACGCATCCCGCACGCCCTCAAAGATGAACACCAGCAGCGACAGCATGATCGCGAAGGTGAAGAAGGCGGTGAAGGCCAGCCAGGGTGCCTCCAGGTTCTGCTTGGCCTGCAGCGTCAGCTCGCCCAAGCTGGGCGCCGAGGACGGCAGGCCGAAGCCGAGGAAGTCCAGCCCCGCCAGCGCAGATATGGTGCCGGTCACGATAAACGGCAGCATGGTCAACGTCGCCACCATCGCATTGGGCAGCATGTGGCGGAACATGATGGTCATGTTACCGACCCCCAGCGCCTTGGCCGCGCGGACGTATTCCAGGTTCCGGGCACGCAGGAACTCGGCCCGCACCACCCCCACCAGCGCGGTCCAGCCGAACAGCACCATCAGGAACACCAGCAGCCAGAAACTGCGCCCCAGGATCGCAAACATAATGATGATCACATAAAGCGTCGGAGTGGAGCTCCAGATCTCGATGATGCGCTGGAACACCAGATCCAGCCAGCCGCCGAAATACCCCTGCACCGCGCCGGCGAGGATGCCCAGCACCGTGGCGGCGCCGGTCACGATCAGGGTGAACAGGATCGACAGGCGGAAGCCGTGGATCACCCGCGCCAGCACATCGCGCTTGGTGTCATCTGTGCCCAAAAGGTTCTGGCCATTGGGCGGCAGCGGTGCCGCGCCGGGGCGGTCGACGGTGGTGTTGAAGCTGTAGGGGATCGGCGGCCAGAGGGTCCAGCCTTCCTCGAACCCATCGGCGGCATAGGTGCCTGTAGCAATCTCCTCAAGGATCACTTCAGGCTCATCAAAGCAGTCCTCGATCCCGCCGGAGCGGATCAGGCATTCCACTTCCGGGTCACTGTAAATCGCCTCGGTCCGGAAGTCACCGCCGAATTGGGTCTCCGGGTAGAACTTGAAGACCGGCGTGTAAAGCTCGCCACGGTAGCTTACGAGGATCGGCTTGTCGTTTGCGATGAACTCGGCAAACAGCGATAGCGTGAACAGCACCGAAAAGATGATCAGCGACCAGAAGGCACGCTTGTTTTTGCGGAAATTGTTCCAGCGGCGCTGGTTCAGCGGGGAAAGCGCCATTCCTCAGCCCTCCCGCTTTTCAAAGTCGATGCGCGGATCGACCAGCACATACATCAGGTCGGAGATGATGCCGACCACCAGGCTCATCAGGCCGAAGATGAACAGCGTGCCGAAGATCACCGGGTAATCCCGCGCCACCGCGGCCTCGAACCCCAGCCGCCCCAAGCCGTCGAGCGAGAAGATCGTCTCGATGATCAGCGAGCCGGAGAAGAAGATGCCGATGAACACTGACGGGAAGCCCGCGATCACGATCAGCATCGCGTTGCGGAACACATGGCCGTACAGCACCCGGTTCTCGCTCAGGCCCTTGGCGCGCGCTGTCATCACGTATTGCTTCTTGATCTCATCCAGGAAGGAGTTCTTGGTCAGCAATGTCAGCGTCGCAAAGGCGCCGATGGTCGAGGCCAGCACCGGCAGCGCGATATGCCAGAAGTAATCGCCGATCTTGCTCAGCAGGCTCAGCTGTTCCCAATTGTCCGACGTCAGCCCGCGCAGCGGGAAGATCTGCCAGTAGGAGCCGCCGGCAAACAGCACCAGCAGCATGATGGCAAACAGGAAGGACGGGATCGCATAGGCGGCAATGATCACGCCGCTGGTCCAGGTGTCAAAGCGCGAACCGTCCCCCAGCGCCTTGCGGATGCCCATCGGGATCGAGATCAGATAGGCGATCACCGTCGACCACAGGCCCAGCGAAATCGACACCGGCATCTTTTCCAGCACCAGGTCTGTCACGTCGATCTTGCGGAAATAGCTCTCGCCGAAGTCGAACTGCACATAGTTCCACAGCATCGTCAGAAACCGCTCCAGGGGCGGCTTGTCGAGGCCGAACTGCTGCTCCAGTTCCTTGATCAGCTCCGGCGGCAGGCCCTGGCGGCCGGCATAGTTCTCATTGGCGCTGATCGCCTCGGTGCCAGCGTCGCCGCCGCCGCCGGCAAAGCCCTCAAACACGTCGCCGCCGCCTTCAAGCTGGGCGATGATCTGCTCCACGGGGCCGCCGGGCACAAACTGCACCAGGGCAAAATTCACCAGCAGGATGCCGAACAGCGTCGGTATCACCAAAAGCAGGCGTCGGAAGATATAAGCTGCCATGTCTGTGTCTTACCGCAGAGCGCCAGCGGCCTTAAGTTCGGCCTCCCGGGCGGCGTCGATCCACCACAGATCCAGCATCCCCGTGTTATACGGCGGCAGATTTTCCGGGTGGCGGTACATGTCCCAATAGGCGATCCAATTCACGTCCAGATACCAGGTCGGGACCATGAACCGCTTGGCGCGCAGCACCCGGTCCAGCGCGCGGGCGTTGGCGCGCAGCTCCTCCTGGGTGGTGGCGTTGACGATATTGCCGATCAGCGTATCCACTGCCGGATCGGCCAGACCTGCCGGGTTGAACACGGAATACTCATGCGCCTCGGAGCCGAAGTACTGATAGAGACCAGTCGAGGGCTCCAGCGACATCGGATAGGCATGGGAGATCATGTCGAACTCCTTCTCCCGGCGGCGGCTGGTGTATTGGGCGTAGTCCACCCGGTTCAGCACCGCATCCACCCCCATGGAGCGCAGGTTGCTGATATAGGGCTGCACGATCCGCTCGATGGTCGGGCTGTCGGCCAGGAACTCGACCTTCAGCACTTTGCCTTCGGCGTTGCGGCGCACCCCGTCATCGCCAACCGTCCAGCCGGCCTCTTCCAGCAGCTTCATCGCCCGGCGCAGGTTCTTGCGGTCGCCGGGCCGCGACGCCTTGGAGCTATGCGCCATCACCGGTTCCGAGGTCAGGATCGACGGGTCGATCTGATCTCCCAGCGCCTCCAGAACCTCTTTCTCACGCCCCTCAGGCAGGCCCTTCGCCGCAAGCGGAGAATCCTGCCAGAAGGACGAGCGGTGGCGGAACAGCCCGTATTGCAGGCTATCGTTGGTCCATTCGAAGTTGAACGCCAGCTGCAGCGCCTCGCGCAAGCGGATGTCCTGGAACTTGGGTTTGAGCAGGTTCATCACAAACCCGTTCGCGGCCGGCACGTTGCCGTCGGGGATTTCACCCTTGACCACCTGGCCCTTTTCCACCGCGGCAAAATCATAGGCGGTTGCCCAGCTCTTGGAGTTGTTTTCCGGCCGCAGGGTATAGACCCCCGCCTTGAACCCTTCCATCGCGGCAATCGCGTCGCCGAAATACTCCACCCGGATGCGGTCATAGTTGTGGCGGCCCGCATTCACGTTCAGGTCCGCGCCCCAATAAACGGGGTTCCGCTTGTAGGTGATGCGCTGGTTCACCTCGGCGCTTTCCAGCATGTAGGGGCCGGAGCCGATGCCCGGATCCAGCCGCGGCTCATCCAGGCGGCGGTTCTCCGGGTCGGCCTCGAACCAGGCCTTGGAGAACACCGGCGTGCCGCCCACCTGGGTGATCATCGCCCGGCGCGGGAAGTCCGGGCTGAAATGGAACTTCACCCGGTGCGGGTCCAGGGCCTCGGCCTTGGGAATGCGTTTGCGCACCGCCTCGGCATAGGATTTCAGCCCCTGGTCCAGCAGGATGTTGTGGGAAAACACCACGTCATCGGCAGTGACCGGGGTGCCGTCGGAAAACTTTGCTTCAGGCCGCAGGTTGAAGATCACCCAGTCCTGGCTCTCGGGGTATTCCAGGCTCTCGGCGATCAGCCCGTAGTAGGAGCCCGGCTCATCATAGGATTCCACCAGCAGGCTTTCGAAATGGTCCGAAGACAGCGCCCCGGCCCGCCCCTTGCGGGTGAAGGGGTTCATGCTGTCAAACGTGCCGACGGCAGAGATCGACAGCTCGCCGCCCTTGGGCGCCTCCGGGTTCACGTAATCGAAACGGGCAAAGCCTTCCGGGTATTTCAGCTCACCGAATTCGGCGAAGCCGTGGCTCTTGATGACGGCTTCTTCCGCCTTGGCCAGCGTGGCCGCCGCCAGTGCCAGAACGAACCCCAAGGCCAGCGCCGCCGCGGCCTGCAGCGGGTTCGCCCTGTCTTTCACGCGCACGCGTGCCGCAGCTCGAGCGGTTTTCATCTGCCATGACCTCCTTTGCCCGGAACTTCGGCCCGGATTTCTGCCCTCAAGCTAATGTCCGGGGGCGGTAACATTCAAGTTGAGATTGGGTGATTGGCAAAGTGTTCTGGGCATAAAGCAGCCGAAACAATGACCTGCGCGCGCCCGCGCTTGCGCGAAATAAAATTACCTGCCAGCCTCATATCACAATTGCGTTAAAGAACGAGGGAGTCTGCCGATGCTGAAATCAATGAAATTTGCTGCTCTTGCGGTTGCCGGAGCCGCCGCGCTCAGCGCCTGCGCCCAGCAGGAAGAGGAAGTGGTCTATACCAGCCCGGAAGAGGCCTATTGCGTGCAGGCCGGCGGCCAGTACGTGCTGCGCAGCGGCAAGTCCGGCACGATCGGCGTCTGCATTCTGCCCGACGGCCAGGAGCGCGATGCGCTGGCCTATTACCGGGAAAACAACCCGGCCTGAGCCAGCCCCGCCCTGCCAGGCGCGAAAAAAGCCGCTGCAAATCGCAGCGGCTTCTTTTTGTGGATAGCTGGGACAGCGGTCCGGATCAGTCGTCCAGGCTGTCCAGATAAGCGATAAGATCCACCCGGTCGCTCTGCTTCTTCAGGCCGGAGAACGACATGGTGGTGCCGGAGGCATAGGCCGACGGCTTGGCCAGAAACGCGTCCAGTTCTTCCGGGGTCCAGGCGCCTTCGAGGCTGGTCAGTGCGCCGGAATAGCCAAAGCCCGCCGCGGCGGCGATGTCGCGGCCAACCACGCCGTACAGATACGGGCCGGTTGCGTTGGCGCCATCTGCCAGCTTGTGGCAGGCGGAGCATTTCTTGAACACCTTGGCGCCTTTGGCGGGGTCGGCGGTGGCCATCAGCTCTGCAAAGCTGACTTCCGGCTCATCGCTGCCGGCGCCATCGTCGGTGGCAACTTCGATCACATAGGAAGCCTCACCGTGGCTGTCCATGTGATACAGTACTTCTGCGCCCCATTTGCCCAGAAGGAATACCAGGAACGCGCCGCAGACGCCTGCGGTCGCTTTGGTGAGGGTCATCGTGTCAAACATGATCGCGAGTCCATTTAGCTGTCTGCTGGGGTGTCTAAGGCTTCCCCTTGCAAGTGGCAAGGTATAGACAGCGCGACGAAACGCCCAAATCTTGAAGTTTTGCACGGGGAACACACCCATGAGCCGCAAAATCGCCATTCAGGGGGAGCTTGGCTCCTATAGCCACGAGGCTTGCCGCATTGCCCGCCCCGGCATGGAGGTGCTGCCCTGCCGCACGTTCGAGGACATTCTGGAGGCCGTGCGCAGCGGCGAGGCGGAACAGGCAATGCTGCCGGTGGAGAACTCCACTTATGGCCGTGTCGCCGACAGCCACCGGCTCTTGCCGCACAGCGGGCTGCACATCGTCGACGAGGCGTTTGTGCGGGTGCATATCAACCTGCTGGCAGTGCCGGGGGCCAAGCTGGAAGACATCCGCGAGGCGCATTCGCACCTGGTGCTGCTGCCGCAATGCGCCAGCTTCCTGCGCGAGCATGGCATCCGGGGCCGCGTCAGCCCCGACAATGCCCGCGCCGCCCGTGACGTGGCCGAAGCCGGCGACATCCACTCTGCCGCGCTGGCGAGCGAGCTGGCGGGCGAGATCTACGGGCTGGACGTGCTGGCCCGCCATATCGAGGACAACGGCGACAACACCACCCGCTTCCTGATCATGGCGAAAGATATTGATTACACCCGCCGCGGCGCCCACAACATGATCACCAGCTTTGTCTTTCAGGTGCGCAACATCCCGGCGGCGCTGTATAAGGCGATGGGCGGCTTCGCCACCAATGGCATCAACATGACCAAGCTGGAGAGCTATATGGTCGACGGGTCGTTCACCGCCACCCAGTTCTATGCCGACATCGAAGGCCACCCGGATGATGCCAATGTGCAGCTGGCGATGGATGAGCTAAGCTATTTCACCACCAATGTGGAAATCGTCGGCGTCTACCCCGCCGACAACGGCCGGTTCTGAGCGCAAAAAAGGCTGAGGGGCTTTGCCCCTTTTGGCCTCACGGCCAATTCACCCCAGGATATTTTCAGCCAGATGAAGCAGCGGACCCCGCCGCGCGGCAGCGCGGCGCCGGGCCCAACGGCGGCGGAGCAATCTTTGATTGCTCCGAAGCGGGCGGGAGGCATCCCGTTCTGCATTCTGTGCGGGGGAGTAAAGTGAGAGGCTGGACATCGACCCAAGCGGGGCTCGTTGTGGCTGCTTCCTTCCGGACCTGACCAGGTTGGCGAGGCGCCTGCCCGCGCCAACCTCTCGAATCCCGATATAAGGACCGCCGCCGGGATTGGCAAGGGCCGTGCCCGGCCTGCGGTCACAGGCTCAAAGGTTCAGTTCAATCTCCCAGAAGCCGCCGCTGCCGAAGCCGCGCGGCTCTGCCAGACCGGCGGGCAGCTCGTCCAGGTGAGCAGCCGCGCCCGGCCCGGTCACAGCCACCGCGCTGGTGCCGGGCATCGGCGCCAGCTGCCAGGGATAGGGCGCCTCCGCCAGCGGGTCCGCAGGCAGCTGCCCGGCGATATAGTCGCGCACCGCCTGGCGGATCCGCATCGGCGCCAGCGGCAGCTCCTCCGCCGCGTGCAGCATCCGGAAGCTGCCGCCGCCGCTGACCCGGTAACTGTTGGCGGCAACCGCAAAGCGCTGCTCCGGTGCCACCGAACGGCCGTTCCAGCTGAGATCCAGGATCCGCTGCGCCGAGGGATTGATGCACTCTCCGCTAGCGGAATAGCGCGGCGGCTGCGACAGGCAGATCTGATAGGTCAGCCCGAAGATCACATCGAAGTGGTGCCCCGCCCGCTGCGGATCGGCCAGCAATGTGCCGCGGCTGCCGGGCGCGATCCGGTTGAACAGCCCTGCCGACATCTCCAGCCACTCCCGCAACTGCGCGCCGGTGACCGCAACCACCCGCAGCTCGTTCGGGAACACCTGCAGATCGGCAATATTTCGGGCGCACAGCTCCCCGGCTGCGATGTCGGTATAATAGTGAGGGCCGGAGCGGCCGCCGAACTTGCAGGGTGCCGCCGCAGACAGCAGCGGCAGGGCTTCCGCCGCGGTGCCCCGCAGCAGCGGCCGCACCGCAGCCGCCTGGGCGCTGGCGACCAGCGCGAGCCCCCGGTCGGGCGCAAAGAAGGTGAAATAGGAATGCATCGCTACCGGGCTGTAGCCCGCAGGCTGCCGCATCCGCTCCAGGGTGCGGGCATGATCCGCGGCCAGCGCCCGGGTGAAGCTTGGCTCCTCCTCCGTCAGCGGCACAGCAGCACCGGAGCGCCCCGTCTGCGCCACCGGCCGCAGGCTGGCGCTGCCGCCGGCGGGCCGCCAGCCCGCATCGCCGTACTCCAGCTCCAGGCTGATCACCCCCAGATGCGATCCATGCGCCCCCGGCATCACCACCGGTTTGGCAAAGGCGTGCTCCGGTCCAGGCAGCGTCAGATGGGTATGGCCGCCCACCACCGCGTCAATCCCGGGCAGTGCCGCCAGCTGCTCCAGCGCGTTCTCGCTGCTGTCCGCACCGGTCCCGGCAGCAATCCCGGTGTGCGCCAGCGCCAGCACCAGATCGCAGCCCTGCTCCCTCAGCCGCCGGGCCTCCCCCTCGGCGGTCTCCACGATGCCCGTTGCGGCCAGTTGAACCTCCAGCGCCCGGCCGCACCAGATCAGCGTCTGCGGCGGCAGCACCGACAGCAGCCCGATCCGCACCGGCGGCAGCCCGGGGCAGCCTGGGATCTGCCGCTCCAGCACCGCCGTATTCGCAAAAGGCAGGTCAATTTCCGCCTGCACGGCGGTCAGGTTGGAGCACAGCACCGGGCACGGCATGTCCCGCAGCACCCCCGCCAGCGCCGCAAGGCCAAAGTCAAAGTCGTGATTGCCCAGGCCCGCCGCGTCATATTCCAGCACCTGAAAGGCCCGCGCTAGCGGATGCGGCCCCGGGGCACCGGGCACGATGTCCCCCAGCGGCGACCCCTGCAGACCGTCGCCATTGTCGACCAGGATGCAGGCCGCGCCCTGTTCCGCCGCCTCGGCCCGCGCCCGGCGGATCAGGCTGGCCACCCGGGACAGGCCAATGGCCGGATCCGGACGGTCGGCATAGTAATCGTGGCTCAGCAGGTTGCAGTGCAGGTCCGTGGTCGCCAGCACGCGCAGTACCCCAGCGGGCCGGGTCTCCGGAGCCCCTGCCCCGCCTGTCATGTCCGAATCTCTGCTGACACCGCCTGCCCGCCGCTCCTGTCGCACCATTCGGCGCCATTCTTGATTAGCGGCTATTTGAATCAGCGATTTAAGGATTTGCAATAACTCCTTTAAGCACTCTGTTAACTTTTTCCGCCCGCCCATGCGCTGCGGCTCGGTTGCACCATGGTTTGCTGGCAATAGCCCCCGCGGCGGCCGGGCAGGTGTGGCGGTGCAGCGACAGGCAAGCGCAGATCGCAGCGGAATGCTGGCACCGCCTGCGGCACACTGTCATGGATTGCATCATTTCACCCGGCAGCCACGGCGTCCTGCCGCCAGCCAAAGGAGAGCCGCCATGAAACGCGCAGAACAGGTGACTTTCGGCGGCGGCGGCGGGCTGGACCGCGCCGCGCATCTGCGCACCGACGCGGCAGCGCTGGACGCCGCCTGGACCAGCCCGCAGACCCAGGTGCTGCTGATGTGGCGCGGCAAACCACTGGCCCGGCGCGCAGAAGACGCAAACCTGCCCTGCGGCCTGGCCTGGACCGCGCCGGACCATCCGCTGGCCGCCAGCCGCCGGGACACGGCGCTGTTCCTTGGCCTCACCCCCGGCGGCGCCCCCTGCTTTGCCTGCGATCTCAGCGGCTGGCAGCCCGAAGGACTGGACCCGGACGCGCTCAACAGCTTTGCCGATGCCAGCGAACAGCAGCACCCGGATCTGCCGCCCGCCCATGTGTTTGCCGAGCTGCGCCGGGTGATGACCCGCCTGACGCCGCTGGAGGCCGAGCTGGCCTCCACCGCCAAGGCGATGCTGGCCTGGCACCGCAGCCACCGGTTCTGCGCCTGCTGCGGTGCGCCGAGCGATGTGGCGCAAGCAGGCTGGCAGCGCATCTGCCCGGCCTGCAAGGCACCGCATTTCCCGCGCACCGATCCGGTTGTGATCATGCTGATCACCCATGGCGATTCAGTGCTGATGGGCCGCTCGCCCGGCTGGCCCGAAGGGATGTATTCGCTGCTCGCAGGCTTTGTCGAACCCGGCGAGACGCTGGAGGCCGCGGTGCGCCGCGAGGTGCTGGAGGAAACCGGCGTCAAAGTCGGCCGCGTCAGCTACCTCTCCTCGCAACCCTGGGCCTTTCCGATGTCGCTGATGTTCGGCTGCGCAGGCGAGGCGCTGAGCCGCGGCATCACCATCGACCCGTCCGAGATCGAAGACGCGCTGTGGGTCAGCCGCCAGGAGATGATGACCGTCTTTGCAGGCGAACACCCGGTGCTGAAGCCCGCGCGGGAAGGGGCGATTGCCCATTTCCTGCTGAAGAACTGGCTTGCGGACACGCTGGACTAGGGCGCATATTGCCCCAAACCGCAGCCGGACGGCGCAGCTGAGGCAGGCAGACATGAAGATAAAAAGCAAAGAAGATATCGAAGCCCCGATTGCAGAGGTGTTCGGCGCAATCTCCGATTTTGAGCTGATGGAGCGCTCCGCCCTGCGCCGCGGCGTCGAGCTGCAGCGCACCGGCGACCTCTCACAGCCTGAGAGCGGGCTGGCCTGGGATCTGAATTTCAGCTTCCGCGGCAAGCCGCGCGAGATCCGGCTGACGCTGGCGTCCTATACGCCGGAGACCGGGCTGGCCCTGACCGGCAGCGGCAGCGGCATCGACGGCCGGATGGAGATCGAACTGCTGGCGCTGTCGCCGCAGCGGACGCGGATGGCGGTACAGCTGGAGCTGTCACCCACCAATCTGACCGGCCGCCTGCTGGTGCAGTCGCTGAAGCTTGCGCGCAGCAAGCTGACCAGCCGGTTCAAGCTGCGGCTGGCGGAATTCGCCAAATTCAGCGAAGAGCGGCTGAAACGCACCGCCTAAGCCGCTGCGCCGCGCCGCAACAGGTCAGGGCTGCGGCAGCAGCCGCGGCCACAGCGCGGCATTCTCGCGGGCAAACGCGCCCAGATGGCCGATTGCCTTCAGCCCCAGATCCTGCGGCGCCAGAACCGTGCGGCGCTGGTTTGCGCCGCCAAAAACCTCGCCCAGCCGCCAAACGGCCGGCGGCGGCACGACGTCGTCATCTGCCAGCGCAAACAAATCCACCGGGATGCCGGTCTCTGCCCAGCGGGGCAGCGGCAGGCTTTGGCCGGTCTCCGGCAGATAGCTGCCCCGGGTGGTGCACCAGCGCCGCCATTGCCAGTAAACCCCCGCCGGCAAATCGGCCCCGAACCCCACCGCACGCCCGGGAAGATACCCCAGGGCACGGACCGCCAGCGGCACATGGCCGAACCAGAAAGCCAGTGCCAGCGCACGGTAGGGCCAGGGATGATCGTGGTGATGCACCAAGCCGCCCGCAACCACGATCATGCGGGCGACGTCCTCAAGATCATTCTGCAGGGGCATCAGCATCGCCCCCAGCGAATGGCCGATCACCCACAACGGCACGCCCGCATAGTGCCGCCGCATTTCGGCCCGGGCAGCAGGCTGATCCGCCAGCGCCCAATCGGCCATTGTGATCTTGGACCGGCGCGGATGTCCCCGCGCCGAGTCCCCGGAATCCGTGTAGTCAAAGGTCAGGCAGGCAATCTGCTGCTCCGCTGCCAGCCAGCGCGCAAAATGCCGGTAAAACCGCTGCGGCACCCCGGTTGCGCCGTTCAGCACCACCGCCGCCCGCGCCGTCCCGCCCGGATGGTACAGCCGCCCCGCCAGCACGGCCTCCCCGGACGCAAAGCGCAGCGCTTCCTCCCGGATACCGGCGGTATGTTCTGCGTGTCTGTCCAGCATGGCAGCCTCCTAGACCAATTGGTCCACTTCCTGACTGGACCAATTGGTCTAATGCTGTCAAGCTGCCGCCATGACTGACGTGACGACAGCCAGCCCGCCTGCCAGCAGCCAGGCTCCGGCCCCGACCCGGGACCGGCTGATCCGCGCTGCGGCCGAACTGTTCCGCAACAAGGGCTACAACGGCACCGGGCTGGCGGAGCTTCTGGCCGCAGCCGGGGCGCCCAAGGGCTCGCTCTACCACCATTTCCCCAACGGCAAATCCGACCTTGCGCTGGCGGCGTCCACCTGGGCCTCGGACCAAATGCTGGCACTGATCGACGCCGCCTTCGCCCCGGCGCCCAGCTTTCGGGCCGGGGCCAAGACGGTCTGCTACAAACTGGCAAAACTCTTTGACAAGCAAGGCAAGTGGAGCGGATGCCCGGTCTCTGCAACCCTGTTCGCCGGGCCGGAGAACAACGCCTTCCGCCAGCACGCCGCGGATCTGTTCGAAAGCTGGATCGCCGCCACCGCCCGCCACGCCCAGCGCCTGGGCCTGCCGCAGGAGGAGGCGCGCGCAGCGGCGGAGAATTTCTATATTCTGCTGCAGGGCGGCTGGCAGCTGGCGCGGGTGCGGCGCGACTCGGATGTGATCCGTGCCCTGCACACCCAGATGCAAATGCCGCCGCAGAAAACCGATTGACGACTCACGGAACCAACCGCTACCGCTTGTGGTGATGGTTCCCGTGCCACAGAATCTTGTGTCCGGGATGAAAAGGGAACACGGTGCGGCCCCGCCCCAGGCAAGGCCAATTCCGCGACTGCCCCCGCAACTGTAAGCGGCGAGCGACCCCGATAGAGCCACTGGCCCGTAAAGAGGCCGGGAAGGATCGGGACAGCGACGACCCGCAAGTCAGGAGACCTGCCATCGAATGTGAAACTCGAACCCGGGCGGGGTGTCCGGACAGGGTCTGATGGCACCGCGGGACTCCCGCTTTCTCATCCGGTCTCTTGTCTTCTGCCCCCCGCACCACGCGCGGAGGGCGCAAATATGATGTGGACGGACACAACGCATTTCTATGCGGCAACGGATTGCAAGTATCTGGGGCGCCCCTGCCCCGCCGCAGAGCGGATGATCGGCAAGCTGGCCGAGGCGATGACCAAGGCCAAGCCCCTGACCCAGGAGGATTTCGAGATCACCGGCACCACTGCGCTGGACGGCTGCCCGCGCAATTGCCCGGCGCAGTTCGTGGCCAGCCACGACCGGATCCGCCTGTTCTGCGGCGTTGGCGAGGACGTCCCGCGCGAGGGCCTCGACCGTTTTGCCGATGCCATCCTCAACCGCGACGGCACCGGCTTTGCGGCGTCAAAACTGGACGCCCGCCCCTGCGCGCTGATGGAAGCGCTGCCGAAAACCGCGGAGGCGCGGCAGGCTGAGCAGATGATGGCGTTTTGAGCACAAAATTATCTATGCTCTAAGGGCTGCGCCCAAGCCTGTGAGGGGGCGAATGCGCCCTCCCTTGCGGAAGCCCGGTTGCAGCCCGGCCTATCGGCCGGGCGAAAGTCAATTTGGATGACCCTGCGATCTAACCTGCCACCTGCCCCGCGCAGGCCCAATCCAGCTGCGCCTCGGTCTCCACCGCACAGGGCCTGACCGCCCGCAGCCGCGTTAGCGCCAGCGCTGGATCCTCGCCGCATTCGATCATCAGCCGCAGCACCGCCATGCCGGACCGCCCGCAGCCGCCCCGGCAATGCACCAGCACCCGGCCGCCGCCCGCCAGCGCCTGCCGCGCCGACTGGCTGGCCGCAGGCCATTTCGCCGCCACCGCCGGCGGCGGCACCTGGAAATCCGGCACCGGCAGATGCACCCAGCGGCAGGCCATGCTCTGGATATCCACCCCCAGCCGTGGCGCACCGGCGGCCACGTGCTCGGCCTCGGTGGTCATTGAAAACACCAGCCCCGGCTTCCATTGATAGATCTGGATCAGGTCGCCCCGGTAATCGCCCTCCGCGCCGGGAAGCCGGCACAGCGCCAGAATACCGCCGCCCGCAGACAGCGCGTGGATGGTCAGCCCGACCGGCGCCGCCGTGTCCGGCGCTGCTGGTTCAGAGGTTTCTTCAGATCGCATACCGCCTCCTTAGCCGCTGCGCTCCTGCTGTCCCCCGCGTTGCCCCGCCCCAGCAGCCTAGCCGTTAACCGCGCAATGCCAAAGCCCTTTTGCGGCCCTGGATTGCGCCCTTCTGCGGTGGACGAACGGGCTGCGGTTCAATACCCTGCGCGCAACGCGGGGCGCCCGCAATCCGAATCCGGCACGAGAGATCATGAACGACATCCCCAGCGGCACCACCGGCGGCACCGGCCAATCCCAGTATCAGGTTCTGGCCCGCAAGTACCGGCCCGAGACCTTTGCCGATCTGGTGGGCCAGGACGCCATGGTGCGGACGCTGAAAAACGCCTTCGCCGCCGACCGCATCGCCCAGGCCTTCATCATGACCGGCATCCGCGGCACCGGCAAAACCACCACCGCGCGGATCATCGCCAAGGGCATGAACTGCGTCGGCGAGGACGGCCAGGGCGGCCCCACCACCGATCCTTGCGGCAAATGCGAGCACTGCACGGCGATCATGGAAGGCCGCCATGTGGACGTGATGGAGATGGACGCCGCCAGCCGCACCGGCGTCAACGACATCCGCGAGATCATCGACTCGGTGCAGTACCGCGCCGCCTCCGCCCGCTACAAGATCTACATCATCGACGAGGTCCACATGCTGTCGACCAGCGCATTTAACGCGCTGCTGAAGACGCTGGAGGAGCCGCCTGCGCATGTGAAGTTCATCTTCGCCACAACCGAAATCCGCAAGGTGCCGGTGACAGTGCTGTCCCGCTGCCAGCGCTTCGACCTGCGCCGGATCGAGCCGGAGGTGATGATTGCCCTCTTGCGCAAGATCGCAACGGCTGAGGGCGCCCAGATTGCCGACGACGCGCTGGCGCTCATCACCCGCGCCGCCGAGGGCTCTGCCCGCGATGCGACCTCGCTGTTGGATCAGGCGATTTCCCACGGCGCCGGCGAGACCACCGCCGATCAGGTCCGCGCCATGCTGGGCCTGGCCGACCGCGGCCGGGTGCTGGACCTGATGGACATGATCCTGCGTGGCGATGCGGCGGCGGCGCTGACCGAACTCAGCGCGCAATACGCCGAGGGCGCCGACCCGCTGGCGGTGCTGCGCGATCTGGCGGAGATCACCCATTGGGTGTCGGTCGTCAAAATCACCCCCGATGCGGCAGAAGACCCCACCGTCAGCCCGGATGAGCGTGCCCGCGGGCAGGCGATGGCCGGCGCGCTGCCGATGCGCGTCCTCACCCGCATGTGGCAAATGCTGCTGAAAGCGCTGGAGGAAGTCGCCGCCGCCCCGAACGCGATGATGGCGGCGGAAATGGCGGTGATCCGCATCACCCATGTGGCCGACCTCCCCTCGCCCGAGGAACTGATCCGCAAACTGCAGGACACCCCGCCCCCGCCGCTGCCGCCATCCGGGCCCGGCGGCGGTGCGCCGATGCAGGGCATGGGCGCTCCGGCGCTTGGCGGCACCGCGCCCGCCAGCGCCCAAGGCGGTCCGGCCGACGGCGCACCAATAGCCCGTGGCGGCGGCGGCACGGTGATGGCGCTGGCGCCGCAGGTCAGCTCCGCGCTGGCCCGCTACCCGAGTTTTGAGCATGTGGTCGAACTGATCCGCACCAACCGCGATGTGAAACTGCTGGTCGAGGTCGAAACCGGCGTGCGGCTGGTCTCTTACCAGCCTGGCCGGATCGAATTCACCCCTTCGGCACAGGCGCCGCGGGATCTGGCTGCCCGGCTTGGTTCCGCGCTGCAGAACTGGACCGGCGCCCGCTGGGTGGTCTCCATCGCGCCGGATGGCGACGCCCCCACCATTGCCGAAATCCGCGACGCCGCCGAGAACGCCCTGCGCGAGAAGGCCACCGCGCATCCGCTAGTGCAAGCGGTGCTGGAAAGCTTCCCCAAGGCCAAGATCACCCGCATCCGCACGCCGGAGGAACTGGCCGCCGAAGTTGCCGCCGACGCCCTGCCCGAGGTGGAGGATGAATGGGATCCGTTCGAGGAAGAGTAACGGTTTGCCTGACGGCCCTCTCGCTCACCTTGCCGGCGGCCGCCTTCGCCAACACCTGCTTTGCACCGGACGAAACCATCGACAGCGCGTGGGAAGTGCTTCTGCGGCTCTCGGTCAAGCCTGTTGCATTGACCCTTTTCGCCCTTGCCGGATTCGCGCTGTACAGCAGAAAGCGCCTGCCGTTTGCACTCGCGGGCGCGTTTTGGGGCGTTCTGGCATTCGTCATAGCCGTCGATAATCATGAGCTTTTCTTTGACGATAAGAACGTCCTCGGCATAATCCAGGACTGCACAGCCTCCCCCCACTTGTTCATTGCGCTCGCAATTGCGATATGTGCGGGCATGACTTACGGCGCCCTGCGCCCCCGCACTTAGGAGAACACAGATGCTTAAAGGCCTCGGCGGTCTTGGCGACATGGCCAAGATGATGAAATCGGCACAGGAACTGCAGACCAAGATGGCGCAGATGCAGGAAGACCTGCACAACGTCATGGTGACCGGCGAGGCCGGCGCAGGCCTGGTCAAGGCAACCGCGTCCGCCAAGGGCGACCTGAAAGGCTTGGACATCGACCCGTCGATCTTCAACGGCGACGACAAGGAAGTGGTCGAGGACCTGATCCTGGCCGCGATCAAGGACGCTCAGGCCAAAGCGGCCGAGAAAGCGCAGGAAGAGATGACCAAGCTGACCGAAAGCATGGGCTTGCCCAAGGACATCAAGCTGCCGTTCTAAGCGGCACAGATATCCCTTTGCAAAAGGCGGCCCGGCGACGACCCGGAGCCGCCTTTTCTTTTGCCTGTACAGGCCCGCCTCACCGCGTCTCCAGCCGGAACTTCAGGAACCGCTGCCCCTGGTACTGGACTTCCCCGGTCTGAACCGCGCCCAGCCGCGCCAGCGGGCGCATGTGGCGCCGCGTCGGCGGCAGCAGGAAGGTGACAAAGGGGATACGCGGATCCTGGCGGGCAAACGCCAGCGCCTTGCGGGCAATGGCCGGCCCCAGTCCAAAACAATCCGCCCGCAGCACCAGACCGAAATCCCACTCGGCTCCTTCTTTCTGAAACCCGCCCCAGCCGAGGTAATCCTCGCCGCGCAGAAACGCCCAATGGCCCAGCCCGTCGCGCCGCCAGCAGGATTCCTTCGCGGCCACGAAATCCCTGGCAGCGGCGGCGTCCCAGGCCCCTGTCAGCAGCGGCATATGCTCTGCCATCCGCAGGTCGCTCATATGGCGGGCAATCTCCTGCGGCGGCACCTCCGTCAGCCGGGCAAACCGCAGCTGCCGGACCCCGTTATCCTCCCGCGATACACCGTTTTCCATGCCGCCCCTCCCTCAGTCATGCCAGGGCATAGACCCGGCCCGCGGAAAAACAAACCCCGAACATTTTCCTGCCCGGCCCTTGCGCTTCCCTGCCCCGATCAGCCTATATGGCTGGGAAGAAAAGGGCCCGCGGCATGATCAAGAACTCCACCAGCGAAATCGAAGACCTGATTGCCCTGATGGCCAAGCTGCCGGGGCTGGGGCCGCGCTCGGCCCGGCGCGCGGTGCTGCATCTGATCCGCAAGCGGGCACTGCTGCTGACGCCCCTGGCCGACGTGATGAGCGAGGTGGCGGCAACGGCGCGCGAATGCCTCAACTGCGGCAATGCCGGCACCAGCGAGATCTGCCCGATCTGCACCGACGAACGGCGCGCCAACGGCGAGCTGTGCGTGGTCGAGGATGTCGCCGACCTCTGGGCGATGGAGCGCGCGGGCGTGTTCAAGGGCCGCTACCATGTGCTGGGCGGCACCCTGTCGGCGCTGGATGCGGTGGGGCCGGAGGATCTGCGCATTCCCCGGCTGGTGGACCGGGTCGCCACCGAAGGCGTCAGCGAGGTGATCCTGGCCTTGAATGCCACCATCGACGGCCAGACCACCGCCCATTACATCGCCGACCAGCTGCAGGGGCAGGTGAAACTGACCTCGCTGGCGCAAGGGGTGCCGATCGGCGGCGAGCTGGATTACCTGGACGACGGCACCATCTCCGCGGCTCTCAGCGCGCGCAAGGAAATCTGACGGCGCGGGAGCGTCCTGCCCGCAGCACCACGGCACTGCGGATCAGCCCACCCTTTAACGGAACAGCGCCTTGTACAGCTTTTCCTTGGTGAAGGGCTTGTCCAGCACCTGCACATCCGCAAGGTCCGGAAACCCGGCCGCCGCCGCGCTGATCGCAAAACCGCTCATCATCACAGCCATCAAGCCGGGCTGCGCCGCCCGCAGGCCCGCCAGCGTTTCCCAGCCGCCGCGCCCCGGCATGCTCATGTCGATCACCGCACCGTCAAACGGCCCCTTCGCGTCCAGCAGGGCCAGCGCCGCGTCATACCCGTCTGCCTGCGCCACCTCGCAGCCGCGCAGCTGCAGCAGCCCCGCCACCGCGCGGCGCACGGTGTCCTCGTCATCCACCACCAGAATCCGCCGCACCGCGGCAGCGCGCCCTGCCGCAGCCGGCGGCACCGCCGCCGCTGCCGCCGCACAAGCCGGGAAATAGCAGCGGATGACACTGCCCGCGCCTTCGCGGCTCTCCACCGACAGCCCGCCCTGATGGCGGCCGATGATGCCCAGCGCCACTGCCATGCCCAGGCCGCGGCCGCCGGGCTTGGTGGTATAGAACGGGTCAAAGATCCGGGTGAGCATGTCCGGCCCCATGCCGCCGCCGGTGTCGCTAACCTCCAGCAGCAGGCAGTCGCCCGCCGCCATCCTGCGCCCCTTCAGCAGCCGCCGCCGCTCAGCGGCGTCCAGGCAGGTGCGCCGGGTTTTTACCGTGATGGTGCCCGCGCCTGGGCCGATGGCCTCCGCGGCGTTCAGCACCAGGTTCAGCAGCAGCTCGCGCACCTCCTCCGGGTCCAGATGCGCCGCCTGCACGCCTTCGGCCAGATCCAGCACCACCGCCTTGCCCTTCCGGCACGCCAGGGGCACCAGCTCCATCGCCTCTTGCACGATAGCGTTGAGATCACAGGGCGCAGGCACCGGACCGCTGGCGCCCCTGACAAAGCCTGTCAGCTGCCGCACCAGCCCGGCTGAGGCCCGCAGGCCCTGCTCCACCGCCTGCAGATGCTGCTCCGCCGGATGCGCGGCCTCCAGATTCGCCATCGCCAGCTCAGCCCTGCCCTGCATCCAGGCCAGCAGGTTGTTGTACTCATGCGCGATGGCCCCCGCCAGCCGCCCCAGGCTCTCGGCCTTGTGCCGGACCAGCTGTGCCGCCGCCGCCTGCTGGCGCCGCTGCCGGGCGGCGCAGCGGCGCAGCTCCTGGCCGCAGCGGGCGGCAATCAGCGCCGTCAGATCCGGCTCCAGCGCCTCCGCCCCGATGCCGCGGTCATGCAGCAGCCCAAGCCATCCCGTCACCGCGCCGTCCGCATCCCGCAGCAGATAGCCAAAACAGAATTGCAGGGAACGAGCCCGGTTCTGCGGCTGTTGCGGCAGCGCCTGCCGCAGACCCTCGGGCAGCTGAACGGCCTCCCAGCCATTCGGCAGCCGCGCTCCGGCGGCATCATAGCGCACAGCCCGGCCTTCAGCCGCATCCGCCAGCCGCCCGCCGATGCAGCACGCCGCCACCCGGCCTCGGTCCGGCCTGCCCGCGCTGCATTCAGCAACAAAAGCCCCCCGCACCCGGAGCGCGCCCTGCAACACCTGTGCAATCTGCCGCACGGCCGTCCGCGGACAGCTGCTGCCCGGCCCCGCCGCCAGCGCCGCCAGGGCTGCCAGCCGCCGCAGGCCCGCAATCTCCGCGCCCAGCCGCGGTGCAAACTGCTGCATCACCGCCACCGCCTGCTGCGCCAAACCGTCGCCGATGTTTTCGCGCCAGGCTGCCTGCACCAGGCCGCAGGCCGCGCCGCCCGGGTCCTTCAGGGCCACCCCCGCATAGCTGCGCAGGCCTTCCTCGATGAACATCCCGCCGTCGGGATACAGCTCCGGCACCCGGCCAGGATGTACCTGCGGCGCAGCGCTCAGCACCACGTCGCGGCACGGCGCCCCGCGCATGGCGTATTCGAAATCCCCCAGCGGCAGCCCGTCGAAACTGCTGGCCAGCACCCTGATGCGCCGGCTCTCCCGGACCCTCAGCTCGCCGACGGTCACCAGATCCGCGCCCGTTCCCCGGGCCAGCTGCCCCGCAAATTCCTGGCAGAAATCCAGCCCGTGCAGGCCTGCCAGCGCCCCCAGATTCAAGCCGCAGCTGTCCCCCAGCTGCGGTACCCCCGATGCGTCCATATCCCGTACTCCTGCCATCCCCGTGCAGGCTGGCGTCCTGCACCGGCCCGCTGGCAACACTCGTTAACATTCGTCCCTGACACAGTGGGAAACCGCCCTTCTTGGCGAGGGCGCCCCCAGACTTCACTGACCGCAGGCAACCTGGAACACGATTGCCCCGCAACATCATGCTGCGCAAATCGGCGGCGCATAGTCAACATCTTGTAACTTAGAGACTCGATTCTAACAGAAAAAGCCGCAAATCCGGAGCACCGGATCTGCGGCTTTTTAATGATTTTCCCGAACCGGGGCGCGGAGCCCCCGCAGGATCAGAGACGGGAGTCTTCGTCCTCGTCCTCGTCGTCGCCGCCTGAGGGCAGGTTGAAGAAGCTGTCGGCGTCGCGGATATCCTCTTCCTTCTTCTCGTCCTCATCGGAGGAGCCGCCGCCCAGGGTGAAGGTCTCCAGCCCTTCGATGGCGCTCGGAATCTTTGGTTCCGCGTCCATTTCCAGCGACTGCTCGGTGGACACCAGCTTGCGGCGCTCGTCGTCGCTCATAACGCCGCCTTCGGCTGCTTTCTTGGCCGCCGCCTTCTGCACCGCGGCGTCCAGCTCGGACTGCTTGCACAGGCCCAGCGCCACCGGGTCGATCGGCTGCATGTTGGCGATGTTCCAGTGGGTCCGCTCGCGGATCGACTGGATGGTCGGCTTGGTGGTGCCCACCAGCTTGGCGATCTGACCGTCGCTCAGCTCCGGGTGGAACTTGACCAGCCACAGGATCGAGTTCGGGCGGTCCTGGCGCTTGGACAGCGGAGTATAGCGCGGGCCGCGGCGCTTTTCCTCGCCGGCCGCCGCCGGGTTGAACTTGAGCTTCAGCTTGTGCAGCGGGTTGCCTTGTGCCTTGTCGATCTCGTCCTGGGTCAGCTGGTTGTTGGCCACCGGGTCAAACCCCTTGACGCCCACCGCCACTTCACCGTCGGCGATGCCCTGGATCTCCAGCTCGTGCATGCCCACGAAATCGGCGATCTGCTTGAAGCTGATCGTGGTATTGTCCACCAGCCACACGGCGGTTGCCTTGGCCATCAACGGTTTTGCCATGTGCTCATCTCCTTAAAACACCTTGATCCCCGGATACATCTCTCCCGCCGCCTGAAAGGGCGTCCCCGGCTGGCGGGGCAGGTTTCCGTTGTCGGGGAACTTCTGCCCTATATAGTCAGCTTGATTTCATAAGGAAAGAGGCCAATGCGCAAGTTATTGCTGGGTTTGGCGGCTGTTTTGACCGGTTTTGCCGCCCTTGCGGCGGCAGAGGGCGAGCCGGCGGGAGAGTTCGACTATTACGTGCTGGCGCTCAGCTGGTCGCCGAACTGGTGCGCGCAGGAGGGCGACGCCAAAGGCGCGGACCAATGCGATGCCCGCCACGATCACGGATGGACCCTGCACGGGCTCTGGCCGCAGTACCACCGCGGCTGGCCCAGCTATTGCCGCACGGCTGAGGCGCCGCCGAGCCGCGCCATGAGCCGGGAGATGGCGGACATCATGGGCAGCGCGGGCCTGGCCTGGCATCAGTGGAAGAAACACGGCACCTGCTCGGGCCTCAGCGCGCGGGACTATTACGGCGCGATGCGCGCGGCTTATGCCGCTGTCACCCGCCCCGCCGTGTTCCGCAAGCTGGACAAACCCGTCAGCCTGCCCGCATCGGTGGTTGAAGATGCGTTTCTGAAGGAGAACCCCTCCCTGTCGCGCGACAGCCTGACCATCACCTGCCGGGACGGCGCCATCCAGGAGGCCCGCATCTGCCTGTCCAAAACGCTCTCCCCTGTCCCCTGCGGACGCGATGCGATCAAGGACTGCACTCTGAAAAACGCCCGCTTCGCGCCGGTACGCTGACCCTGCGTGCAGGCCAGGCAGGGGCGCTGCCCCTCTTGGCCTTTCGGCCAATTCACCCCGGAATATTTCGGCGAAAGATGAAGCTGGCGCCGCAGTGCTGCAGGGCACGCGGCCTGAGCCGCCGCCGTTTCATCTTTCCGCAAATACTCCCGCCGGAGGCCGGCGCCGCAAGGCGGCCTTCTTCTCGCGCAGCAGTAAAGGCGCTGTGAAGCGGACTTTGCCGCGTTTCGTGCTACAATAAACCCACGTGCCGCGCCCGGCCCTGCCTGAACGGCACTTCCGTTTTGGTCAGCGAGGAGGAGGAAGCGCATGGCAAAGACAATCGGTAACCCGCTCAGCTGGCTTCTGCAGGGTGCAGAAACCACCGGGCACCATATCAGTGAAACTGTTGGCGAAATGGGCAGCGAGGGCGTCCGGGACCTGCCCCAGGCACGCGACCTGAGCATGGATGACATCATCCATTCTTTGGCCGCGGGTCTGGAGGACTTTGCCGCCTGCCGCAGCGACGCGATGTTCCTGGTGCTGTTTTATCCGCTCATCGGCATCGCGCTGATCGTGATGAGCCTGTCGATGAACTTGCTGCCGCTGATCGTGCCCATGATCATGGGCTTTGCGATCCTCGGTCCGGTCGCAGCAATCGGCCTCTATGAAATGTCCAAGCGCCGCGAAGAAGGTTTGGAGCCACGCTGGGTGGATGCCTTCAGCGTCATCCGTTCACCGGCCTTTGGCGCCATTTTGGTGCTGGGGCTGTATCTGGCGGCGCTGTTCGTCATCTGGCTGGTGGCGGCGGACATGATCTACAGCCGCACCCTGGGGCCGGAGCCGCCGGCCTCGATCGCAAGCTTCGCCACCGACGTGCTGACCACCCGCGCAGGCTGGATCATGGCCATTGCAGGGGGAGTTGTAGGCGCAGTGTTTGCCTTTGCCGCACTGGCGATGAGCATCGTGTCCTTCCCGCTGCTGCTGGACCGCCACGTGGGCCTGCCGGTGGCGGTGGCCACTTCGATCAGGGTGATGCGCAAGAACCCCGTGGTCTGCATGACCTGGGGCGCGCTTGTCGGATCCGCGCTGGTAATCGGCGCGATCCCGTTCCTGGCCGGGCTGATCATCGTGGTGCCGGTGCTGGGCCATGCCACCTGGCACCTGTACCGGCGCGCCGTGCAGTAGCTGCTGCCGCGCAACAAAAAGGGCCGGCGGATCTGCCGGCCCTTTCGCGTGCCCCCAAGGCATCACCCGGCTTTCAAAACGATCTTGCCGATATGGCCGGAGCTTTCCATCCGGGCGTGCGCCGCGGCCGCGTCCTCCAGCGCAAACTCGCTGTCCATCACCGGCGCCACCTTGCCAGCCTCAATGAGCGGCCAGACCGCCTCGCGCAGATCCTGCGCAATCCGCGCCTTGGCCAGGTCGCTTTGCGGCCTGAGCGTCGAGCCGGTCAGCGTCAGCCGCTTCACCATCATCAGGGCAAAGTTCAGCTCCACCTTCGGCCCTTGCAGAAAGGCAATCTGCACCAGCCGCCCGTCCTCGGCCATGGCCTTGACGTTGCGCGGAATGTAATCGCCGCCGACCATGTCCAGCACCAGATCGGCACCGCCCGCGCTTTGCATCACCTTGACGAAATCCTCGTCGCGGTAGTTGATCGCGCGCTCGGCGCCCAGGTCCAGGCAGGCCTGGCACTTTTCATCCGAACCGGCCGTGGCAAACACCCGCGCCCCGAACTCCCGCGCCAGCTGGATCGCGGTGGTGCCGATCCCGGACGAGCCGCCATGCACCAGGAACCGCTCGCCCGCCTTCAGGCCGCCGCGGGTGAAGACATTGGACCAGACGGTAAAGAAGGTCTCCGGCAGGCAGGCCGCCCGTTTCAGGTCCAGCCCCTCCGGGACGGCCAGGCAATGCGCCGCAGGCGTCGCCACATATTCCGCATATCCGCCGCCGGGCAGCAGCGCACAGACCTGATCGCCTTCGCTGATACCGCTAACGCCCGCGCCCACGGCCACCACCTCGCCCGAGGCTTCCAGCCCCGGCAGGTCGCTGGCGCCCTTGGGCGGATCATAGGCGCCCGCGCGCTGCAGCGCGTCGGGGCGGTTCACCCCGGCATAGGCCACCTTGATCACCACCTCGCCATGCCCCGCCTGCGGCACCGGGCGTTCACACAGCTGCAGCACCTCCGGTCCTCCGGGCTTGCTGATCTCCACGGCGCGCATCATCTCTGTCATCGGAAATATCCTCCTGATCCTTGCCCCTTGCCTAGCACCCGCCCGGGCATGCGCAAACAGCAAAGGCGCCGCAGCCGGCGCGCTTTGCGGACAGGTCCGTCCGGCCAGTCAACCTGTGTCCGGCTCAGCGCCGCGGGGTCAGCGACCCCGGCAGATCATCACGGTCTTTCGGCGGCTTGATCTGCTCCGCCAGCCAGTTCGGCCCCACCAGGAACGGCTTCAGCAGCGGGTTCTTCTGCAGCCCCGCTTTAAGCTTCTCGAAATCCATCACATTGTCGATGCGCCGGTCCAGGAAATCCCAGGTTGCCTGGTGGTTCAGGCTGTCGTCGCCCAGCCAGTAGAGCACCGTGGCGGAATAGACCCCGGCCAGCGAGGCGCGCTTGGTGTACCAGTTCAGATCGTCCGAGCCGTCGCCCAGCGCCTCCCAGATCAGGTCGCAGGTGTTCCAGATCGCCTTGACCCCGTCGCCGGCATACTGCGGCAGCGTCAGCAGCGTGGTGCCGCGGCGCACCGCCTCCTTGTCGTCAACCGCCTCCAGCCTGAAGCGCACCGCCGCCGCCACCTTGTCACGGAACCGCAGGCCGGACAGATCCTCGGCCTCCAGCCGTTCCAGCATCCGCGAATCGCCGCGCGCGTGATAGGCCAGCGCCAGATCCACTCCGCCGCGCGGGCAGACCGCATGGGCCAGCACCTCCGGCACATCCGCGTCCTGGCAGGCGGCGCGGAACGTCACCTCCGTCCAGCCGTCAAACGGCACATGCAACAGTGCCGCATCCAGCAGTTTTTCCCTGATATCGCCCTGCGCGTGATCCTGGTCTTCGGTCATCTCACCCTCCAGCTGGCAGTGTTCTGACACCCTACTAGACAAAATAAGCGCGCTTTGCTATACGGCCACTTCCTGCAAATCCTTGCAACTCAACTTAGAAAGGTGGTGAAAACCACATGCAGGTTAGTGTTCGCGACAACAACGTCGATCAGGCGCTTCGTGCCCTGAAGAAAAAGCTGCAGCGTGAAGGCGTCTTCCGCGAAATGAAGCTCAAGCAACATTTCGAGAAGCCGTCCGAGAAAAAAGCGCGCGAGAAAGCTGAAGCGATCCGCCGTGCCCGTAAACTGGCACGCAAGAAAGCCCAGCGCGAAGGTCTGCTGTAAGCATACCTTGCTCTCCAGCTTTGGACAGCACTACGGCGGTCCCCGGACCTGCCGGAACATAAGATCAGACGACCCCCGCGGCCCCGCCCGGGGGTTTGTCATTTGTACCGGCTGCACGCACGGCCCGCGCAATTTGCAGCACACGCAAAAATCGTGAGATATTTTGAATTACATCTTTAGGGTGTATTTCTTCTTTCCGTTCTGCTATACAGGGACTGCGGCCGGGCAAGTCTGATGCGTTTCCCTAACTTTGCTCCCGCCGCCCGGGCCTGGAACACCCGGAACTCTGAAACCCGGGGCAGGCTGCGTCCCCCCCTTAATACCGGCGCCCGTCTTGGTCCCTGCAAACAAGGCACGCCTCTCCGGGTTTCCATAGATGCCGGGCGCCGCCAGCTTCCCCCGCCGGCGCCCGGCCTTCCTGTTCCCTCCGCTGGAAAATCCCCCTCTGCTCGGCCGCCTGGCAGCCATAGGCCGAATCCCTTTCCGCACCCTGCCCCTCCCCGCCCCCGTCCGGCGGCGGGATGGCGCCTGTGGCGGATGCGGACCGCTGGCCAGTGCTTCGCGCGCAGGTTTCCGCGTATCGCGCCCCACGCTTCGGGCAGAGCTTTGCCGCAAACCCGCCTCTGCCCCCTGCCGCCCTTTCAGGCCTCTGGTTTTCCGTTAACCGGTTGGCGCACCGCCGCACAGCCGGCACACTCACGGAGCAGTACACGATGTCACAGGCAAGCGAACTCGAGCGCCAGATGCTCGACCTGATCAACGCTGAGCGCACTTCGCGCGGGCTCAATCCAGTGCAGCTGGAGCTGCGCCTCAACGATTCGTCGGAAGACCACAGCGAGTGGATGCTGCAGCAGGATGTGTTCTCCCACACCGGCGCTGGCGGCTCCAGCGCGGGCGACCGGATGAAGGACGCAGGCTTTGTCTTTTCCGGCAGCTGGACCTGGGCCGAAAACATCGCCTGGCAAAGCGAGCGCGGCGCCGCCGGTCTCGCCGATGACGTTGTCGACCTGCACAATTCGCTGATGAACAGCCCCGGCCACCGCGCCAACATCCTGAATGGCAATGTCGAGGTGATCGGCATCGGCATCGAGCAGGGCAGCTTCAACGGCTGGGACGCCGTCATGGTCACCCAGAACTTCGCCAAGACCAGCGCGCCGCTGCAGCTCGACAGCGGCAATTCCGGCGGCGGGTCCGGCGGCAGCACCGGCACCGGCGCCACCGCCGGCGATGACATCCTGACCCTCAGCAGCGCAGGCAGCCTGGACGGTCTGGGCGGCAATGACACCCTGACCGGCAGCGGCGGCCGCGACAGCCTCAGCGGCAACGACGGCCGCGACAAGCTGCTTGGCCGGGCCGGCAGCGACGGCCTGGACGGCGGTGCCGGCAACGACGTTCTGCGCGGCGGCGGCGGCGCGGACGACCTGAACGGCGGCGGCGGCAGGGACAAGCTGATTGGCGGCAGCGGCTCCGACACTCTGGACGGCGGTTCGGGCAATGACCGGCTGACCGGCAAAAGCGGCGCTGACATCTTTGTCTTCAGCAGCGGCAACGACACGGTCACCGATTTCAACCCGAATGCCAGCGGCGAGCGCATCGACCTGGGCGCGGCGGATGGCATCACCAGCTACTCCGACCTGATGAACAGCCACGCCAAACAGACTGCAAACGGCCTGCTGATCACCGACACCGGCGGCGACAGCATGCTGCTGGCAGGCATCACCTCCCAAGACCTCAGCGCAGGCGACTTCCTGTTCTGATCCCCACCGGGCAAACCGCGAAAGGGCGCGCTGCGGCGCGCCCTTTTTCATGTGCGGGCTGCGGCGCCCGGGGCTTCAAGCCTCAATAGATTTTCGGCACGTACAGCTCATCCGGCAGCACCTGGCGCTCGTAATCCGGATTGTACTTGCGGTCCGGCAGCACCACCTTCTCGCCCGGCACCTCCTCATAAGGGATCTTGGTCAGCAGGTGCTCGATGCAGTTCAGCCGCTCGCGCTTCTTGTCGTTGCCCTCGACGATATACCAGGGCGCCTCGGGGATGTTGGTGCGCTTGAACATCTCCTCCTTGGCCTTGGTGTACTGCTCCCAGCGGATCCGGCTCTCCAGATCCATCGGCGACAGCTTCCACTGTTTCATCGGGTCGTGAATGCGCATCATGAACCGCAGCTGCTGCTCCTCGTCGGTGATCGAGAACCAGTATTTCAGCAGGATGACGCCCGACCGCACCAGCATCCTCTCGAATTCTGGAACGTCCTGAAAGAACTGCTCGACCTGGTCGTCGCTGGCAAAGCCCATCACCCGCTCGACGCCCGCGCGGTTGTACCAGGAGCGGTCGAACAGCACGATCTCGCCGCCCGCAGGCAGATGCGGCACGTAGCGCTGGAAATACCATTGGCTCTGCTCGCGGCGGTTCGGGGCCGGCAGCGCCACCACCCGCGCCACCCGCGGGTCCAGCCGCTGGGTGATCCGCTTGATCACCCCGCCCTTGCCGGCCGCATCGCGGCCCTCGAACAGAATGCAGACCTTGGCGCCGGTGTGCTGCACCCAGTCCTGCACCTTGATCAGCTCCGCCTGCAGCCGCAGGAGGTTACGGAAATAGACCTGCCGGTCGAGCATCTCCGGGTGCTGCTCACGATAAATCTTGCGGATCTCCTGGCTCAGCATCGGCTCGGAGAACTCGATCTCGATATCCTCGTCCAGCGTGTCCTGCAGCTCCGCTTCCAGCCAGTCCAGGGATGCGGTTTCAAATTCGCGGGTCACGGGCAGGGTTCCTTCCTTGTCAGGTGGTGCAAACGCCGCCTTTTACCGGCAGCATGTGAATGTTTGATGTCATCCCGCCGGAACAGCCGCGGAATACCTGGCTGCGCGCAACGGAAAACCATCTGCCGGCTGCGCCCCCGGACCGGAGACCGCGTGCCGGCAGCTTCCTTTAAGGCAACCGGAAATTCCGTCCGGATTCAAGCCCAAAGCCCAGGCGCGCCCGCGCAACCGGCTGGAACAGCTACTGCCGCCGTCCACCGCTGGCGCGGATGGCGCGCTGGGGGTGCACAGAGGGTGTACAGGAGGTGCACGCAAATCACCCCCGCCAGCGCCTCAGACCGGCAGTGCCGTGGTCTTGAACACGGTGCGCAGCGCAAAGCTCGACTGCATCTGCGCCACCCCTGGCAGGCGCGCCAGATGCTGGCGGTGGATGCGGGCGAAATCCTCGGTGTTTTCCGCCACCACCTTCAGGATGTAATCCGCCGTCCCCGCCATCAGATGGCACTCCAGCACATCCGGGATTCTGGACACCGCCTTTTCAAACGCGTCCAGCACCTCATCCGCCTGGCCAGACAGGGTGATCTCGACAAACACCGTCGACGGCACATTCATCTTGCGCGCATCCAGCAGCGCGACATAATCGCGGATATACCCCTCCGCCTCCAGCCGCTGCACCCGCCGGTGGCAGGCCGAAGCAGACAGGTTCACCCGCTCCGACAGGTCCGCGTTGGAGATGCGTCCCTGCTTTTGAAGTACCGAGAGTATGCGACGATCTGTTTCGTCCAGCGGCATTATGCGAAGATCCTTGCTGTGTTCGGCCATATTACGCGAAGAATCTTCGAAAGGCATGTTTTTAATCCGCCCAAAAAAGCAGCACATTCCGGGCTGCCTGCGGCATTATGACCGCAGAGAGTTTTGAGGAGATACTCAGATGAAAATCGGCTGCCCCACCGAAATCAAACCGCAGGAATTCCGCGTCGGCATGACCCCGGACGCCGCCCGCGAGGCCGTCCTGCGCGGCCATGAGGTTGTGATCCAGCAAGG
This sequence comes from Leisingera sp. UBA4491, assembly GCF_002388965.1. NCBI lineage: Bacteria > Pseudomonadati > Pseudomonadota > Alphaproteobacteria > Rhodobacterales > Roseobacteraceae > Leisingera > Leisingera sp. UBA4491. The sequence continues at coordinate 39,052 of NZ_DGNN01000016.1, read as the reverse complement.
CGCAGGCCTGGGCGCAGGCTTCACCGACGAGGATTATGTCTCTGCCGGTGCGGCGATCCTGGACACCGCCGAGGAAATCTTTGCCACCGCCGACATGATCGTCAAGGTGAAGGAGCCGCAGGCGGTTGAGCGCAAGATGCTGCGCGAAAACCAGCTGCTGTTCACTTACCTGCACCTGGCACCCGATCCGGAGCAGACCAAGGACCTGCTGGAAAGCGGCTGTACTGCAATTGCTTACGAGACCGTCACCGACGACCGCGGCGGCCTGCCGCTGCTGGCGCCGATGTCGGAAGTGGCCGGCCGCCTGGCCCCGCAGGTTGGCGCCTATACCCTGCAAAAGGCCAACGGCGGCCGCGGCGTGCTGATGGGCGGCGTCCCCGGTGTGGCCCCGGCCAAGGTTGTGGTGATCGGCGGCGGCGTCGTCGGCACCCACGCAGCCAAGATTGCGGCCGGCATGGGCGCGGATGTCACCATCCTCGACCGCTCGCTGACCCGCCTGAAGTACCTGGATGACGTCTTCGGCCGCTCCTTCAAGAACCAGTACTCCACCGCCGGCGCCACTGCCGAGCTGGTCCGCGACGCCGATATGGTGATCGGTGCGGTTCTGGTTCCCGGTGCGGCTGCGCCGAAACTGGTGTCCCGCGCACAGCTGTCCGAGATGAAGCCGGGCGCGGTTCTGGTGGACGTTGCCATCGACCAGGGCGGCTGCTTCGAGACCTCCAAGGCGACCACCCACGCCGACCCGATCTATGAGGTCGACGGCATCATGCACTACTGCGTGGCCAACATGCCGGGCGCCGTGGCGCGCACCTCGACCCAGGCCCTGGGCAATGCGACCCTGCCCTTCATGCTGAACCTGGCCAACAAGGGCTGGCGCCAGGCGTGCGAGGACGACCCGCATCTGCTGAACGGCCTGAACGTGCACGCTGGCCAGCTGACCTACTACGCGGTCGGCGAAGCCCTGGGTCTGGACGTGCTGTCGCCGAAACTGGCGCTGAAGCAGTAAGGCCTAGGCCCGCAAGCACTGTGAAAATGGGAAAGCCCCGCCCAACCGGCGGGGCTTTTGCTTATCTGGACGTCCAGCGCGTCACCCGCAGGCAGCCGTGCACCCGGCCCAGCCGCTGTTCACCTATTGGAGACAATCGGTAAAATCTGTTCCCGGCTGAGCGGTTTTTAGCCCCCGCAAATTTTGTTAAAAATAAGGCGAATTTGTGAAAATGCGGCATTTCTGAACAGCAACGGCCGGCAGGGCAAGGCCGCTCAGCCATTTCCGGTCATGAGTGAAAGCACCCCTATGCCTGAAACTTCAAAGATCTTTACCTATGTGGTGGAGGGCCTCTCCTACACCGTCACCGTTTACGAGGAGAACGGTGAATTCTTTGCCGATATCGCGGTCGATGAAGGCGCCATGGACGTGAACGCGGTCTACTTCGGCGATGACGACTTCTCCGGCTCCAGCGAATCCCTGGGCGGCCCGCTGAATATGAACGGCGCCAGACTGGACGGCGAAAAGGTGCAGTGGGACGAAGCCACCGAACTCAGCAGCCCCGGCCTAGGCCCGGAAGGAGAAACCAAGGAAACCTACTTGCAGGCCGGGGATACGATGACGGTTGCCCTGGACATCGAAGACCTGGATGAAATCGACGTTTTCGGCATCCGAGCCACCTCAACGACCACCGGCGCAGGTTCGATCAAGGCCGTCAGCAGCGACCCCGAGGAGCCGGAGGAGCCGGAAGATCCCGTCTATGGGAAGGTTTTCTTCGGGGAGGTGTTTTCCGAAACCGGCGAGCCGCTTGGGGGCACCTACATTCTGGACGAAGAACCCGATCCGAACCCCTACAGCGTGCCTGCGCTTCCCGAGGGAACCGAGCCCACCTTTGAAAACTACCTGTCTTATTACCTGTCGGATGAGATGGGCGGCAATCTGGCCGCGGTGGAGGGCGTCGTCTTTTACGGCCCTGGCGAGGACGGCTCCCAGGGGGAGCTGTTCCGCATTGCAGCGCCGGAGGGCGGCTTCGCGGACGCCGATGCGCTGTTGGCGGCCTATGACGATGCGCTCAGCGGCATCGAAGATCTGTCCGGACAGAACCTGATGGCAGCGCTGAGCCTGGACGATTATGCCATGCCGGAGCCGGAAACCGCTGAGGAAATGGGCGCGGACGAGTTCGACCTGGTCTGACCAGCGCCCGGCCTGTTCCCCGCCCGCCGCTTCTGTTTCCAGACGGGGCATTCTCTGCCGCACCAGAAAGTCCCCGCCCAACCGGCGGGGCTTTTTAATGTGCTTTAGGGCGCAGTCAGGCACCCGCAGAAACCGCCCCCTCCGCCGCCAGCCCTTGCACCGCGCTGGCAGCGCTTCACGCCTCCCGCGTCAGTTGAGCCTTCACCGCCCGAACTTTCCCCGCTGCGCCCTATTGCCACAGCCCGGCTCTTCCTCGACAGTCCGGCGCAATGAATGACAGCGCGGAGGGACAGCGCAGATGGAACAGATGATGCAAGAGGCAGGCGCCTATTGGCCCCTGATGGTGAGCGGCGCCAAGGCGCTGGTGGTGCTGATCCTCGGCTGGATTGCCACCGGCTGGATCAGCAGCGTGGTGCGGCGGCGGATCAACAACACGCCGCAGATCGACCCGACGCTAGGCAATTTTGCCGCCAGCGCGGTGCGCTGGGTGCTGCTGCTGGTGGTGCTGGTCGCCATCCTCAACATCTTCGGGATCGAGGCCACCAGCCTGGTCGCCATGCTGGGCGCCGCCACTTTGGCGATCGGTCTGGCGCTGCAGGGCACGCTCAGCGATCTGGCCGCGGGGGTCATGCTGATCCTGTTCCGCCCCTACAAGATCGGCCAGTTTGTCGACATCGGCGGCACCTCGGGCACCGTGAAGGATCTGAACCTTTTCGTGACCGAGCTGGCGACGCCGGACAACGTGCAGATCATCGTTCCCAACGGCAAGGCCTGGGGCGCGATCATCACCAACTTCTCGCATCACCCCACCCGCCGCGCCGATCTGGTGTTCGGCATCGACTACGGCGACAGCGCCGAGGCGGCCAAGGCGATCATCCTGGAGCAGGCGAACGCCGACGCCCGGGTGCTGCAGGACCCCGCACCCTGGGTCCGGGTCACCAATCTGGGCGACAGCTCCGTCGATCTGACCGCACGGCTCTGGTGCAAGGCCGAGGATTACTGGGAGCTGAAGTTTGCCCTGATGCAGGGCGTGAAAGAGGCGTTTGACGCCAAGGGCATCTCGATCCCCTACCCGCACACAGTGGAAGTCAAAAAGGAAGGCTGAAGCCCTCCCGCCCGTCTTCGGCCCCTGCGGGCCTCATCCCGTTGGGCCCGGCGCCCCGCCTGCGGCGGGGCGTTCTGCGTTGCGGCAGCGGCCGGCTCAGCGCGCCCGGGCGGCGGTGGCGGCACTCGCGGCGGCCTGGCGCGCCCGCGCCGCACGGCCCCGCTCCAGCCGCCTGTCCTGCGGCTGTTCGGGCGGCCAGCCGCAGACCACCGTGCTCCCGTCCAGATCGGTAAAGGCCCATTGCGCGGCCAGCAGCTGGTAGCTCTTGACCTCCCAGCCGGAGGCATCGGGTTCGAACCGCAGCCGCCAGGTGCCGCGCACCTGGACCGGCAGCCGCAGCTGCTGAATACGGACCATCGCGTCATGCCCGGTCATCGCCGCGCGCACCCCCTGCGCCCGCAGTTTCTTCATCCGCTCCACCAGCGCTGCCGCTTCACGCATCCGGCGGCCGGCAAATACCACTTCAATCTCAGTCCCCGGCCGGACGATCCCCGTCACCACCAGATCGCGGCGGTTGTTGCGGCTGAACACCGGCACCAGCTCCACCGGAACGTCGCGCACCTCGCGCTTGAACAGGCCCGCATCCTCAATCTGCGGGGTGATTTGCGAGGGGGGTCTGCGGCGGTTCGTCATGGCATATCCCGGCATCGCCCGGTTAAGCGAGCGGCTGCCCTGTCAACTGTCTGGTGTCTTTTCCATCACCCTAGGCCACCGCGCTTAACGAAGCGTTGAATGACCGCAAAAAGGGAAAACCGCCGTAAAAACCCAGCGGCGCCCGAGCGGGCGGGCCACCGCCGCGCCGCGCAAAGCGCGGCGCCCCGACCAACGCTGCATGGCGCTTCCTTCGAAGCGCCTTCAGGGGCGGGAGACCCCCGCCTCAGACGCGCGCGACCGGCCGTTTCATGACCAGCGCCGGGGCGTCCTTGTACACCGCTTCGCCTGCAGGGGTGTATCCCAGCTTGCGCGCCACCCGCTGGGACGCCGCGTGAGAGGGATCAAGGATACAGGCGGTCTCCGCCCAATCCGTGGCCTCCGCCGCCCACTGATGCATACGGCGCACCGCTTCGGTTGCCAGCCCCCGGCCCTGCATCTGCGGCGCCAGCACCCAGCCCGCTTCGGGGATGCCGTCCAGCGGCGGCTCCATCGCGCGCCGGAAATCGGCAAATCCCGCCTCGCCGATGAACTTGCCACTGCCGCGCAGGGTCACCGCCCAATAGCCATAGCCCAGCGCCTGCCAATGGCCGATGTAGCGCAGCAGCCGGGTCCAGCTTTCCTGCAGGGTCGAGGGCTGGCCTGAAATGAACCTTACCACTTCCGGCTCCGCCCAGAGCGCCGCGACGGCAGCAAAATCCTGCACCCGATGCGGGCGCAGGACCAGCCGCTCCGTCTCCAGAACCGGACAGCTCATCCAGGCAGGGTGCCGGTCAGCACATAGCGCAGGATTTCGACCACCTGGCGCGGCTCCTCTGCCACCGCCAGCGCCGCCGCGTGGACTTCCTTCAGCGCGTGCTGATGCTCCGGGGGGCTCAGCACAATCACGGATTTGCCCAGGGCAGCGGCATAGCCCGCGTCAAAGGCCGCATTCCACTGCTTGTACTTGTCGCCGAACCGCACCACGACCACATCGGCGTCCGAGATCCCCTTGCGGGTGCGGATCGCATTCACCATCGCGCCCTTGTGGTCGTGCCAGTACTTGTTCTCCTCAGACCCAAGGATGGCCACGCCGCAATCGTCGCTGGCATCGTGATCGGTGACCGGCGCGCTGAAGCTCACCTCCAGCCCTTGTGCGCCATCGATGATCTGCTCCCGCCAATCGGTGTGAATCTCGCCCGAAAGATATACCTTCAATACCACGTCTTGTCCTTTCCTGCGCCAGCCTGCGGGGCCGCAGCCAAGGCAGCCGTGACCTCATCATCACTGGTCTGTGCAAAATCCCTGTAATGCGCGCCGACCGCCCAGAATTCCCTGGGGCTCAGCAGGCAGACCACAGTATCCACCAGCGGGCGCAGTTCGTCCACCGCTTCCGGCGGCGCCACCGGCACCGCCAGGATCACCTCTGCAGGCTTGCGTTCCTTGAGCCAGAAATGCGCCGCCATGAAGGTCGCGCCGGTGGCGATGCCGTCATCCACCACGATAACGGTGCGGCCCTCCAGATCCACAGGGTCGCGCCCCTGCAAATAGCTGGCGCGGCGGGCGGCATTTTCCTTGCGCGCCTCGGCAACCTGAGAGACAAAATCCTCCGGCTTCATGCCCATGGCCTGCAGCAGGGCGTCGTTGAAAATGGGTTTGCTGCCCTCCGCCAGCGCGCCGGCCGCCAGCTCCGGGTTGGCGGGCATACCGATCTTGCGGATCAGGATCAGGTCCAGGGGTGCGTTCAGTTTCTGCGCAATGGGCAGCGCCACGGGGACCCCGCCCCGCGGCAGCGCCAGCACCACGGGGTCTTGCATCTCCAGTTCAGCCAGTCTCTCGGCCAGCTGAAGCCCGGCAGTGATCCGGTCCTCAAACATCCGGGACGCCTCCACCCCGTAACCTAGCGCGCCGGCGCAAAAGGCAACGCCTCAGCGGCGCCGCGCCACCAGGTAGCGCCCGGGCGTGTCCGCCGGGTAGTTGCCGGTCTCGATGATCTCAAAGCCTGCGCGCTGCACTGCTGCCTCCAGCGTGCGGATATCCAGGAAATCCACATGGCCGGGCGCCTTGCCTGCCAGCCGCATCAGCGGAATCGCAATGCTGTACATCCAGTACTTCCAGGACCCCCGCGCCTCGCCCAGGCAGGGTGTCTTGGATATGAACAGTCCGCCCGCGGGCAGTTTGGCCGCGATCGAGGCCAGCGCCGCCTCCAGATCCGGCAGCAGATGCAGCAGGTTGAAGGCCATCACCGCATCAAACGGCCCCTCCGGCGCGTCCAGCACGCCGCAGCAGCGGAAATCCACATTTGCTGCCGCCGCATTCCAGGCCCGTTCCCGCCCCACCTTCAGCATCCCCTCAGACAGGTCGGTGGCAGTGATCTCAGCCGCGCTGGCGGCCAGCGCAATCGCGGTGGAGCCAGTGCCGCAGCCCAGCTCCAGCACCCTGTCGCTGCCTTTCAGGTAAGACCGGGTCCGCTCCAGCGTGTAGCGGTAGGCATCGAGGTCCCGGATCGGGGCATTGGCGTATTTCGGGGCGATTCTGTCCCAAAAGCGGGCATCGGCTGTCATGGCGGCTCTCCTTGCTGACCCTGAGCCTATCCATGCAAGGACCACAGAGAAATTGCCGAAATCCGCAAGGTTGTTATACATATTTGCATGGAAAACCCAGACTGGAACCATATTCGCGCGTTTCTGGCCACTGCCGAGACGGGATCGCTGTCCGCAGCCGCGCGCCAGCTTGGCCTCACCCAGCCGACACTCTCGCGCCAGGTCGCGGCGCTGGAGGCGGAACTGGGCGTGCTGCTGTTTGAACGCCTCGGCCGTGCCCTGGCGCTGACCAAAGCCGGGCACGAGCTGCTGTCCCACAGCCGCAAGATGGGCGAGGCCGCGAACGGTCTGACCCTGGCCGCCTCCGGCCAGGCGCAGTCCATCGAGGGCACGGTGCGGATCACCGCCTCGGATGTGATGTCGGCACATGTGCTGCCGCCGGTGCTGCACCAGCTGCGCCAGCGAGCGCCGAAGCTCACCATCGACGTGGTGGCCGCCAACGATATCCGCGACCTGATGCGGCGCGAGGCGGACATTGCCATCCGCCATGTCCGCCCCGATCAGCCCGAGCTGATCGCCCGCCTGGTGCAGGAGGCCACCGGGCATTTCTATGCTGCCAAAAGCTATCTGAACCGGCGCGGCCGACCAGCGTCCTTCGCGGAGCTGGGGACCCATGATTTCGTCGGATTCGGCGATACGGAGCGGATGATTGGTTATCTGGACCCGATGGGTATCCCGGTCACGGCGGAGAACTTCCGCATCGGTTCCAACAGCGGCCTGGTGGCCTGGGAACTGGTCCGGCAGGGGTTCGGCATCACCCCGATGTCGGACGAGGTCGCCGCCGCCGCGCCAGAGGTGGAGCGGCTGCTGCCCGGCAGCGATGCAATCACCTTCCCGGTCTGGCTGACCACCCACCGCGAGCTGCATACCAGCCGCCGGATCCGGCTGGTGTTCGACCTGCTGGCGGAGTTCTTTGCGGCCAGGTGAAACGGAAAAGGCAGCGCCCCAACGGGTGCGCTGCCCAATAGTTTTCCCAAAACTTTTGCCAAGACTTTTCAAAAAGTCTTGGGCCCGCCGTCACCCCCGCAGGGTGCCGCCGGTGGCCTTGGTGACCTTGGCGATGATCTTCTCGCTCACCGCCTCGATATCTTTTTCCTTCAGCGTCTGGTCGCTGGGCTGCAGCCGCACGGTGATCGCCAGTGACTTCTTGCCCTCACCCAGGGAGCCGCCGATGAATTCGTCAAAGACGCGCACATCCTCGATCAGCGCCTTGTCGGCACCGGCAGCGGCATTGACCAGCGTCAGCGCCTCGACATCCGCATCGACCACAAAGGCGAAGTCCCGCTCCACCGCCTGCAGGTCGCTGATCGCCAGCGCCGGGCGGGTGGCGCCGGATTTGCGCGGCAGCGGCACCTCATCCGGGAAGATGGTGAAGGCCACGGCCGCACCCTTGATCCCCATCTCTTTCAGCACCTTCGGATGCAGCTCGCCAAAGACGCCGAGGGTCTTCTTCGGACCCAGGCAGATGCGGCCATGGCGGCCCGGGTGCCACCAGGCAGCACCGTCTCGCAGGATCTGAACCTTGGCCGGAGCGCCGATGGCCGCCAGAACCGCCTCGGCATCCGCCTTGGCATCATAAAGGTCCACCGCCCGCGAGGCACCATGCACGTCTTTGGGTCCGGTGCGCCCGACCAGCAGGCCCGCGATCTGATTGACCTGCTCGCCCGGCTCGCCGCCGGTAAAGGCAGGCCCTGCCTCAAACAGCGCCAGATCCATGAATCCGCGCGCCTGATTGCGGGCCGCAGCCTGCAAGAGGCCCGCCAGCAGGTCCGGACGCATGTGCGACATCTCGGAAGAGATCGGATTGGCCAGCATGGTGGCATCATCGCCGCCGCCGAACAGCGCCGCCGAGGCCTTGTCGATGAAGCTGTAGCTGACGATCTCGTTGTAGCCGAGGCTGGCGCAAGTGCGGCGCGCCATCTGCTGGCGGCGCTGCTGCGGCGTCATCACCGGCTTCGGAATCCCGTCGGTCAGCCGCGGCAGGGGCTTGCCCTGCAGCTTGGTCAGCGAGGCGATGCGGGCGACCTCTTCCACCAGGTCAGCTTCGCCCTGCACATCCGGCCGCCAGCTGGGCACATGCGCCATGTTGCCCTCCAGGCGGAAGCCCAGGCGGGTCAGGGTCTGGCGCTGGTCGCTTTCCGGGATCTCCATCCCCACCAGTGACTGCACCCGGCCGCTGTCCAGCTTATAGGCGCGCGAATGATCCGGCACGTCGCCGGCAATCACCATCTCTGACGGCTCGCCGCCGCAGATATCCAAGATCATCTGGGTCGCCCGGTGCAGGCCCTCAATGGTGTATTCCGGATCCACACCGCGCTCGAACCGGTAGCGCGCGTCGGAGTTGATCTTGAGCGCCCGGCCCGCCATCGCGATCTGCACGTGATCCCAGAACGCGCTCTCCAGGAACACATCCACGGTGTCTTCGGTGCAGCCGGTCGCGGCGCCGCCCATGATGCCGCCGATGCTCTCCACGCCGTTTTCGTCGGAGATCACCATATGGCCCGCGCCCAGGGTGTATTCCTTCTCATCCAGCGCCACCAGCGTCTCGCCGCCCTGGGCGCGGTGCACCCGCAGGCTGCCGGACACTTTGACCGCATCGAACACATGCAGCGGGCGGTTCTGGTCGAAGGTGAAGAAGTTGGTCACGTCCACCAGCGCCGAGATCGGGCGCAGGCCGATCGCCGTCAGCCGGTCCTGCAGCCACTGCGGGCTGGGGCCGTTCTTCACCCCCTTGATCACCCGGCCGGCAAACAGCGGGCAGCCGTCCAGGGTGTCTTCGTCGATGGTGACCTTGATCGGGCTGTCGAAATCGCCCGGGATCGCCTCGAACGCGCGGGTCTTCAGGGTGCCGAGACCGCGCGCCGCCAGATCGCGGGCGATGCCATAGACGCCCAGCGCATCGGGACGGTTCGGAGTGATCGCAATCTCGATCACCGGGTCGACTTTGGCCGGATCGTTCTCCGCCAGCCAGTCCACGAACTTGTCGCCGACCGCGCCCGAGGGCAGCTCAATGATGCCGTCATGCTCCTCCGACAGCTCCAGCTCGCGCTCGGAGGCCATCATGCCAAAGCTCTCGATGCCGCGGATCTTGCCGACGCCGATGGTGATATCCAGGCCCGGAACATACATGCCCGGCTTGCAGACCACCACGGTGATGCCTTCCCGCGCATTCGGCGCGCCGCAGATGATCTGCAGCTCGCCCTCGTCGGTGTCCACCTTGCAGACCCGCAGCTTGTCGGCATCCGGGTGCTTCTCAGCATGTTTCACATAGCCGAGGGTAAAATCCTTCAGCACATCGGCCGGATTGACGACCCCTTCGACCTCAAGGCCCAGATCGGTCAGGGCGTCGGTGATCTCCTCCACCGAGGCGTCGGTGTCGAGGTGGTCTTTCAGCCAGGAAAGCGTGAATTTCATCGGTCGGGGACCCCTTGGCAGACATGCGTGTTTGACCTGAGGCAATGGCAAAGAATGCGCCAAGGTTCAAGGGTTCAGCGCTGGGGGAATCAAGGATGGCGCTCAGTGAGGTGGAAAAGCCCGTACCGGGGGAGCGTGGAGCCGCGCCATCGCCTGACCGCGGGGAGGCGAACGACGGTGGTGTCTGGCAGTTTATGCCGGCCCAGTCCGTAGAACTTCAAGCTGATGTGCCTGCGTCACCAAATCGCCTGCCCGTGCGGGCGGTCAGGCGATGGCGCGGCGGCCTCTCGGCCTTGATTCCGCGCTGGGGGGGGGCGGGTCGGGCGCGATGCGGGGCTGCGCCCTGAGTTTTAAAAATTGGCTCTCGCCTCTAAAAGGTGATGCCCAGCTTTTCTGACGCTTCTTGCTTTAGATATGCAAAAGCCAAATCACGCATCATTCCCAATGTCATGCCGCCAACTTTTGCCGCCCCATCCTTTGTCTTTTGCCAAACCGTATCGCTTCTGATGGCTTCAATATAGTCGTGCCCCATGTTTGTAAGCCTGAAGCCGGTTTCAGAAACTTGCGTAACCAGCCCAGCGTCTGACAGCAAAGACACATGATGGTTCCTCTCGATTTGCTCCTGCGGCATGCTGAGAAACTTCCGAAAATGCAGCACCCCAGATTGATCCGCCTCAAACTCAAATAGCATCTCTCGCAACAAGTCATCATTGCGCTTCATAAGTAACTCCTAAATGCAAAAGGCCCGCCAAAAGAGGCGAGCCTAGCTACTTAGTTTGCAACCTCAAGCAATTTCACCTGCTCAAACCGCCATGCAGCGCCGGCATGTCCAGGCTCTGGAAGCCGTAGTGGCGCAGCCAGCGCAGGTCGCTGTCGAAGAAGGCGCGCAAGTCCGGGATGCCGTATTTCAGCATCGCCAGGCGGTCGATGCCGATGCCGAAGGCAAAGCCCTGGTAGATCTCCGGGTCGATGCCGCCGGCCGCGATCACCTTGGGATGCACCATGCCGGAGCCGAGGATCTCCATCCAGTCGTCGCCTTCGCCGATCTTCAGCGCACCGCCCTCCCAGGAGCAGCGGATGTCCACCTCTGCCGACGGCTCGGTGAAGGGGAAGTGGGAGGCGCGGAAGCGCAGCTCGACGCCGTCCACCTCGAAGAAGGATTTGACGAACTCCTCCAGCACCCACTTGAGGTTCGCCATCGAGATGTCCTTGTCCAGCGCCAGGCCTTCGACCTGGTGGAACATCGGCGTGTGGGTCTGGTCATAGTCGGCGCGGTAGACGCCGCCCGGGCAGATGATGCGCAGCGGCGCGCCCATCTTTTCCATCGAGCGGATCTGAACCGGCGAGGTATGGGTGCGCAGCACATGCGGCGGGCGGTTGTCGCCTTCGGCGCGGTGCATGTAAAACGTGTCCATTTCGGCGCGCGCCGGGTGGTGTCCGGGGATGTTCAGCGCATCGAAATTGTACCAGTCGGTGTCGATCCGCGGCCCTTCGGCGACGGAGAAGCCGAGTTCGGCGAAGATCGCGGTGATCTCTTCCTGCACCTGACTGACCGGATGCAGGCTGCCCTGGCGGGAGGGGCGCGACGGCAGGGTAACATCCAGCCATTCGGTGCGCAGGCGCTCATCCAGCGCGGCATCTTCCAGCCCGGCTTTCTTGGCCGCCAGGGCGGAGTTGATCTCATCCTTCAGCGCGTTCAGCGCCGGGCCGGCCGCCTGGCGCTCCTCCGGGGTCATCTTGCCCAGCTCGCGCATCTTCAGCGCCACTTCGCCCTTCTTGCCGACGGCGGCAAGACGGATCGCCTCCAGCGCCGCCTCGTCGGCGGCCTCTGCAATCTGACCCAGGTATTTGGCTTTAAGATCGTCCATCACGGCCCCTCGAATTCTGCTTGTGTCCTGCTACCACAAGAGCGGCTGAAAGCAAGAGGGCGGCGGCGGAAGGCGCGCGGCTGTGTCGCCGCCCTGCGCCGGGCCGGTTCCCGGCCTGAATTGATGCCCGTTTTGTGATACACTCCGCGCACATCTTATCAGCTGCACCGGAGGACACAGCCATGGCACATGCGGATTGGTACATCGAAGGCCGCAGCTTCGGGAACTGCAACTGCAACTATGGCTGCCCCTGCCAGTTCGAGGATCTGCCCACCCACGGGCATTGCACCGGGTTCGAGGTGATCCATATCGACAAGGGCCATTTCGAGGAAACGGACCTCACAGGCACCCGCGCCACCCTGCTCTACGCCTGGCCCGGGCCGATCTTCGAAGGCAAGGGCGCCTTGCAGGCGATCATTGACGACCGCGCGTCGGACGCTCAGCGCGCGGCGCTTGAGACCGTGCTTCTGGGCGGCGAAACGGAGGAGGAAGCCACCCATTGGTGGGTGTTCCGCGCCATGTGCGACACCGTGCATGAGACGCTGATCAAGCGGATCGACTACGAGGCCGACATCGAAAACCGCACCGCCACGGTGGAGATCGAGGGGCTGCTCAGCGCCTCAGGCCGCCCGATCCAGGCCCCGCATGGCGGCGGCGAGCACCGGGTCCGCATCGACATCCCCGGCGGCATCGAGTTCACCCTGGCCGAGATCGGCAGCGCCTCCAGCAAATCCACCGCGGCGATCAAACTGGATCTGGACGACACCTACGGCCAATGGGCCATCATCCGCCACGGCCCGCACGGGATCGCAGCCTAGGCGCCCTCAGCTCAGCAGCATCCAGGCGCCCATGCCCGCCATCATCAGGTTCTCGGTAAGCGAGACAAAGCCCAGAGGCACCGCGCTGCTGCCGCCCATGCAGGCGCATTTCAGCTCCCGCTTGTCGATATAGACCGCCTTGAAGACCGACACCGCGCCAACCGTGCCGATCACCAGCGCCAGCGGCGCCGCCAGCCAGATCAGCACGCCCGCCAGCATCAGAAGGCCCGCCACCCCTTCGGCAAAGGGGTAGACATAGGCGTAAGGAACAAACCGGCGGGCCAACAGGTCATAGTTCAGGAACATGCTGGAAAAGCTCTCCACATCGCGCAGTTTCTGCAGCGCCAGCAAGCACATGGAAACGGCGACAAACCACTGCAGCGTCCGGCCTGCGCCTAACGCGTCAAAGGCGGCCCACTGCGCTGCCAGTGCGATCCCCAGCGCCATCGCAAACAGCGCAATCACCGGCACATAGGTGGTCTCCCCCTCAGCACGGACCGGAATGCCGAAATGGGCGCGCAGGTCCTCATAACCGCCAATCCGCTCGCCGCCGATATAGGTCTGCGGCGTTGTTTCGACCCCCGCCTGCTCCTGAAAGCGCTCAACCTCCTCGCGGGTGGTCAGCCGGTGGTCCTCGACCTCATACCCCTTCCAGCGCAGCAGCGCCCTGGACTTCAGCCCGTAGGGGCACAGATGGCCCGGCATATCCATCCGGTAGAGTGCTGCTGTCTTCTGTGCGGCATCGCTGTGCGCGGGGTCTGCGGCGGTCATTGCGTGCTCCTGTTCCGGTCCCGGCCAATGGGTTGTCGTCACTGGCTCAACGCCGCACCCCTGCCCCAAAGTTCCGCCTGACCTCCGCTGGCCCGCAAACAGCAGCAGGGCAGCACCTTTGGGCTCCGGCACCGCCTCCCTGCCCCAGCCGGCGCCCGCTTCCGCCCCCTGTGGCACCAGGCCTAGCGGCCAGGCGTGGCAGCGGAGGATCAAAGGCGGCATTTTGGCTGCCAGACCGGCATGTTAGCACTTGCAAGGCGGGGGTTTGCATGCGCACGGTAAACGGCACCTTGCAAAATGGATGTACCGCCATGCCGACGCACCTGGACCGGAGCACCTTGACCTGGAAGGTCACCCCCGACCTTCTCGGCGTCGTTGACGCTTCCGGTGTCTTCACCGACACCAACCCCGCCTGGTTCACCACGCTGGGCCTGCTGCCCGAGGAAATCGAAAGCCGCCAGTTCTTCCACTTCGTGCACCCGGACGACATCTCCCGGACAGAGGCTGCGTTCGAGCGCGTCAAGCACGGCCATCCGGTTCTGCAATTCGAAAACCGCTACCGGCACAAGGACGGCTCCTACCGCTGGCTGTCCTGGAACGCGGTGCCGGAAGGGAGCCGTTATTTCTGCAGCGCCCGTGACATCACCCGCGCCAAGGAGAACGAAGCCAACCTTGCCACCCGCGAGCAGGAGGCCCGTTTCCGCGAGCAGTTCATCGCGGTCCTGGGCCATGACCTGCGCAACCCGCTGTCGGCCGTCGGCGCGGCGCTGCGGCTCTTGGAAAACGAACCGCAATCCGCCAAGGCGCTGGAGATCCTGGCCCTGGGCCGCCAGTCCGTCACCCGCATGTCGTCGCTGATCAACGACATTCTCGATTTTGCCCGCGCCCGCCTGGGCAACGGCATTGAGATCGAGCGCGCCCGCAAGTCAGAGCTGCGGCCGGTGCTGAGCCAGACCGTGGAGGAAATCCGGCTGGCCAATCCGGGCACGCCGCTGCGTGAAGAGTACAGCTTCCAGGATCCGCTCGACTGCGACCCGGAGCGCATGGCCCAGCTGGTTTCGAACCTGCTGTCGAATGCGGTGACGCATGGCACTCCAGGCAAACCGGTGACGGTGGCCGCGCGCGACGACGGCGGCGATTTTCTTCTGTCCGTCACCAACGCCGGCGTGCCGATCCCTGCGGAAACCATGGATCGCTTGTTTGAGCCGTTCACCCGCGCCGAGATGCGGGACTCGCAGAACGGGCTGGGACTGGGGCTGTTCATCGCCCAGCAGATCGCCAAGGGCCACGGCGGCCTGCTGACGGCGCAATCGGACGATGAGCAAACCGTTTTCACCCTGCGCCTGCCCAGAGGCTGACCTGCACCAATCAGTTTTTGACTGAATTTCCACGCGCCCCTAGCCGGTTGCGTGTTTTAAGCAATTTAAAAGCATCATCTTAAAGACGAATCCAGATGGCAATGCGCAATCTCTGATTGTTCACTATTCATTGAAAGGGTTTGCAATGGACGGCGCATTCAGCAAGGAACTTCCGGTTTTTTCCCAGAACGAAATCAAGGAGCTCAAAGAGAGCGGCGGCAAGATCGTCAAGCACCACATGGGCGGCGGCGGCGGCGGCCGGTTCGACCCTGTTTCCCTGCGCGAGTTGCGCCTCAAAACCGGCACTCTGATTGACGCCATTTTCCTCAACGGCGATCGTCACGGCGGCGAGGGTGGTGGTATGGGCGACTCGGTCACTCTGTCGCCAGATATTCTCGTCCAGGATATCGGCTACGACATACGAGACAGCTTTCTCAGCGGGCTCAAGTTCTATTTTACAGACGGCACAACACTTCAAGGCGGCATCCTGAATGACGAAAAACTGCTGTCCGCGGAACTGGGCTGTTCCCGGGAGGACCTGCTTGTGATCGCCCTGGGCGGCAGCAGCGGGAACTTCCTCGATTCACTCGATGCCGTTTGCGTGGTGGGCTACAGCAGCAACACGGTCCTTGCCCGGAACGTCACCGCCATTGTTGGAGCGATCACCCCCGGTATGGAGCTCACCGAATATACCGAAATTGCATCCCGCAAAACGGAATCCTACGAACGCGCGCTGTCCCAGACCCACAGCGTGACAACCAGCGCCTCCGTTTCCGGCACCTATTACGTCACCGCCTCGGTGGAAACCGAATACGCTTACAAGTGGTCCTCCCAAACCACGATCGGCCGGGACTTTGAAGAAGTGCTCGCAAACAAGACAACCCAGAAGATCAGCGTGCCAGAGAACGCCTGGGCCTATCTGGAAGTCACCCGCGGCGACATTATCTCACCCGATGGGAACCCCGAAAAAAGCGTGTTCATTCCGTCCGGCAATAACGCAATCAACTACCGCCTGGTCGACGAGCAATCATTCACCAACCTGGCTGGGTACTATGATCTGAACGGCTATTGCGCAAATCTGCCCGCCGACCGCGTGTCAACACGGCGGGACGAAACCACGGGGCTGATGATCGTGGAATGCAACTGAGACTGCGCCGCCGCTGACAGCGCCCGCCAATAAAAAAGGCCGCTCCAAACCGGAGCGGCCTTTTCTGAATTCAGATCCGTCTGGTGCCTTAGGCTGCCAGCGCGTCCTGTGCCTGGCGCACGATCGCACCGAAGGCTTCGGGCTCGTGCACGGCCAGGTCGGCCAGAACCTTACGGTCCACTTCGATGCCGGCCAGGGTCAGGCCGTTGATGAAGCGGGAGTAGGTCAGCGCTTCGTCGTGCGAACGCACAGCCGCGTTGATCCGCTGGATCCACAGCGCGCGGAAGTTGCGCTTGCGGTTCTTACGGTCGCGGGTTGCGTACTGGTTCGCCTTGTCGACGGCCTGACGGGCAACCTTGAAGGTATTCTTGCGGCGGCCGTAGTAACCTTTGGCTGCCTTGATGACCTTCTTGTGACGGGCGTGAGTCGTGGTACCACCTTTAACGCGGGACATATCTCAGATCTCCTCTTAGCGGTCGTAGGGCATGAAGCCCTTGACGATCTTTGCGTCGGGGGCCGACAGAACCGTGGTGCCGCGGGCGTCACGGATGAATTTCTTGGTGCGTTTGATCATGCCGTGGCGCTTGCCGGCCTGACCTGCGATGACCTTGCCGGTCGCAGTCACCTTAAAGCGCTTCTTGGCGCTCGATTTTGTCTTCATCTTGGGCATTTCCGTCTCCTTCAATGCGGGTTCGCTAGACGCGCGACTCGGCATGCCTCGACGGCCGGCCGCGCGGAACAGAGCTGCCCTTTAAGCAAACCTCACCCGGGGGGCAAGCGGAATCTCTGGAATTAGCGCCGAGGACCCCGGAAAAACGCCCCAGGCCAGTCTTTCCCGGCATCCCAGCCGGGCTTTGCCGCCCAGGCATAGGTGAGCAGTTGGGCGCCGCCCGCGCAAGGCGGCAGCACCGGGGGCGCAACGCCCCCGGCAATCAGCCCGCTAAGCGGGGTGCGGTTACTCCGGGTCGGTGCTGTAAATCAGCCGCTCGTCGCAGGGGGCAATGCGCAGGATGTTGGTGGTGCCCGGCACGTTGAAGGGCACCCCCGCGGTGACCACGATCTGGTCGGTGTCCCCGGCATAGCCGCCCGCCCGGGCCGCGCGCGCCGCATTCACGACCGCGCCCTTAAAGCGGTCCAGCTCCGGCGTCATCACGCATTTGCAGCCCCAGCTGAGGCACAGCCGCCGCGCGGTGGCGCTGACCGGGGTCATCGCGATGATCGGCACGCCGGGACGCTCGCGCGCGGTCAGCAGCGCAGTGGTGCCCGATTGGGTAAAACAGCAGATCGCCTTGATCTCGGTCTTTTCCGCAATCTCCCGCGCCGCAGCGACGATGCCATCGGCCACCGTGGTGCCCTTGGCAGAGCGCGAGGCGGCGATGATCTGGGTATAGGTCGGGTCGGCCTCCACCTCGATCGCCACCTTGTCCATGGTCTGCACCGCCTGCACCGGATACTGGCCAGCCGCGCTTTCGGCGCTCAGCATCACCGCATCGGCGCCCTCATAGATGGCGGTCGCCACGTCGGAGACCTCGGCCCTGGTCGGCATCGGGCTTTCGATCATGCTTTCCAGCATCTGTGTCGCCACGATCACCGGCTTGGCGGCGGCCCGGCACTTGCGCACCAGCCGCTTCTGGATCGGCGGCACCGCTGCCACCGGCAGCTCCACGCCCAGATCGCCCCGCGCCACCATGATCCCGTCGGAGGCGTCCAGGATCGCCTCGAAGTCCTCCACCGCCTGCGGCTTCTCGATCTTCGACAGCACCGCGGCGCGGCCATCGGCCAGCGTGCGCGCCTCATAGACGTCCTTGGCCCGCTGCACGAAAGACAGCGCCAGCCAGTCAACGCCCAGATTGCAGACAAATTCCAGATCCGCCCGGTCCTTCTCCGACAGCGCCGCCAGCGGCAGCACAACATCCGGCACGTTCACCCCCTTGCGGTTGGAAATGGTGCCGCCGGTCTCCACCGTGCAGTCGGCAAAATCCGGGCCGCAGGCGTCCACCACCAGGCGGATCTTGCCGTCATTGACCAAAAGATGCGCGCCCGGCTCCAGCGCCTGAAAGATTTCCGGATGCGGCAGGCAGACGCGGCTGGCATCGCCCTCGGCATTATCCAGATCGAGGCGGAACTTGGCCCCCTCCTCCAGCTCCTCGGCCCCATTGGCAAAGACCCCGACGCGCAGTTTCGGCCCCTGCAGGTCCGCCAGGATCGCAATCGGGCTGTCGAGATCCTGTTCCACCTGCCGGATGATCTTGTGCTTTTCGGCAATCTCCGGGTGGCTGCCGTGCGACATGTTCAGCCGGAACACATCGGCACCGGCCTCATGCAGGGCGCGGATCGTTTCATAGGTTTCCGAAGCCGGCCCCAGGGTGGCGACAATCTTGACATTGCGCGAGCGTTTCATCGGGATCTACTCCTCCGGACCTGAA
Source organism: Leisingera sp. UBA4491 (assembly GCF_002388965.1). NCBI lineage: Bacteria > Pseudomonadati > Pseudomonadota > Alphaproteobacteria > Rhodobacterales > Roseobacteraceae > Leisingera > Leisingera sp. UBA4491. The sequence goes on along the minus strand of NZ_DGNN01000016.1, from coordinate 20,733 downwards.
ATATGTTATCGCAAACAGCGTTGAGCTGCTTATCCCCTAATTCCCATTTTCCCGCAACTCCCCTAAACAGCCGTCACCAAAAGATGACAGGCCCATGACATATACACCCTATTTCGTGCACGGCGCCGACCGGCCCGCCCGCTGGCTGATCACCTGCGACCATGCGACAAATGTTGTGCCGCCTTTTGCCGGCGGCGGCGACCTGGGCCTCCCCCGCGAGGATATGGAGCGCCACATCGCCTATGACGTCGGCGCCTATGAGGTGTCGAAACTCTTGGGCGAAATGCTGAATGCGCCGGTGGTGGCGTCGAATTTCTCCCGCCTGGTGATCGACCCCAACCGCGGCGAGGATGATCCGACCCTCTTGATGAAGCTTTATGACGGCACCATCATCCCCGCCAACCGGCACGCCGGCGCGGCAGAGCTGAAGGAGCGGCTGGAGAATTGCTACCGCCCCTACCACCGCGCCTTGGCGCGGCTGGCGGAACGGCCGCGCACGGTGATCGTCTCGGTTCACAGCTTCACCCGCCAGCTGCGCGGCCGCCCGCCGCGGCCCTGGGAGATCGGCATCCTGTTTCCCGAAGGCGAGCGGTTCTCGCCCTTCGTGATTGAGGAACTGAACCGCGAGGACGGCCTGTGTGCCGGCGTCAATGAGCCCTACACCGGCCACCTGCCCGGCGACGCGATCGAGACTCACGCCACCAAGCCGGGCCGCCCCAACACGCTGATCGAGCTGCGCAACGACCTGATTGCCGAGCACGCAGGCCAGCACGCCTGGGCCGAGCGCCTCGCCCGCGTCCTGCCCCGGGCGCTGGACGCCTCTGGTCTCTGACCCGGAATTCGGCGCGAATTCCGGGTCGGAAAACACGTGTTTTCCGGGCCGTTTCCCGCGCCGGAAAACGGCTGCCCGCGTTGCCGAACCGCCCCCGCGCCCCCATATCTGTAACAGAAACGCGGGATTTTCCGGAAAGGGAGCCGTCATGACCCAGGAAGCCCTCTCTGCCTTTTTCGGCTGGCTGACCGTCTTGCACATCGGCCTGTTCACCCTGTCGGCCATTCTGCTGATGCTGATGCAAGACTGGGCCGCCGGGCTGCACGCACGCCTGTTCGGGCTGGCGCCTGCTGATGTCAGCCTCACCTTCTACCGCTGGCTCGGCACCTACAAGATCATGATCTTTGCAACGGCCCTGGGCCCCTGGCTGGCGCTGCAGCTGATCTGACCGCAGCCCGCCATTGCCCGCCCCTGCCGCGGCTGCTAGGCCTGTGCGCAAACCCGCCGAATACCCGAGGATTTTCTGCTATGGACAAGCAAACCGAGATCGAAATCCAGGCCGCCGCCTTCCGCCGCCTGCAAAAGCACCTGATGGAAGACCGCACCGATGTGCAGAACATCGACCTGATGAACCTGGCCGGCTTCTGCCGCAACTGCCTGGCGCGCTGGTACCAGGAGGCTGCCAACGAGCGCGGCATCGACATGGACAAGACCGAGGCGCGCGAGATCTACTACGGCATGACCATGGAAGAGTGGAAAGCCAGCTACCAGACCGAGGCCAGCCCGGAGAAGCAGGCCGAATTCAAGGTGGCCTTCAAGGAAAACGTCACGGACAAGCAGTAAGCGGCAGCAGGGGCGCTGCCCCTCTTGGCCTGACGGCCAATTCACCCCGGAGTATTTGACCAAAGGTGAAAAGAGGTGGTGCGGCCGCGGCCTCAGCGCCTCAGCCGCAAGGCTGCGCGCGCAGGATCGGCCGGCGCGCCCTCCGTATCCACCAATGCCACGCGCAGCGGCGCGCCGGTCTCCCGGTCCACAACCCCGACCGGCGCTGCGCCGCCGGTCACATGCGCCTCCCCCCATTGCGTCAGCGCCAGAAAGGTCAGCGCCAGTCCGCGCCCGGCCTCAGTCAGCACATAGGCCTGGCGCACCCGGTCGCCCGCCTCCTGATAGGGCTGTTTTTCCAGGATCCCCCGAGCCACCAGGCTGTTCAGCCGGTCCGTCAGGGTGGAGCGCGGCGCCTTCAGGTCCTCGCGCATATCGTCATAGCGGCACACCCCGTAAAACGCCTCCCGCAGGATCAGCAGCGTCCAGCGGTCGCCCAGGATTTCGGCGGCCAGCGCCATCGGGCACTGCTCCTTGGGCACCAGGGCGCGGCGGCGGACGGCAGGCGGGGTTTGACGGGAATCAGAGGCTGAGTTTGACATGCGGACCCAGATAGGGGATTTCTATCTGGGTTCAAAATTGAGACTCAGCTTCGAAGGCAGAAAGGACAGCCCCGATGACCCCGCACCCGATGGACCAGGATGACGCGCTTGAGGATTTCGAACCGCGCCGGATCACTCTCAACGATGCGGACAAGACCGTGCATGTTTCCGGCAAGGGCCCGGCGGTGATCGTGATGGCGGAGATGCCGGGGATCAGCCCGCATGTGGCCCGTTTTGCCCGCTGGGTGCGCGATGCGGGGTTCACCGTCTACATGCCCTCGCTGTTCGGGCGTGACGGCGCTGCGGCCACGGCAGAGGACGGCGCCGAAGTGTTCCGCCGCGCCTGCGTCAGCGCCGAGTTCCGCGCCTTTGCGGGCGGCGGCGCCAGTCCCGTAACCCAGTGGCTGCGGGCGCTGGCGCGGTTGGCTCATCGCGAATGCGGCGGTCCCGGCACCGGTGCCATCGGCATGTGCTTCACCGGCAATTTCGCCCTGTCGATGATGCTGGAGCCAGCCATGCTGGCGCCGGTTCTGGCGCAGCCGTCGCTGCCGCTGGACACTCCCGCAGGCCTCGAAAGCCCGCCCGAGGAGCTGGCCGCCGTGCGTGAGCGGCTGGAGCGCGAGGACCTCAGCGTGCTGGCCTACCGGTTCCAGGGCGACGCCTTCTGCCAGGCTCAGCGCTTTGCGGCCTACGCCGAGGCTTTGGGAGACCGCTTTGACGCCCGCACCCTGCCGGACAGCGCCGCCGCGCGGGAGGTGCCGCCGTTCTTTGCAAAACACGTCCCCACCCCGCACAGCGTGGTCACCGCGCATCTGGTGGATGAGGCAGGCCACCCGACCCTGCAGGCGCGGGATGATATCCTGGCGTTCTTCAGGCAGCGGCTAACGCAGGGCGGCTGATCGCACAGCCGGCAGGGCAGCCCCGCCCTGCCCCGCTCAGCGCTCCAGCCCTTCGAACCAGTCGAGCGCCATGGCGCTCCAGCCCTTGGGCAGGCCATGTCCGCCTTGGTGCAGGATCAGCTCCAGCCCGCCGGCCTGGCAGTCCCAGCGCTTGCGCCAGACGCCGTCTGCGGCCTCATGGCCCGCGGCATTGCTAGGGCAGGTGTTCTGCCGCCGCCACAGCTGCAGCCCCTGCCAGATATCGCCCTGCACGATCCCAGCTTCGGAGCCCGGTATCGCGCGGCCTTCCAGCGGCACAACCGTATCGGCAAAGCCATGAATATGCAGCAGCTGCACCGGACCCTTGCACTCCTGCGTCATCGGCAGCCAGAACCCGCCCGACACCGCCGCATAGGCGGCGGCAAAGCCGGGCGCCAGACAGGCCACCTCCCAGACCATCGACCCGCCGCGGGAAAACCCGCTCAGCAGCAGCCGGTCCGGGTCGACGCGGGCATTCGCCGCAGCATCCGCCAGCACCGCGCGCAGAAAGGCCAGGTCGTTGCGGGGATAGGTGTTCCAGCCGTCGCGCACGGACCAGTCCGCGGGCTTGCCCTGCCTCCAGGGCAGGCCGCTCGGGGCAATCACCGCATAGCCCCGAGCAGTGAAAGCCTTGACCAGCCCGGTGTTTGCGATGACCTTGGCGCCGCTGCTGCCATAGCCGTGCAGAAACATCACAGCAGGGCCGCCCTGCCAGCCCGCCGGCAAGGCAATGCGGTATTCGCCGCCCGCAACCGCGCAGGGGATTTCGCCGCCGCACCCTGCCGTTTGGTCCGCTGCCGCCGCGGGCGCGGCAATCAGCACCGCTGCCAGCAGCATCCAAATCCGGCTCAGCATCTGCGCCCCTCCCCGCCTGGTTCACCGCACCAGACTAGCACATTCCGCCGCGGTCACTGCCGCTTGTGCCGTACAGCAGGAAAATTCTCGCGGGCGGCAAAAAAGGCCGCCCGAACCGGGCGGCCTGCATTTGAATTTCCTCAATCAATAACCGGCGGCCGTTCCGCAGCCGGGCGCGCTCCCCCCCGGATGCGCGCCTAGCCGCGGAACCTGCCGACCAGCCGTGCCGCCAGCGACCCGGCAAACCAGCCCCCGCGAGCGGGCGCCTGAGCGTAGCCGGTATGCTCCACCACCTCGGCGGTCAGCACCCGGCGGACGGCTGCAAGAATTTCGGTGTCGCTGGGCTCCGCAGCCTGCGCCGCCGCCATCTGACCCATTTCCGGCTGATAACACTGTTCCATCTGGCCCCTCCGCGGCTTGTTACTCTGGCAGACGGCGCAACTCCCGGCGCCTCTTCAACTGGGTTTCAGACTATCCTATTTCGCCGTTGACGCGCCCATTTTGTATAAAATTAGTTAAAATCCCGGGCCGAAGCAGGGATTTCCCGGGACAGTCATTCGGTCTGGCGCCCCATTGTCGCCGAAGGCTGGAAAATACGCTGTTTCACCGTCCTCAACGACAGGCCCTGCGGCCCTGCCGTACCCGCTCGGAATAGCGGAATAGATTCTCTTTTGAACAAAAGAGACCGCCCAAAAGGGCGGCCTTTGCGATCTTCACAAGTTTGCGCCATCAGTGCCGGCGGAAAATCCGCTCTGCATTGGCACCGAAGGATTTGACGAGAGCCAAGCTGAACCCGGTGCTGTCACCGCCGGAACTAAAATAGCTCCGGCCTGCAGACGCATAAAGATTGTAGCCCTTCGGCATTTTGGCACGCAGCCCCAAGGAGAACCCTTTGTCATCCTCATCCACTGCCCCGTATGCACCCCCTAGAGCATAAAACTCCGTCTGCCCGCCAAGGCCTGCCAGTTTATATTCACCATTCACTCTGAGAAACGGGTCAGAACCGTTGCCAAGGATTTCTGTCACGCCAATTCCCGCCTGCCCCCAATCCGCAAAATGGGAGTAGTCCAGGCTCACAGATTCGCTTTCGCCGATGGTCCGCAGCCCGGGCGCGGCTTGCCACGCAAGTTCGTACCGGTTGTAGAGATAGCCAAGGCTGACCTCATGCGCTCTCCCGATATCCCAGGCAGCCGTGAGGCTGTAGCTTGTTCTGCGGTCAGTCCCATCCCTTCGCTCCTTTTCTTCGAAGAGCCTGCTGAAATCCCGGGACAAGCCTGCCAATAGCCGAAAATTGCTCCCCAGCAGCACGCCCGCCCGAATGCCTGCGCCAGCGCTGCCGGTGTCGAGAAAGAGGTCACTGGTGCGGTGATCCAGGCCGGCAATTGCCTCCACAGCTGTCCGCTCCGGAATTGACTGCGCTCCGGCGGCGGTTACTGCAGCAAAAGCGAAGAAACCGCAGAAAACTGCGGTCGGAAAATGCTGTTTCAAAATCCGGTCCTTAAACGATATCTCTTGCTGCAGACCACATCCCGTAAAACACTCTAAATTGCAAGGCGGCTACTCCACACACGCACACAGCCTGCAAGGCTGAGGCAAGAAGGCAACCGGAGTGCCAAGAAAAACGGGCTGGAAAATCCAGCCCGTTCTGTATGTTCCAGATCTGGAGCAGAAGCCTCAGACGGCTTTCTTGCGGCTTTCTTCCAGATAGATCTCGCGCAGGCGCTTCGCGATGGGGCCTGGGGTGCCGTCGCCCAGCTGCACGCCGTCGATCTCCACCACCGGCATCACAAAGGCGCTGGCGGAGGTGGTGAAAGCCTCATCCGCCTCCTTGGCTTCCTCGATGGTGAACAGGCGCTCCTCGATCTCCATCTGCGCTTCTGCCGCCAGCCGCAGAACCGCGGCGCGGGTGATGCCGTGCAGAATGTCATTGGACAGCGGCCGGGTCACGATCTTGCCGTTCTTGACGTAATAGGCATTGTTGGAGGTCCCTTCGGTCACATAGCCGTCCTCGACCAGCCAGGCGTCATCGCAGCCCGCCTTCTTGGCCATCATCTTGCCCATCGAGGGGTACAGCAGCTGCACCGTCTTGATGTCGCGGCGGCCCCAGCGGATGTCGTCGATCGAAATCACCTTGGCGCCCTTCTGCGCCGCCGGGCTGTCAGCCAGGCCCGGCTTGTTCTGGGTGAACAGCACCAGCGACGGCGGGGTGTCCGCGGAGGGGAACACGAAATCCCGGTCGCCGTCGGAACCGCGGGTCACCTGCAGGTACACCAGGCCCTCTTCGATGCCGTTCAGCTCCACCAGCTTGCGGTGGATTTCCAGCAGCTCCTCCTTGGAGCAAGGCGACGCCATGTCCAGCTCTTTCAGCGAGCGCTCCAGGCGCACGGCGTGGCCGTCGAAGTCGATCAGCTTGCCGTCGAGGACCGAGGTCACCTCATACACCGCATCGGCGAACAGAAAGCCGCGGTCAAAGATTGAAACCTTGGCTTCACCTTCGGGCAGGTATTCGCCATTCACATAAACGGTACGGGTCATTGTTGTCTCCTCAACCCCACAGGGCAGCCTTGGGCGGGTGCACGCCCCCGGCATCAAATGTCAAAGGTTCCTCGCGGTCTTCGGCCAGCAAGAGCGGCCCGTCAAGATCCGTTACCGCCGCACCCTGCGCCACAAGCGTCGCGGGTGCCATCGCCAGCGAGGATCCGACCATGCAGCCGACCATCACCTGATAGCCCTCGGCCAGCGCCGCCTCGCGCAGCTTCAGCGCCTCAGTGAGGCCGCCGGTCTTGTCCAGCTTGATGTTGACCACGTCGTACTTGCCCTTGAGGCCCGGCAGGCTCTCGCGGTCATGGCAGCTCTCATCGGCGCAGACCGGCACCGGGCGCTCCATCCCGATGAGGGCCTCATCCTCGCCCGCGGGCAGCGGCTGCTCCACCAGCTCGACGCCGAGGCGCACAAGATGCGGGGCGAGTTCGGCATAAACCTCCGCCGACCAGCCCTCATTGGCGTCGATGATGATCTTCGCCTCCGGCGCACCGGCCCGCACTGCTTCCAGCCGCGGCATGTCATCGGGCGTGCCGAGCTTGATCTTCAAAAGCGGACGGTGGGCGTTCTCTGCCGCCTGCGCCTGCATCTTCTCTGCTGTGTCCAGCGACAGTGTGTAGGCGGTGATTTCCGCCTTGGGCTCCGGCAAGCCCGCCAGGTCCCAGACGCGCTTACCGGCCTGCTTTGCCTCCAGATCCCACAGCGCGCAATCCACTGCATTGCGGGCGGCACCGGCGGGCAGCAGCGATTGCAGCTCCTGCCGCGTGAAATCGGCGGGCAGGCCCTCGATTTCGGCGGTCACGCTCTCCAGCGTCTCGTTATAGCGGGCATAGGGCACGCATTCGCCCCAGCCGGTGACGCCGTCCTTCTCCACCCGCACGGTCAGCACCTTGGCCTCGGTGCGCGAGCCGCGCGAGATGGTGAAGACCTGCGCCAGTTTGAAGACGTCCGGGGTGACGGTGATTTTCATGAAACTGCCCTTTCCTGCGGCCCTGCGCGCAACGGCAGCGGGCCTTGGCGCGATGCCCGGCAACCGGGGCACCTGCCTTTTCATCTTTCCCAAAATACTCCCGCCGGAGGCATCCCTGGCTGCGCCTGAGCACCTCCGGCGGGGCTGTTAGATCAGACCGCGGCCAGCGCGTCCACCAGACGGCCGGCGCCGTGGCGGTAGGGGTCAACGGCGGGCAGGCCCATCCGTTCTTCGACCTCGGAGAGGTATTTCACCGCCTCGTCCTCGGACAGATGCTGGGTGTTGACCGAGACGCCGACCACCTTGCAGGCCGGGTTGGCGCGCTGTGCCAGCGGCAGGGCCACTTCGCGCAGCTCTTCCAGGGTGGGCACGTCATAGTCCGGCAGGCCGCGCATATGGGTGCGGGTCGGCTCGTGGCACAGGATCAGCGCGTCCGGCTGGCCGCCGTGCACCAGCGCCATGGTGACGCCCGAGTAGGAGATGTGGAACAGCGAGCCCTGGCCCTCGATCAGGTCCCAGTGGTCGTCATCATTGTCCGGGGTCAGATATTCGATCGACCCCGCCATGAAGTCGGCGATAACCGCGTCCAGCGGCACGCCGTGGCCGGTGATCAGGATGCCGGTCTGGCCGGTGGCGCGGAAGGTCGACTTCATGCCGCGCTTCTGCATCTCGGCGTCCATCGCCAGGGCGGTGTACATCTTGCCGACCGAGCAGTCGGTGCCCACCGCCAGGCAGCGCTTGCCCTTGCGCGGTTTGCCGTTGGCGATCGGATAGCCGACGGTGGGCACACGCACGTCGTGCAGGGTGCCGCCATGGGTCTGGGCCGCGGCCACCAGGTCGCCTTCGTCGCGCAGCAGGTTGTGCAGGCCGGACGCCAGGTCATAACCCATCTCCAGCGCTTCGATCAGCACCTTCTTCCACGCGGGCGAGATCACGCCGCCGCGGTTGGCAACGCCGATCACCAGGGTCTTGGCGCCGGCTTCCTTGGCCTCGGCCAGGGTCATTTCGGTCAGCCCCAGGTCCGCGCCGCAGCCCGGCAGGGTGATCTGGCCGATGGCGTGGTCGGGGCGCCAGTCACGGATGCCGATGGCAACTTTGGCGGCCAGCATGTCGGGCGCGTCGCCCAGGAACAGCAGATAAGGGGTTTCGATCATGGCGGGTTTCCTCTTCACTCTTGCCGGTGAGTTTGCGGAGATTCCTGCACAAGTTCATACCTTTTCCGCCGCGCGCCGCCTTTAAGACGCAAGATTATCCTGCTGTTTTGTCATTTTGCAGGAGATTCCCGCGTTATGTCACCCTTGCTGACATTATTTTCCTCCTCCAGCCAGGATTCGGCCTGAAGCACCCCGGTTTGGGGCGCGCCAAGCACTGCAATCGCCTGCTGAGAGCCGGTTTCCTCTGGCGCATCGGCCTGACTGCGCCGCAGCGCGGCAACGCCTGCAACCATAAAACACAAGGTCGCGAGCAGGATCAGCAATCCATTTCCGTCAGCAATGCTGACCATATTTGGGGCGGCCAGCGTGCCGGTGAACTGGCCGACGTTCAAAAGGAACACCATGGTGCCGCTGGCAGGCACGATCTGTGCCGGTTTCAGCTGGTCGTTGGCATGGGCCGAACAGACCGCATACATCGGCAGGCTGGCGCCTGCGAGCACCGCAAAGCCGATCACCAGCGCCTGCGGCGCGGGGGTGGCCAGCATCCACAGGCAGGCAGCGCCGCCGATCACGCCCAGCCCCATCAGCACCAGCCGCCGGTCGGTCTTGTCGCTGATCCAGCCGGCCGGATACTGCACCACTGCGCCGACAACCATCGCCACCACCAGCACGCCGGAAGCCTCTGCCGCACTCATGCCGCGCGACAGCGCATAAAGCGGCAGCGCGATGAACCAGCCCGCTACAGCGGCGGCGCTGACCAGATTGCCGAGCACCGCCATCGGCGACACCCGGTATAGCTTGCGCACCGGCATACGGTCCGGCACCTGGTACTCCGGCGCCTTATTGCCCGACAGGAGCAGCGGCACGATCGACAGCGAGATCAGGATCGACACCACCCCGAACAACAGATTGCCGCCGGGGTCCGGCACCGCCACCAGCGCGGTGCCGATGGCCGGGCCTGCCATCCAGATCATGAAATAAATCGACAGGATCTGCGCCCGGTTGCTGTTTTCCGACTTCGCCTGCAGCCAGCTTTCGGTGATCACATACATGCCGGGATAGCAGAACCCCGCCAGAAAACGCATCGCCGACCAGGAATAGGGGTCCGAGGTCAGCAGATGCAGGATCGCCGAGATCGACACCAGCGAAGCCAGCGCCGAAAACGCCCGGATGTGGCCGACCTTGGCCACCATCCCCGGCGCCATCACCGTGCCCAGCAGGGCGCCGGCCGGATAGGCAGCCTGCATGATCGAGATGGTAAGGTCGGAGAAGCCCAGCCCCGCGCCCCGGATTGTCAGCAGCGTGACCAGCAGGCCGTTGGCCACCATCAGCATCAGCATGCCCAGAAACAGGGCCCAGTTTTCAATGAATGCGCGTCTCATGCCCGGTTGCTCGCACGGACGGCCTGCCCCTGCGCGCCTGTTTGCGGCAATGTTTGCGGCGCCGCAGCGCAGCGGCGCTTTCTGCATGTGCAAAATTCCCTTGCACATGCCAGCGCAACTTTCTAACACTTCACCCCAGCAGAATTGAAATGTCATTACCTGGAGGATTGCCCCATGAGCTTCCGCATCCAGCCCGCCGCCCCGGCGCGCCCCAACCGCTGCCAGCTGTTCGGCCCCGGCTCCAAAGTGAAGCTGTTCGAGAAGATGGCGGCTTCCGCGGCGGATGTCATCAACCTCGACCTGGAGGATTCGGTGGCGCCCAGCGACAAGGACCAGGCCCGCGCCAATGTGATCGAAGCGATCAACAGCGTCGACTGGGGCAGCAAATACCTGTCGGTGCGGATCAACGGGCTCGACACCCCCTACTGGTACCGCGACGTGGTGGACATTTTGGAGCAGGCGGGCGATCGGCTCGACCAGATCATGATCCCAAAGGTGGGCTGCGCCGAGGATGTCTATGCGGTGGACGCGCTGGTCACTGCCATCGAGCGCGCCAAGGGCCGGACCAAGCCGGTGTCCTTTGAAGTGATCATCGAATCCGCAGCGGGCATCGCCCATGTGGAAGAGATCGCAAAATCCTCGCCCCGCCTGCAGGCGATGAGCCTGGGCGCTGCGGATTTTGCCGCCTCGATGGGGATGCAGACCACCGGCATCGGCGGCACGCAAGAGAATTACTACATGATCCGCGAGGGCCAGAAGCACTGGTCCGACCCCTGGCACTGGGCGCAGGCCGCGATCGTTGCCGCCTGCCGCACTCATGGCATCCTGCCGGTGGACGGGCCGTTCGGGGACTTCTCCGACGAGGAGGGCTATATCGCCCAGGCAAAACGCTCCGCGACGCTGGGCATGGTCGGCAAATGGGCGATCCACCCCAGCCAGATCGCGCTGGCCAATCAGGTGTTCACCCCGTCCGAGGAGGCGGTGGCAGAAGCCCGCGAGATCCTGGCGGCGATGGAAGAGGCCAAGGCGTCGGGTGCCGGCGCCACCGTCTACAAGGGCCGTCTTGTCGACATCGCGTCGATCAAGCAGGCTGAGGTGATTGTGGCGCAGGCCGAGCTGATCGCGGGCAGCTGACGCCGGTCCGCGCGTGAAGGTTTCAAGGGCGTCCCGCGGGGGCGCCCTTTTTGGTTGGAGAGAAGAATGCCGGATTTGACCTTGCTGCATACGGCTGCGGTGCATGTGGAAACCTTTCGCACTTTGGCGCCGGGGGCGGATCTGGACCAGCAGGTGCGCGCTGACTGGCTGGACAGGGCGCAGGATGGGATTGATGCCGCCCTCGGGGCAGAGATTGCCGCGGCGGTTGCCGCAGTTGACGGGCCGGTCCTATGCACCTGCACCACCCTTGGCCCGGCGGCGGAGGCAGCCGGCGCCACCCGCATCGACTGGCCGATGATGCAAGAGGCGGCGCGGATCGGCGGGCCGGTGCTGATGGCCCATTGCCTGCAGAGCACGGCAGAACCCTCGGAGGCGCTGCTGCGGCGGGCGTTCGGGGCGCACGATCCGCAGCTGACACCCCTGTTTCTGGGCCTGCATTGGCCGCTGTTCGAGGCCGGGGACAGCGCCGGTTTTGCCGCGGCTGTTGCCAGGGATGTTTCCCAATCGCTGGCGGCGATGGATTTTGCCTGCGTGGTGCTGGCGCAAGCCTCGATGTCCGGGGCGGCAGAACTGCTGCGGGTGAAGACAGAGGTGCCGGTTCTGGCCTCGCCGGAGATTGCGATGCGGGCGCTGCTGCAGGACGGGTAACGCCCCCAAGGCGGGGCACGCAAAAACCGCCGGCCAAGGCCCCTGCCCTGCCGGTGCGTCTGTTCCGTTTCATCCTGTATCCACGTTCCGGTTCAGCGAAGGCGGTTAAGGACTGGCGGCGCCGCCAGAATGGCGGAGATGGACGGGCGTATCCGCCCGCGTGCTAAACGTTGTCTCTGCACGGCCCCGCTGCCAGGCGGGAGTCCGGTTCCAAGGGTGCCGGGGAGCCAAGCCCCGGCGGGTGATCGCGACCGGGGCCAAGACTGCCACCGGCGGCCTAAGATCCCGTGAGAGCGGCGTACGCAGGGTGCGCAACACCTGCAGCCGCGCGTCTGAAGCCAACGCAGCGCAGTGAGTATTTGGGGAAAGATGAAGCGCATCAGTCTTTCATCTTTCCCCAAATACTCAATATCCAGCCTCAGCCAGAGTTCACGCCCGCAGATCCTTGGGCGAGCCCATCACCACATAGGTGGTGATCGCGGTGACATAAGGCGAGGTGCCGAGGATATCGGTGTGGAACCGCTTGTAGCTCGGCAGGTCGGCGCATTCGACGCGCAGCAGATATTCAATGGTGCCGGTGATATTGTGGCATTCGACCACTTCCGGCGCCGCCTGCATGGCGCGCTCGAAAGCTTCCTGGGCTTCCTTGGTGTGCTCCCCCAGCCCGACGCCGATATAGGTGGCAAACCCTACCCCCAGCTTCTGCCGGTCCAGCACCGCGCGGTAGCCGGTGATGACGCCTGCGCGCTCCAGTTCCTGCACCCGGCGCAGGCAGGCGGAGGGGGAGAGGCCCACGCGCTCTGCCAGCTCAAGATTGCTGATCCGGCCGTCGCGGCTGAGCTCCTGCAATATCTGCTGGTTTATCTTGTCATTCTTCGCCATTGATTGCGAAAATAGGCGCAGAACACAGCAAAACGCAATTTCATTTGGCGGGTTTGGCGCAATGATTTTGCGCATGACCTACGAACTCCTCACCGCGCTGGCGCTGTTTGCCTTTGTCTCCTCGATCACGCCGGGGCCGAACAACCTGATGCTGATGGCCTCCGGCGCCAATTTCGGCTTCCGCCGCACCATCCCGCATATGCTGGGGGTGGCGCTGGGGTTTGTGTTCATGGTGCTCCTGGTCGGTGCCGGGCTGGTGCAGGTATTTGATGCCTTCCCGGTCAGCTACACGGTTCTGAAGGTGGTGTCGGTCGCCTATCTGCTGTGGCTCGCATGGAAAATTGCAAATGCCGCGCCGGTGCAGGCGAAGGGGGCGGAGGGCCGCCCGATGACCTTTCTGCAGGCGGCGGCGTTTCAGTGGGTGAACCCCAAGGCCTGGGCGATGGCCCTCACGGCGATCAGCGTCTACACGCCGGATCAGACCCTGGCGGCGATCCTGCTGGTGGGGGTGATTTTCGGCGCCATCAACCTGCCCTCTGTCGGCTCCTGGACGGTGCTGGGCCAGCAGATGGCGCGGTTCCTGACCAGCCCGCGCCGCCTGGTGCTGTTCAACTGGACCATGGCGTTGCTGCTGGTGGCCTCGCTTTATCCGGTGATCTGGCCGCAATAAGGCGGGGCGCTCCCTCTGTACGGGCTTAGCGCTTGGCGGCACCTGCCGCTGCCGCGCGGTGGCTGCCTGTGGCGCCCAAGCCCATGATCCCGGATCTTGCCGAGTTGCATCTTGCGGCGCAGAAGGCCATATAGCTGCAAACCTGCAGAGCAGAGGCAACATGACCCAGTATCTGGAATTCGAAAAACCGCTGGCCGAAATCGAGGGCAAGGCGGAAGAGCTGCGGGCGCTGGCGCGCGCGAATGAGGAAATGGATGTGGCGGATGAGGCCAAGGCGCTGGACGCCAAGGCGGCGCAGCTGCTGAAGGACCTCTACAAGAGCCTGACGCCCTGGCGCAAATGCCAAGTGGCGCGCCATCCCGAACGCCCTCATTGCAAGGATTACATCGAGGCGCTGTTCACCGAGTACACGCCGCTGGCCGGCGACCGGAACTTTGCCGATGACCTGGCGGTGATGGGCGGGCTGGCCCGGTTCAACGACCAGCCGGTGGTGGTGATCGGCCATGAGAAAGGCAGCGACACCAAATCCCGGATCGAGCGCAACTTCGGCATGGCGCGGCCCGAGGGCTACCGCAAGGCGGTGCGGCTGATGGAGATGGCCAGCCGGTTCAAGCTGCCAGTGATCACCCTGGTGGATACGGCCGGCGCCTATCCCGGCAAGGGCGCCGAGGAGCGCGGCCAGTCGGAAGCGATCGCGCGATCGACCGAGATGTGCCTCAAGATCGGCGTGCCGCTGATTTCGGTGATCATCGGCGAAGGCGGGTCTGGCGGCGCGGTGGCCTTTGCCACCGCCAACCGGGTGGCGATGCTGGAGCACTCGATTTACTCGGTGATCTCGCCGGAGGGCTGTGCCTCGATCCTGTGGAAGGATGCAGAGAAGATGCGCGAAGCGGCGGAAGCGCTGCGGCTGACGGCGCAGGACCTGAACAAGCTGGGCGTCAATGACCGGATCATCCCGGAGCCGCTGGGCGGTGCGCACCGGGATCCGAAGGCGGCAATCAAGGCCGTGGGCGGCGCCATCCAGGAGATGCTGGACGAGCTCATGGACAAGGACGCCGCCGAGCTGGTCAAGGACCGGCGCCAGAAGTTTCTGGACATCGGCTCCAAGGGGCTGGCGGCATAACAGCCCGGACAGTCTGGTGAATTTGAAAGCCCGGCCGCTGTGCCGGGCTTTGCCGTTTCAGGGCCGGGCCGCCGCGGCGGCCCGGGCGCGGTAACAAACGGGAACAAAACCGGGTTTGGCGCATTGAGTTAGAGAGAGCCCTCTCTTTGCCCAGCCGGGATTTGATGCCATGACCTCTGACAGCTTTTTCACCGATGCCCGCCGCAAGCGTCTGCAGGATGTGGATCCGGCGGATTTTGCTTGGGCGGTGCCGGTGATGCGAACCGGATATGCGGGCCGCGCCCTGGTCTATCTGGCGGTGGCCGGCGTGTCGCTGCGCTCGATCTGGGAGGGCGGCGAGGCCAAGGGCACGGCGGCGGCGCTGGAATGGCTGCAAGGCGGCTGGGGCACGGCGGTCATCATCCTTATCACCATCGGGCTGTTTGCCTATGCGGTGTGGCGCATGGTGGACAGTTTCTGGGACCTGGAGGCCTATGGCAGCGGCGCGAAAGGGCTGATCGCGCGCGCCGGCATGATTGTGACCGGGCTGATCCACCTGGGCCTTGGCATTCTGGCCCTGTCGGTGCTGACCGGATCCGGCGAGGCGGCGGAAGGCGGCGGCGGCTTGAGCGGCTATTTCAACAGTGCGGCCGGACAGGCCGCGCTGGGGATTGCGGGGATCCTGACCATCGGGGCCGGCGGGTATTACATCCGCAAGGCCTGGAAGGAAACATACCGCAACCACCTGCGGGCCAATCCTGTCACCCTGCACCTGAACACCGCGCTGAAGGCCGGGCTGGCGGCGCATGGGGTGGTGATTGCCATTATCGGGTTCCTGATCGGGCAAGCAGCCCTGTCTGCCTCCGGCACGCCTGAGGCCGGTATCGGAACCGCGTTCGACTGGCTGCATGACAAGGTGTATGGCCGCATTCTGGTGACCGTGCTTTGCGTCGGCCTGCTGGGGTTCGCCCTGTTCTGCCTGGTCAATGCGCTGTACCGGATTGTTCCGAAAGCCTCGGACAGCGCGACCGAAACCTTGCGCGCGGCGCTGGACAAAAGCTGAGGCCCGCGGCTAGCCCGCCAGCAGCCGCAATCCCTGGGTCACATCGGAGCGCACGGCCAGCCGCAGGCCCGGCTCATCCCCTGCCTTGAGCGCCGCGATGATCAGCCGGTGGTTTTGCGGCGGGTCGGTGCGGCGCAAGCGGCCGTACAGCGCCCGCATGGTGGGGCCAAGCTGCAGCCAGACGGTTTCCGCCATCGCCAGCATCGCCGGCGCCTGGGCGCGCAGGTAGAGGGTGCGGTGAAACTCCAGGTTGGTGCGGATGTAGCCGACCGCATCGCGTTTGGAGACCATTTCGGCCACCGTTGTGTTGATCATCTGCAGCCGGTCGATCAGGGCGATATGGGCGCGCGGCAGGGCGCGGCTGGCCAGCTCCACCTCCAGCAGGGCCCGCAGGGCGGCGAGCTCCTCGATCCGCTCGTTGCTGAGTTCCGGCGTCGACACCCGGCCCGAGGAGGACAGGAACAGCGCGCCTTCGGCAGCCAGCCGCCGCACCGCTTCGCGCGCGGGCGTCATCGAGACCTCGAACTCGCGGCCGATGCCACGCAGGGTGAGCGCGGCACCGGGTGTGATTTCGCCGTGCATGATGCGGGTTCGCAAGGACCGGTAGACACGGTCATGCGCCGGAACGGAGGCAGAGGCGGCATCCTGGGAGGAGCGGGCAGTCAGATTCATGCCCTCATGTGATCACAAACCACGCCCCGGTCAAGCGGACAGTTCCGCGCGCAGTGACGCACCCTGTAACCGTGCAACCGGTCAGGGGCGGCCGGACAGCCCGGCCAGGCTGAGACCGGTGCGCAGCCGCCGCAGCGGCGCCTGCGCCGTGTAGGGAAAGCCTGCGGCTGCCTGATCCAGCGTCAGCGGCGCGCCGGCAAGCCTGCCGCAGGCCGCTGCTGCCTCCTCGAAGCTGCCGAGGGCGGCCAGGCTGGCACAATGCAGAACCAGTGCATGCTGAGCCTCGGGCACCAGCGCCAGGGCTTCGGCGGCAGCGGCGGCAGCCTCCGCCTCCTGCCCGGCAGCCAGCCGGATGGCGGCCTGCACGGTCAGAACGGCCGGCTGCGGGACCGGGTCAAGGCGGCGGAGCTGATCCAACACCTTCTGCGCCGCACCGCCCTGCCCCGCCAGATGCAGCAGCCAGGCGCGCGTCAGCTGGCCCGAAGCGTCATTGGGGTAGTCCTCCGCCAGGGTTTCGGCGCGTTGCAACGCCTCGGCGGATTGGCCCGCGAATTGCGCCGCCAGCGCCCGCAGCTGCAGCACGGCGGCCCCTTGCGGCAAGCCCGCGGTCATCTGTGCGGCCTCAGCAGCACGCTGCGGCAGACCCGCCAGCGAGCCGGACAGCGGGTCCAGGTGCCACAGCGCGGCAAGCGCCTGCGCCTCCGGCCAGTCCGGTGCCAGCTGCAGTGCCCGGTGCAGGGCCTGCTTGGCGCCGCTGCGGTCGCCCTGCTGCATCAGGCTGCGGGCTGTGAAGAGCTGCAAGACGGCGTCATCTACGGTAGCGCCCGAGGGGGCAAGTTCCGGCAGCGCCTTGCCGAAATACCGGACAACACTGGCCGCCAGCGCCGGGGCAAGCCCGGAGACCGCATCCTGCGGCTGCGGCGGCAGGATGCTGAGCGGCTCCGCCCCGGTGCCGGCCTGGAGGATCTCCAGCCTGACCCCATCCTGCAGACGGCCCGGCAGATGGCCGGTGACCACAAAATCCGCGTCCAGAAGGGCGGCCGCTTCGGCGGGCAGCAGGCCCTCGGCGGCGCGGGTGCTGCCCGGTGCGATGACGCGGATCCCCCCGGCCGGCGCCAGGCTGCGGATCACCTCCTCTGACAGCATACGGGCAACAGCGGGCTGCAGCTGGCCTGCGGTGAAGGGCAGGACAGCGATCACCGGGCGGCCCTCGAAGGCGGCGGCAGCCGGGCTGCCGGGCGCCACCGCCGCGGCGCTGTTCTGCTGCGCCGCCTGCTGCCAGCCCCAGAGGCCGGCCGCAGCGGCGGCGGCCGCGAGGCTCCCTGCCAGAACCAGCACCGCGGGCCGCATGGCCTTGTGCGGTCTGGCAGCCCTGGGTTTGGGCGGCGGCGGTCTGCTGCGCAGGCAAGGCAGCGAGGTCAGCTCCTGCCCCAGCACATAGACATGCACCGGCTGCGGAATGTTCTTGACCTCATGCAGGCCCAGATCCTCAAACGCATAGGGGATGCGGCCCTGCACCTGCGCGTAAGCCGCAGCCGACAGCGCCACCCCGCCCAGCGGTGCCAGCGCCTCCAGCCGGGCGGCGATATTGACGTCATCGCCGTAGACATCGCCCTGGGCAATCAGCACCTCGCCCAGGGTAATGCCGATCCGCAGTTGCAGATGACGGTTGCGGGCGGCGCCGGCCTGCACCTCCGCCGCGGCCTCCACCGCCGAGATCACACTGGGAAAGATGGCCAGCACCCCGTCGCCCATCAGCTTGACGATCCGGCCCTGACGGCCGCGGATCGCCGGGGCGATCAGGCTTTGCTGCTGCGCCAGAACCTGGTTCAGCGTGCCGGCGTCATCCTCGGCCATCAGGCGGCTGAAGCCGGCGATATCCAGCACGAAGATGGCAGCAAGGCGTCTTTGCGGTTTGTCTGACACGGGCTGGCCTCAGGAACCGGGGCAACTGGGAACGGAAACATGATGCGAGCTTAGCCCGCGCGGCCCGGCCCGCAAAGCACTGCGTTCATTCGCCGAACCGGTAGCGGTGCAGGCTGGCGCCGTTTTCCCGCAGCCAGGCGCGGGGGGCTTGCCAGCGCCCGTGGATCCGCTCCACCGTGTCCCAGAACGCCTGCGAGTGGTTCATTTCCGCAAGATGCGCGACCTCATGGGCGGCCACGTAGCGCAGCACCGCAGGCGGTGCCAGGATCAGCCGCCAGGAATACATCAGCGCGCCGTCCGCCGTGCAGGAGCCCCAGCGCGAACGGGTGTCGCGCAGGGTCAAGCGGCTGTAGCCCTTACCGAGCCGCGCGGCATAGAAATCGGAGGCCTCTGCCAGACGGTTGCGCGCCAGCTCCTTCAGGTAGCGCTGCAGCGGCCGTGCCGGGCGGTCCCCCGGCACAGCAATCCGCCCCGCCTCCAGCTGGATCCGCCGCCCTTTGGCACGCTCGACCACCCGGTCCTGGCCGTCGATTGGCAGCAGCGCGCCAAACTCCGCCTGCACCGCCTCGGGGTGCTTTTGCAGATGGCCGCGGATCCAGTCGGCCTTTTCCTCGGCGAAGGCCAGCGCGGCGCGTTCCGGCAGGCTTTTGGGCAGGGTCAGCGTCACCCGCCCGTCGAGCGAGGAAATCCGCAGGCTAATCCGCCGCGCCCGCCCCGACCGGCGCAGGGTCAGCGGCACCGGCGGATCTCCGGGCAGGTGATAATCGGCCATGCACGCCCCCTTCCAGGCAAAGGCTTTGACAGTGCCCCCCCTCATATGGCAAGGCACCGGAATCGTCGATACGACTCACCAGTAAATCAAGGGGATCCACATGCCCAAGGAAGAATGGGGTGTAAAGCGCGTCTGCCCTACCACTGGAAAGCGCTTTTATGACCTGAACAAGAACCCGATCGTCAGCCCCTACACCGGCGAGGTCGTGGAGCTGGATACCGGTAAGACCCGGATGATCGAGGCGGATGCCGAAGACGCGGCAACCCTGAAGGCCAAAGAGAACATGGACACGGATGACGTGGTCCTGGATGATGACGACGACGTTGATGTCGATCTGGGCGATGATGTCCTGGATGATGACGATGATGACGACAACGTCTCGCTGGACGATATTGCCGACATGTCGTCGCCGGACGACGATTCCTGAGGCAATTCAAGCTGTTCGGGGAAGCGTTTGGCCTTCCCCGGACCGCGCTCCGGGGAGGGGCGGAAAAAAATCAGACACCGGCGCATTTTCCGCTTGCAGCCCGCGCCGCCGTCCCGTAAACGACGCTCACACCGCAAGACGGGCCGCACCGGCAACGGAACGGACACTGAAAAGCGGACAGGTTTGGGGCCTTAGCTCAGTTGGGAGAGCGCTTGCATGGCATGCAAGAGGTCAGGGGTTCGACTCCCCTAGGCTCCACCAAAACTTCATTCAGAGAATATCTGTCACTTAAGACTTTGAATGGAAACGACAATTCGCCGGTTCGAAGCCCTGCTTTAGACGAGTAACTTGCTTCCTGAACAAACAGCATTCTAAGCAGCGCCTTCTTACCCCTGCAGTCACTATTTTTCCATACTTTCCAAGGCCTTGACAGGATTTCGGCGACCGGTTCGAACATCTCCTCAAAATTCCTTTGCGGAACTTCGAAGTCCTCCAACTTCCGCTTGAGCTCTTCCTGCTTCATCGTCTGCTTGGCCAAGCGCTTTTCATACGCTTCGATAACTCTTGTGTCGCTCGCAGAGATAATTCTGTCCAACATTGCTTCACTGTCGCGCTCCAGTTCAGCAATCTGGTTTTCAATTTCCTTTTGGGACTGAGCCACCTGCCCTTGGCGGTTGTCCCAGATATCCTTCAACATGCACCTTGCGACATCCAACACCTCTTGAGACGGCTCCAGCTGTTTCAACGCCTCGGAAAATTCCCCCTCCACCTTTTCCTTGCGGATAGACTTACGTCTGTCGGGGCACGCTTTGTTATGACAAGCGTAGTAGCCATACATTTTTGACCGACCCTTTGACCACGCCGCCGTAAGATGGTGACCGCAAGAGTCACACTGCAGGAACCCCCTTAGCGGAAAATCGTATTTGATGTCCTTCCTGATCGGAGATATGGCCCGGCCAGACAACCTGTCTTGAATTCGGTTGTACATTTCCATGGAAATCAGAGGTTCATGTTGACCGCGCATGAACCGAACCTCCCATTTGGGATACTCAAAGAAGCCCGTATAGATCCGATTGGTTAGTAGAGACACTGGGTCCTTGAACGGGTACTTTTTGCCCTGGATCTTTGGCTGCATCAACGGATGCCCCCTAAGAAAACTTGAAACCTCAGCAGGGGTTTGAAACCTCCCAACCGCGTAGCCTTCGAGAGCTTCCTTGACGATACTGGCGTAAGGTTCATCGGGAACAAACATTTTCCCATGGCCTTTGACCTTTTTTCTCTTGTAACCGATTGGCGGCTTAAAGTGCCAATAGCCCATCTGCAGGCGGGCCGTCATACGATCGACGACCTGTTCGGCATTTTTCTCCCGAGCATATTGCGCGTGACCTGCCCCCCGCTGGT